>JAEUKC010000288.1:0-10615 GCA_016794445.1 Myxococcales bacterium
CTGGCCGCGAGCACCGTCGTGGGCGCGCTCGCCGGCTCCCGCCTCCTCTCGGTGGTGCCCGACGCGCTCTTCGACGGGCTCGTGGCGTTCGGCCTCGGCGCGATGCGGCGCGTGGCGACGCACACCCACCAGCACGCGACCACCTCGTCGCGCACCCGTGCGGCGAGTGGCCTCGCGTTCTTCACCGGCATCGCCCTCGTGCTCCTCGTGCCCGGGCCCGACGACGTGCTGCGTCGCGCGCAGCCGCGGGAGCTCTCGGTCGCGAGCTCGCTCCTGCCGCTGTTCGTGGAGACCGCGCCCTCGATCCTGCTCGGCCTGTTCGCCGCGGGCGCCCTCCACGTGTGGATGCGGCCCTGGATGACCGCCTGGCTCCGCAACGGAGGGGTGTTCCAGCAGGCGGCCCGCGGCATGGCGTTCGGGCTGCCGCTGCCGCTCTGCTCCTGCGGCGTGCTCCCCATGGCGCGCCGACTGCTGACGCTCGGCGTGCCGGCGGCGGCGGTCGCGGCCTTCGCCATCGCGACGCCCGAGCTCGGGGTCGACAGCGCGCTCCTCTCGCTGCGCTTGCTCGGCCTCCCGCTCACCCTCGCGCGCGCGCTCGGCAGCGTGGTCATCGCGTTCGGCGTCGCGCTCGTCGTGGCAAAGGTGGCGATTCCGGCCGCCTCCCTCGCGTCGTTCGGCGCCCCCGAAGAGAAGGCGCCGGCACCGCGCAAGAGGAGCCTGGGCGCGGCGCTCGCCGACGGCTTCGGCTCGACGCTCGACCACAATGGCGCGTGGATCCTGGTCGGCCTGATGCTCGCGGCGGCGATCGAGGCGGCGATCGACCCGACGATGATCGCGCGGCTCGGCGCGCCGTTCGACGTGGTGCTCGGCGCGGTGGTCGCGGTGCCGGTCTACGTCTGCGCACAGGGGGCGACCCCGCTCGCCGCGGTGCTCGTGCACAAGGGCGCGTCGGTCGGCGCGGCCCTCGCGTTCCTCTGGGTCGGGCCGTCCACCAACCTGCCCATCCTCGCGGTGCTCCGGCGCGAGCTCGGCGCGCGCGCGGCGTGGGCGTTCGGGCTCACGAGCCTCGCCCTCGCCATCGGCGCGGGCCTCGTCGCCAACCGCTTCGTCCGCCCGGGGAGCCTGCCGGCGGTCCACCCGCTGGTCGCCCACGCCCACCACCCGATCGAGTGGGCGGCGGCCGGGCTGCTCGCGGTGCTGCTCTTCGTGAGCGTGCTCCGCGTCGGTCCCCGCGCGTGGCTCTCGGCGATGGCCCTCGAGGGTCACGTCCACGACCACGACGATCCGCACGCCGAGGAGCACGAGCACGTCGAGCTGCCCGCCGACGACCACGGCCACGCGCACGGGCACCACCACCATCACTGACCGAGGCTCGGCCGTGGGAGCCGCCGCGGCTCTGCCGAAGAAAGGTTGTATCCAATCGAATTGGACAGCATCGGATGGACATGGCCGACGTCGCGCTCCGCCTCGACCGCCAGCTCTGTTTCTCCGTCTACGCGGCCACCCGCGCGCTCGAGGCGGCCTACCGCCCCCTGCTCGCGCCGTTCGGCCTCACGTATCCGCAATACCTGGTCCTGCTCGTCCTCCTCGAGGCAGACGGCGCGCCCGTTCGCGAGATCGGCGCTCGCCTCCACCTCGACTCGGGCACGCTGAGCCCGCTGCTCAAGCGGCTCGAGGCCGCGGGCTTCGTCGCCCGTCGGCGCCGCGCGACGGACGAGCGCGTGGTCGAGATTCACCTGACCGCCGCCGGCAAGCGCCTCGAGCGCCGTCTCGGGCGCGTGCCCCGCGCGCTCGCGGCCTGCACCGGGCTCTCGCTCCGCGAGATCGACCGCCTGCGCACCGAGCTCACCACCCTCACCGAGACCCTCCGTACCCAACCCGAAAGCGAGACCACCCCATGACCCCGCTCTATGTCGCCACCGCCACCGCCACCAACGGCCGCGACGGCCGCGTTTCCACCGCCGACGGCACGTTCGACCTCGGCCTCTCCGTCCCCAAGGGCCTCGGCGGCCCGGGCGGCGAGGGCACCAACCCCGAGGAGCTGTTCGCGGCCGGCTACGCCGCTTGCTACGGCAGCGCGCTCAAGCTCGTCGGCGGTCAGGCCAAGGTCAAGACGAGCGACATCCGCATCACGGCCATCGTCACCCTCGGCAAGAGCGAGGAGGGCTTCGGCCTCGCCGTCGAGCTGCACGGTCACCTGCCGAGCGTGCCGCGCGCGCAGGCCGAGGAGCTGATGGCGAAGGCCCACCAGGTCTGCCCCTACTCGCGCGCCACCCGCAACAACGTCGAGGTCAAGCTCGTCGTCGCCGAATCCGCCTGACCGAGCGGACCCGGCCGCAGGCCGGAAAGGGACCCGAGCGAAACAGTTTCGCTCGGGACGCGCCCCCATGGGCGCGAGACCCGGCCGCAGGCCGGAAAACTAGGGCGGGAGCAGCTTGGGCATGAACCTGCGCATCGTGAACTCGACGAGCTCGAGGTGCAGGTTCTCGCTCTGAAAACCGTGCTTCTCGAGGATGCGCTGCCCGGCCTTCTCGCCGAGGGCCACGTTGCTCGCCCACGCCCAGCGGAACTCCTCGAACGAGCGCTCGGTCCACGCCCAGTCCTGGTAGGTGACGATCACGTTCTTGACCGTGGTCGTCTTGGCGAGCAGCTCGCCGCCCTCCTTGGACATGCAGCCGTCCACCGCGAACAGCGCGAACGGCGTGAACGTCTTGGCCTCGAGCGCGCGGAACGACGCCGCGCCCGGGTAGCAGGCGCCGGCGCTGTTGCCGAGCACGAACACCTTCGTGCGGTCGACCTTCTGCACCGGCGCGAGGGCGAGGTCGACCGCGGCGACGAAGGCGTCGAAGTCGAGCCCGACGAACAGCTTCTCGGGGTTGTCCGCGTCGAGGGTCTGCGAGGGCGCCGCCACCACGTGCGGGGCCACCTTGCCCTCGTCGACCATCGCGCCCATGAACGCGCGCGCGTCCCACGGACCGTTCGGGTCGGGGGCGAGCCAGTGGTGCAGCGCGCCGTCGATGGTCATGCCGTGGATGAACACGACGAGCGGCACCGAGCTCCCGTCGGTCGGCAGGCCGTGGGTGCGGAACAGCTTGCCGCCGTGGCTCTGGCCCTGGAACAGGAGGTGGGCGTCGTCGAAGGGGAACTCGAGCTCACGCGGCACCGCCCACGGCGCGTAGACGTCGCCCGCCCCGAGCAGCAGCGAGATCGCGCAGGTGAGGGGGCCGCCGAGCACGCGGCCATTGTGCCATTCTCGAACCGCGCGCGCTTCTGGCGTATGAGTGATTCATGGAAAGGCGCATGCGCGGCCTCGTGGGGGGCGATCCGATCGCCTATGCGCACGCGCACGGCGCCGAGGTCGTCGACTTCGCGGCCGAGCGGCAGGGCCAGCTCTCGGTCTACGACCACGTGCGGGCCACGCTCGCCATGGAGCCCGGCGCCCAGGGGATCGGCGCGGCCACCGACGTGCTGCTCCGACGCGCGCGCATGCAGCATCTGGCCAAGACGCGGGTCGATCTGCTCACGCACCCGGCGCGGCTCGCGCTCGCCCTGGTCGAGGTCGCCGCCGGTTCGGCGTTCGCGCCGCGCACCACGCCGGTGGTCGTCCCGGAGCCCCCGCTCCCGTGGCCCGCCCGTCACGAGCTGCGGCTCGTCGCGATGACCCTGCTCGGCGGCGGCGAGGTCATCCTGCACGCGACCGATCTCGCGGAGCTCCTGCCGCTGGTGCCCGAGGGCGCGATCGAGACGACCGAGGGCCTGCGCGCGACGGCGGGCGAGTCGAACACGCTGCTCGTGCGCGTGTTCGCGACCGGGGCTCCCTACGAGGCGTTCCGCGCCGCGCTCGACGCGCGCAAGGTCGAGGTCGAGGGTGGGCCCATCGCGCACCGGCTCTCGGTGCCGTACGGCTTCACCGCGCGCGACGTCCTCGCCATCGCCTTCGAGACCGAGGTCGACGTGCTCGAGGTGCGCCCCGCGCCGCGTCCGGCCGCCGAACAGGCAGAGAAGGAGCCCGATCCGTTCGACGAGCTCGAGGCAGAGAGCGCCGCGCGCGACCGAGGTCAGGCCGGTAGCGTCGCGCGCAGCGAGCCCTGATCGAACACCCAGAGGTGCCCGGGCTCGCCGTGGGTCCACGTCTCGTCGTGGGTGAGCGGCACGGTGCTCACCACCGCCACGCGGTCGCGCGGCGTGGTGACGGTGGAGAAGTCGATGGTCACGTCCTCGTCGGCGAGGCGCGCGAGACCGAACGGCGCCTTGCGCACGAGGTGGCAGAGCTTGGTGGCGCACCGCGCATACAGGTGCCGCCCGTCGCCGAGCAGGAAGTTGAAGCTGCCGCGGGCGCCGATCCGCCGCGAGACCTCGGCGACGGCGGCCCAGAGCTCGGACGTGCTGCGCGGGTAGCCGTCGAACTCCTCGGAGAGCGCGCCGAGCAGGTGGCAGAACGCGCGCTCGCTGTCGGTGGATCCGATCGGCGTGAACCGACCGGAGAGCGGCAGGCGCGAGGCCGCGCGCACGGTGCCGTTGTGGGCGAACACCCAGTCGTGACCCCAGAGCTCGCGGACGAACGGGTGGGTGTTGGCGAGCGTGATCGGCCCGCGCGTGCGCTTGCGGACGTGACCGACGGCGAGCAGCGTCTTGATCGGGTGGCTCTGCACGAAGCGCGCGAGCGGGCTCTGGTGCGCGGCCTCGGGCTCGCGGAACACCCGCGCGGCGTTCCCCTCGTAGAGCGCGAGGCCCCAGCCGTCCGCGTGGTGCGCGGTGCCGCCGCCCCGCTTCCGCAGGCCGGTGAACGAGAACACGATGTCGGTCGGGACGTTGCACTCCATCCC
The DNA here is from genome assembly GCA_016794445.1 of Myxococcales bacterium. Lineage (GTDB taxonomy): Bacteria > Myxococcota_A > Polyangia > Polyangiales > JADJMO01 > JADJMO01. The sequence continues at coordinate 4,827 of JAEUKC010000288.1, forward strand.
GAGGAGCTCGCACATCAGCGCGCCTCACGCATGGGGCAGCCCCATCGCGCCGGCGGTGAGCCAGCGGAGCACGATCTCGCAGGCGAACTGCGCGGCGGTCTTGTGGTGCGCGCGCCACTCGTCCCGGCCGGTGGAGCCCACCTTGTTGGAGACGCCGAGCACCGCGGCGAACGGCACGCCGTGCAGCGCGCACGCGTTGGCGATGCCGAACGCCTCGAGGTTCTCGAGCGCGCACCCGGTCGCCGCGTGGATGCGGTGGGCGAGCGGGTCGTCGGTCGTGACCACGAGGGTGTTCGCGACGTCGAGGGTGGGCGGGCGACCGCCCATGAGGCCGAGCGACAGCATCGGGTTCGCGTCGGCGTTCTTGGGCATCGGATCGGGCATCGCCCCGCGCCCCTCGACCTCGATCGGGTCGACGAGCTGCGTGCGCCGGACGACGACCGCCTCGTTCAACGATACCGGCGAGCCCGGGTAGAAGCCGGCGGTGCCGACGAGGACCACCGCGCGCGGCCGCAGCTGCATCACGCGCAGCACGGTGCCGGCCACGGCGTTGGGCAGGCCGACCCCGACCGCCTTGCACGAGACGATGACCCCCGAGACGTTGCCGTAGAGGTTGTCGCCGAGGAGGCGGCGCATCCCAGCGAGCTCCGGCGCGTAGGCAGCGAGGACGAGGAGATCGACCGAGCCCTGCGAGGAGGCGTTCATGGACGACCCGAGTCTAGCGCCGAGCGCGGGGGCGGGCCGCTGCAAAGGTGGCCAGGGAGCGGGGCTCCGGGTAGACCAGGGAGGGCATGGTGCCGCTCGACCGCCAGATCGGCGACTACCTCGACCACCTCACCCACGAGCGGCACGCCTCGCCGAAGACCGTGGAGCACTACGGGCGCGATCTGCGCGGATTCCTGGCCTTCGTGGTCGACAAGCGCCCCGAGCCCGACGCGGCGAAGCTCGACATCCTGGTGCTCCGCGCGTTTCTCGGTCAGCAGGCCAAGCGCTGCGTGACGACCACGATCGCCCGTCGCATCTCCGCGCTCAAGGGGTTCTACCGGTTTCTCCACAAGCGCGGCGAGGTCGAGGTGAACCCGGCGGCCCGGCTCGCCTCGCCGAAGCCGCGCCGCGCGTTGCCGCGGATCCTCGACGCCGAGAGCGCCGGGGCGGTCGTCGAGACGACGGTGGCCCATCGGCAGAAGAAGACGCAGGAGGAGCGCGCGCGCGACGAGGCGATCGACCTCCGCGACCGGGCGATCCTCGAGCTGCTGTACGGCGCCGGCATCCGCCTCGCCGAGCTCGCGGCGCTGTCGCTGCACGACGTAGACCTCTCGGCGCGCACGGCGCGGGTGCTCGGCAAGGGCCAGAAGGAGCGCATCGTGCCGTTCGGGCCGCCGTGCGCGGAGGCGCTCGCCGCGTGGCTCGCGGTGCGGGATCGACTGCGCACCAGGCAGCGCGCCGGCGACGCGCAGGCCCTCTTCCTGGGCCTCCGGGGCACGCGGCTCGGGCCTCGGCGCGTCGAGTCGATCGTGCAGGCGCGCGGCGCGACGGCGCTCGGCCGCGGCGACCTGCACCCCCACGCGCTCCGGCACTCTTGCGCGACCCACATGCTCGAGGGCGGCGCGGATCTGCGCGCGATCCAGGAGATGCTCGGCCACGCCTCGCTCGCGACCACCGAGCGATACACCCACGTCTCGGTCGATCACATCCTGCGCCAGTACGACGCCGCGCACCCGCTCGCGACCCGCAAGGCCTGAACCGGAGCTCACCACCAGCTCCGGACGATGAGGTCGACGCCGAGCGTGGTGCCAGTGCCCTCGCCCTGGGTGCCGACCCACCGACCGACGCGCAGCCCGAGGCCCGCGCGCCACGCTGGCCGTGTGCGATCCTCGAGCGCGAACAGCACCTGCACGAGGAGATCGAGGCCGATCCGTCCCTGGGTCGAGACGCCGTCGGTGGTGAGCGCGTAGGTGGGCACGAGCCCAGTGCGGAACGTCGCGAAGCCGCCGAGAGGCTTGCGCACCGCGAGCTCGGGGCCGCACGCGAAGTAGCGCTGGCTCGCGCTCGTCTCGTGCCCCGCGAGCGAGCCGAACCGGCTCACGAACCCGAGATCGAAGGACCGGATGCCGATGCCGACGGAGCCCTCGAGCGCGCCGCCCATCACGAGGCCGCTCTGCCCGGGGACCATCGGCGTGAGCCCGAGCGCGCCGAGCCGAACCTCGGCGTAGCCATGGGCGTCGCGGTCCTCGGCGCCGGGCGCGATGGCGTCGCGCAGCTCGACGTCGGCGTGGGCGGCGGCGCTGCCGAGCAGCACCGTGAAGAGGGAAGCGAAGGCGAATCCGACACGCATGCCCACTCGCGAGAGCGAGCGCCGTGCCATCCTTGAAGATCGCGAGAGACGGCCGCGAAGGGCGCGCTACGCGTGAACCACGCGCACGCTCGTCTGGCCGACCGTGCCGTCCACGAACACTTCGGGCGCGAGCGGCCGCTGGTTGTACGTGGAGGCCATCGACCGGCCGTACGCGCCGGCCTCGCGCACGACGACGAACGGGGGCGGCGGATCGGGCAGGGGGTGCGTGCCGAAGTCGTCGGACGACTCGCACACCGGGCCCGCGACGCGCCACGGCACGCGCGCTGCGCCGTCATCGACCAGCGGCTCGATGCGGTGGTGCGCCTGGTAGAGCGCCGGGCGCAGCAGATCGTTCATGCCGGCGTCGACGAGCAGCCAGCGGCGGTCGCCCGAGCGCTTGGGCTGGATGACCTGCGCGACGAGGATGCCGTACGCGGCGACCAGGGCGCGCCCCGGCTCGATCACCATGGGCAGGTCGGCGAGGCCGTGCGCGTCGAGGGCGGCGCGACCGGCGCGCACGAAGGCGGGCCCGTCGGCCGCGAACTGGTCGTCGCGGTAGGGCACGCCGAAGCCGCCACCGACGTCGACGTACTCGAGCGCGAAGCCCTGGTTGCGGATGTCGCGCGCGAGGTCGGCCACGACCGCGGCGCCCTCGGCGTAAGGCTCCTCGGCCATGAGCATCGATCCCACGTGACTGCTGACGCCGACCAGCCGCAGGGTGCCCTCGCTGCCGCGGATGTGGTCGAGCGCGCGCCCGAGATCGACGCGCGCGACCCCGAACTTGGCCTCGTCGTGGCCGGTCGCGATGTGCGCGTGGGTGTCGACCTCGACGCCGGGGTTGATGCGGATGCCGACCGCGACGTCGCGCCGTCCGAGCGCGCGCGCCCGCGCGACGATGCGCTCGATCTCCTCGACGCTCTCGGCGTGGATGCCCTTGATGCCTGCGCCGATCGCGAGGTCGAGCTCCTCGTCGCGCTTGGCGACGCCGCTGTAGACGATGGTGCTGGGCGCGGCGCCGGCCGACAGGGCGAGCTTCAACTCTCCGCCGCTCACCACGTCGACGCCGCACCCGGCCTCGACGATCGCGCGCGCGATCGGCTCGGCGCCGTTGGCCTTGATGGCGTAGCAGCAGAGTCCACGCCCCTCGAGCGCCTGCACGAGCGCAGAGGCGGCGGCGCGCACGGCGGCGAGGTCGTAGACGTAGGCCGGCGTTCGCACGCCCGCGCGGGCGATCACCTGCGAGATTCGCTCGCCGAGGACGGTCACTTCACCGCTCTGGTCGCGCACGCTGCCGAGCGCCGAGGGACGTTCCGGGCCGTTCATGGGGCGAAAACCCTAGCACCGCCCACGACCTCCGGCGCCGTGCTAGGGTCTCTCCCCCCGCATGAGCGCAGATTCCGTCCGTCCCGGCGCCGAAGTCGATGCCTACTGCACCTCGTGCAAGGCCGACCGTCGCCACCGCATCATCGCCGTCGTCGGCACCACCCCCAAGAAGGTCGAGTGCCTGAGCTGCAAGGGGCACCACCTCTTCCGGCAGACCGAGGCGCAGAAGGCCGCGAAGGCCGCCCACAAGCGCGCGAGCAAGAGCGAGGTCGGAACGACCCCTCGCCTCGGCCGCTCCGCCCCCTCCGCTCCCAAGCGCCGCACCGAGGAAGACCTCGTCGCGCTGTGGGAAAAGGCCATCGCCGGCCGCGCGTTCGACTCCTTCAAGCCCTACCGCATCACGATCCCGCTCGTGAAGGGTGACCTCATCCGTCACACCAAGTTCGGCGAGGGCGTCGTGGCCGAGGTCGTCGACGCGAACAAGTGCGAGATCCTGTTCAAGGACGGGGTCAAGATGCTCGCGCACTCGATCCAGGCCTGAGTCCCGCCGCGAGCTTCGCATGCTCGCGGGTTCGGCCGCCGCACTCGCCCGCCTCCTCCGCGCGCAGCGCTACCGCTTCGCCGACGAGCGAGGCCTGCAGGATGGGCTCGCCCGCGTCCTCGAAGGCGCGGCGATCGCCTTCGCGCGCGAGGTCCGCCTCGGCGACGCCGGCACCATCGACTTCCTGGCGGGCGACGTGGGGATCGAGGTCAAGGTCAAGGGTGGCCTCGCCGAGGTCACGCGTCAGCTGTTCCGCTACGCCGAGCGGCCCGAGCTCGCGAGCGTGCTGCTCGTCACCACGCGCGCGACCCACCGCCGGCTGCCCGCGGCGCTGGTCGGCAAGCCCGTGGTCGTGTGCCACCTGCTCGAGGGCGGGCTTTGAGCCGGCTGTTCGGGCGGCTGCGGCGCCACGACGACGCCTTCGTGGTCGAGGCGGAGCCGCACGTGATCCTGCGGCTCAAGCGCGTGTTCGGCAAGGCGTCGCCGGTGGCCGTGGCGACGGTGCGCCTCGCCGACACCGAGGAGAACGCGCGCGATCTGCTGTGGTTCCTCGACCGCTACCCGATGGAGGTCGACGACCGCAAATACCTCGAGCGCCGGGCCGCGCAGCACAAGGCGCGCACCGAGGCGATCCAGGATCTGCTCACCGGCAAATACGAGCCGCCCACCTTCGCGCTCGCGCACCCGCCGCGCCGCTACCAGCGCCTCGCGGCGGAGGTGCTGCTGCGCGGCCAGAGCCTGCTGCTCGCGGACGACGTCGGCCTCGGCAAGACGGTGACGGCCATCTGCACGCTGACCGACCCGCGCACGCTGCCGGCGCTCGTGGTCACGCTCGCCCACTTGCCGCGCCAGTGGCAGGACGAGATCAAGCTGTTCGCCCCCGCCCTCCGCACCCACGTCGTGCGCAAATCGAAGCCCTACGACGTGCGCGTCGACGGCGCATTTCCTGACGTGCTGCTGCTCAACTACCACAAGCTCAAGGGCTGGGCCGACGTGCTCGGCTCGAAGATCAAGAGCGTGGTGTTCGACGAGGTGCAGGAGCTCCGCCACCGCGGCAGCGCCAAGTACGAGGCGGCCGCCATCGTCGCCGGCGCCGCCAAGTTCAAGCTCGGCCTCTCGGCGACCCCCATCTACAACTACGGCGGCGAGATCTGGAACGTGCTCGACGTGCTGCGCCCCGGCGCGCTCGGCGAGCACGAGGAGTTCCTGCGCGAGTGGTGCGCGCCTGGCATGGACCCGCCGCGCATCGTCGACCCGCGCGCGTTCGGCACGTGGGCCCGCGAGCAGGGGGTCGTGCTGCGCCGCACCCGCGCGAGCGTCGGTCGCGAGCTGCCCGCGCTCACCAAGGTGCCCCACCACGTCGACTCGGACGCCCACGTCCTCGACCGCATCGGCAGCTCCGCGGCCGAGCTCGCGCGCGTGATCCTGCAGCAGAACGAGGAGCACCGCGGTCAGCGCATGCAGGCGAGCGAGGCGCTCGCGACGATGCTGCGCCAGGCGACCGGGATCGCCAAGGCCGCGTTCGTGGCCGACTTCGTGCGCCTCCTGGTGGAGAGCGGCGAGCGCGTGGTGCTCTTCGGGTGGCACCGC
>JAEUKC010000300.1:0-5918 GCA_016794445.1 Myxococcales bacterium
CTTCGCGGGCTTCCTCGCCATGCTGCTCGCCAAGGCGCGCAAGAAGCCGCTCATCCTCACCGAGCACGGCATCTACACCAAGGAGCGCCGCATCGAGCTGCTCCAGGCCAACTGGGTCAAGGACGACGAGAACAACCCCGCCGGCATCGGGTTCTTCCGCCAGTCGTGGATCCGCTACTTCGAGCTGCTCGCCAAGATGACCTACGCGGCGGCGAACCCGATCGTCGCGCTGTACGAGGGCAACCGCACGCGCCAGATCGCCGACGGCGCCGACCCCTCGCGCACCATGGTCGTGCCCAACGGCATCGATCTCGAGCGCTTCGCCCCGCTGCGCAGCCAGCGGGAGGCCAAGGTGCCCAAGGTGCTCGGGCTCGTCGGCCGCGTGGTGCCGATCAAGGACATCAAGACCTTCGTCCGCGCGATGAAGATCGTCTCCCAGGCCATCCCCGACGTGGAGGGCTGGATCGTCGGCCCCGAGGGCGAGGACCCGACCTACGCGCGCGAGTGCAAGGACCTCGCGACCAGCCTCGGCCTCGACGGCATCGTCAAGTTCCTCGGCTTCCAGAAGGTCGAGGACATCCTGCCGAAGCTCGGCATCAACGTGCTCACCTCGATCAGCGAGGCCCAGCCGCTCTCGATCCTCGAGGGCTTCGCCGCCGGCATCCCCTCCGTCGCCTCCGACGTCGGGTGCTGCGCGGAGCTGATCCACGGCGTCGGCCCCGAGGACGAGGCGCTCGGCTCGGCGGGCGCGATCGTCCCCATCGCCGACCCCGAGGCCACCGCGCGCGCGTGCGTGGCGCTGCTCCGCGACGAGAAGGCGTGGTTCCAGGCCCAGCGCGCCGCCGTGGAGCGCGTCGAGACCCACTACACCCAGACCCAGATGATCGACCGCTACCGGCACCTGTACTCGCAGGCGCTCGCGGCGGCCGAGGCGCGCGAGCGCGCGCGGAGGGTGTGACGTGGCGGGCATCGGCTTCTCGCTCCGCAAGCACCTGCGCAAGGAGACCTACTTCGGGTTCTTCACCGCCTACCTGCTCGCGGGCGTGATCGGCTCGGGCCCGTGGGTGGTCTCGATCTGCTCGATGCTGCTCATCGGCACCCTGAGTCCGGCCTTCGGCGCCAAGGGCGAGGGCATGTCGCACTTCCTCGCCACCGTCACCCAGCTGATGGCGGCGTCGCTCGTGCTCTCGGGCCTCCTGCAGCTCATGTTCACGCGGTTCATCGCCGACCGCACGTTCGAGGAGGACGAGGAGGCCGTCGTCCCGAACCTGTTCGGCGCGCTCCTCGTCACGACGATCGGCTCGGCGCTGGTCGCCACGCCGGTCGCCGCGTTCGGCTTCGCCGACGGTGGCCACCACGCCTACCGCGTGCTGCTGGTCTGCGCGTTCGTGACCCTCTGCGACATGTGGGTCGTCACGGTGATCCTCTCGGGCATGAAGGGCTACTGGTCCATCGTGCTCGTGTTCCTGCTCGGCTACGGGATCACGCTCGGCGCCGCCCTCGCCCTCGCGCCCTACGGCGCCCCGGGTTACCTCGCCGGGTTCTGCATGGGGCACGGCGCCATGCTGTTCGCCATGCTGGTGCTCATCACCCGCGCTTACCCGGCCAGCAAGCTCATCGCGTTCCAGTTCCTGGACAAGAAGCGCGTGTTCCCCGAGCTCGCGCTCGCCGGCGTGTTCTTCAACCTGGGCATCTGGGCCGACAAGTTCGTGTTCTGGGCCTACCCGCTCACCAGCGAGACCCTGGTCGGGCCCATCCGCTACTCGGTGATCTACGACGTCCCCATCTTCGTCGCCTACCTCACGGTCATCCCCGGCATGGCCGCGTTCCTCGTGCGCATCGAGACCGATTTCGCCGAGAAATTCGCCATCTTCTTCGACGCGGTCCGCAAGGGCACCTCGTTCCAGCGCCTCACCGTCATGCGCTCCGACCTCGTCGATGCGGCGCGCGAGGGCATCTACGACGTGTTCCGCATCCAGGGCCTCGCCGTCGCCACGCTGCTCGTGCTCACGCCCCGCGTGCTGCGACTGTTCCGCATCCCTTCGTACTACTCCCACCTGTTCCAGATCGACGTCGTCGCCGCCGGCTTCCAGGTCGTCCTCCTGTCGATGTTCACGATCCTGTTCTACCTGGACTACCGAAAGCTCGTCCTCTACCTGTGCGTCCTCTTCTTCGTCGCCAACACGGGGCTGTCGCTCCTCACCCTCGCGCTCGGGCCGCGCTTCTACGGGCTCGGATTCGTGGTCGCGGGTGCCCTCACCAGCCTGCTCGCCATGGGCGCTCTCTCCCGGAAGCTCGAGCGGCTCGAGTACGAGACCTTCATGCGGTAGCGGAGCCCACGTGCTAGACCTTCGGCCTCTCTGATGCGCCTCGATCTCGCCCCGCTCGGCGTAGCCTGGTTCGACAAGAACCTGGGCGGCGTCCCCGTGCAGGAGCCGACCGTCGTGCTCGGTCCGCCCAAGTCGGGCAAGACCTGCCTCACCCTCGGTTTCCTCCTGCGCTCGCTCGAGGACGCGCCCGCCATGCTCGTCACCGACGACGCGCCCGAGGCGGTCATCGACCTGTGCTCCAGCTTCCTCGAGCGCGACCTGCGCCCGTTCCTGCGCAGCAAGCGCCTCACCATCCTCTCCTACGGGCACTCGTTCGCGGACGAGCTGCAGGGGAGCGGCGGCGCGGGCGCGCCCCTCGCCGAGATCGGCTCCCTCGCGCGCAAGCGCGGCATCGGCGCCATCGCCTTCGACACGTTCGACCCCGTCGTCCTCGCGCCCGATGCGGCGAGCGCCCGCGCGTTCGTGCGCGGCGTGGTCGCGGCCCTCTCGCACCTCGCCATCCCCACGCTGCTCACCGCGCGCGCCGACGCCAAGGGTCGCTCGCCTGCGTTGCAGGAGCTCGTCGCGCGGGCCGCGGCCTCGCTCGAGCTCGAGGTCGACCGCAAGGGACGCAAGATCCGCATCGCCCACGCCACGTGGTGCAGCCTGCAAGACGTCGAGATGCGCGTCGACTTCGTCCAGCGCCAGGGCATCGTCGTGCGCGAAGAGACCGTGGTCCTCCCCAAGAGCAAGAGCGGCGAGCACCGCTTCGACGGCCTGCTCACCTACGACAGCCTCCCCGCGGTGCGGCCGACCCTCGACAGCCGGCCGCCCATCTCTGCGGGAGCGAACGGGATCACGAGCAGCCTCGACAGCGACGACCTCGAGCGCGTCAGCGTGCGCAGCCTCGTCGCGAGCAGCATCAGCAGCGGCGACCAGCATCGCGCCGTGCAGGCCCCGATCCTCGGCGCGCCGAACGGCCCGCTCGGTCCGCGCGCGCACGCCTTCGAGACCTTGCGCTCCGAGCACCCCGACCAGGTGCCTGCCCGGCCGCCCTCCGAGCCCCCGCGCACGGGTGGAGCGCTCTACCCGCACCAGCTGCCGCCCAACGTCCCCGTGCCGCAGAAGCCCACGTTGCCGGGCTTCAAGCGCCCTGAGCTCCCTGGCGAGCACGCGGTCGCCGTCGCCGAGACCCCGCTCGACCCGTCCGAAGAGCCCACGCGAGTGAACCGTCGATGAGCCCGCGCCTCGATCTGTTGGCCGGTCCGGTGGCGATCGGCGCCGGCGGTCTCGTCACCCTGGTCGCGCTCGCGGTGCTCGTCGCGCGCGCGAGTCGTCGGGTCGCGCCCCGCACGGCCGGCAACGAGCCGCTCCGCTACTTCGTCGAATACACCGCCGACGAGACCTCGGTGCAGCCCGCGGTCCGCACCGGCGCCGAGCTCCGCACGCCCGTGTTCGCGGTCGTCCTCGGCGCGAGCCTGCTCCTCGCGGGCGGCGTCCTCTACCGCGCGCGGCCGCAAGGTCCCATCAGCGGGCCGCCACCGGCGCCCGCTCCGGCGTCGACCACGAGCCCTGGCACCACGCTGCCCACGCCCAAGAAGATCGGTCGCATCGCCTCCTCGCCGATCGCCATCACCCCGCGCCGTCCCTCGTTCTTCCTCACCCCTGCGGCCGATCTCAACGGTGACGGCAAGGTCCAGAACGAAGAGCGCGCGATGATCCACGCGGAGACGCCGCTGTTCGTGGTCGTCACCATCGAGGACGCCGGCCACGCCGAGGGCCTCGCGTGGGTGCAAGAGCTCCTCGAGAGCCACCACGTGAGCAACAAGGTCACCTGGTTCCTCACCGGGCAGGGCTTCGATCGCAAGGGCGGGGTCGTGGGGACCGCGTGGCAGCGCGCGAGTTACGAGGGCATGCTGGGCCTCTCGAGCACCACCCGCGACGCCGAGCTCGGCGACCTCGCGCTCGACAAGTGGGTGGACGAGCTCGGCTCGCTGCAGCGGCTGCTCCGCAAGGAGCTCGAGCTGCCGAGTGGCTGGGATTGGAAGACCGTGCCGCTCGGCGCGCGCGCGCCGTTCCTCGCGGCGAACGACGCCTGGTTCTCCGCGCTCTCGAAGCTCGAGGGCACGCTGGTCTACGACTCCTCGCTCGTGATGCAGCCGGCGGAGCCCGCGCTCACCATCGAGGCGCCGCGCGACACCTACTGGCCGTTCACGTTGCACGAGGGCCTGCCCAAGGAGGCCAAGGCGCCGTGGGTCACGGGCAAGCCGGTCGCGCTCACGCCGCACCCCCTCTACGAGCTCCCGCTCACGCCGTGGGCGCTGCGGGCCAAGGGGCAGCCGCCCGAGTGGCAGCCCTCCACCGACTCCAACCTGTTCCGCTTCCACCCGTGCGCCGAGAACGCCGCGCAGGCAGAGCCCGAGGCGGTCGCGCAGCTCTCGCAGAACCTCGTCGCCCACTACAAGGGCAACCGCGCGCCGTTCCACCTCGGCCTGCGCACGGGTGCCTACGGAAAGCCCGGGTGCGCGCGCGCGACCATCGACAAGTTCCTCTCCGAGGTGGGTCGTCGCATCGAGGAGGGCGAGAACATCCGCTTCATCGACGTCCCCTCCCTGCTCGGCTGGATGGCCAAGAAGAACGCGCCCTGAGGGTCACTCGATCGGCGAGAACGCCGAGAGGTCGCGGTCGCAGCGGCCGGTGACCACGAGGTCGGCGAGCAGGCGGCCCGACTCCGGCGCGAGCAGCACGCCGTTGCGGTGGTGGCCCGTCGCGACGTAGAGCCCCTCGACGAACGTCGCCCCGAGGATCGGGCGCGGCGCGGCGGGGCGGAACCCCGACCAGGTCCCCGAGATCGGCGCGCTCGCGAGCGCCGGCAAGAGGGCGAGCGCCTGCGTCAGCACCTGGTGCACGCCCCCGGCGGTCACCTCCTTGACGTGGCCGACCTCCTCCATCGTCGAGCCGAGCACCGTGCGCCCGTCGGCGCGCGCGAGCACGTAGCCACGGTCGCCCATGACCACCCCGCGGACGATCGGCGGGCGCGTCTCGACCTGCACGATCTGCCCGCGCACCGGGTGGACCTGCCGCAGCCCCGTGGGCAGGTTGCCGACCAGCGACGACCAGCTCCCGGCGGCCACCACCACGCGGTCGGTCTCGAGGACGCCGTCGACGAGATCGACGCCACGCGCGCGCTGTCCCTCGACCCGCACGCCGCGCACCATCGCGCCGCCGCGCAGCTCGACCCCGCTCGCCACGCACGCCTGGTGCAGGGCCCGCAGCAGGAGCGGCGGGTCGACCTGCCCGTCGTCCGGGAAGTGGACCGCGCCCTGCACCTCGGCGGAGAGCGCCGGTTCGAGCTGGCGCGCCTCGGCGCCGTCGAGGAACGCGACCCGCGCGAGCGCCTTCTGGAACGCGTACTTCGCGTGCAGCGCGGCGGCGTCGCCCATGGTCGTCTTGAGCGCGCCCGCCGGCCGATACCCGGTGCCGAAGCCCACCCGCTCGACGAGCTCGACGTCGAGCGCTGCGTGCCGCGCGCGGGCCGCGATCATGAACGAGAACAGGTCACGGTCGAACGACGCGCCGTCGAGCTCGTGGGCCTCGACCTGCGCGCCG
>JAEUKC010000327.1:0-4985 GCA_016794445.1 Myxococcales bacterium
GGACGTCTACTACGGTCGCGTCGAGGCCATCGCCGCGCGTCGGCAGCTCGCGCTCGATCGCGCCTACGCCGAACATCCCGAGCGCTTCCCGAACGGCTCGCCCGTGGCTCGCAGGCCGCCCACCGTCGTCAGCATCAACCCATTGCCGGTCATCGGACGACGACACCGTTGGCCCAATCCCTCCGATCCACGGAGAGGTCCTCGCGCGCGATCGACACCCGCGCGCCTCTCGATCCAAGAATGCGCGTCATGCCGCGGCGAAGACGCCGCGACACGACGCGCTGGCTTCCGCAGCGTTGCCCAACGAGTCATAGAATTCACTGAACCGCTGTCTCATCCGCGTTGACATTTTCCGCCCCGACGGGAGAGCGGGTCACTTCGGTCCGGCGCAGCGCCCCGAGACGAGCGCCGACTTGTTGTTGTCGACACGACACTCGTGCCATGCGTGCGGCAACGCGCCGTCGTCCACCACGGCGTGCACCTTCGTGGTCCCGTCCGCGACGCCCGCAGGGGATGAGGGCAGCAAGAGGACGATGTCCTGGGCCTCGGCCGGATAGAGCGTCTTGGTGGTCACCCCGATCCCGAGCTTGGTCGCGCCGGCGTAGAACCCGACCGAGACCGGCGCCTCGACCGCGGCTTCACCGAGGTTGCGCACGCGGGCGATCAAGCCGTAGAGCCCGTCGCAGGCGGGGCGTAGCGAGACCACCAGGTCGGGCGCCGCGAACTCGCCGAGCGGCTGAACGTTCTGGCGGAAGTTGTTGAGTCGCGGTTGGGTCCAGTTCGCGAGCTCGACCTTCGGGATCGAACCGTCTTCGTTCACGTTCGTGACGTGGTAGGTGTGCTGGTTCCAGATCCGGCGCGTGCGCACCCAGTTGCCGACCTTGTCGCCGAAGATCCGGATCCCGGCCTGCTTGGTGCCGCCGTCGGGACAGGTGATGGACGAGTAGGAGTTGCTCGCGACCACGATGTCCGCGTGACCGTCGTTGTCCACGTCGGCGATCACCGGGTACTCCTGCAGCGTGCCGGTCGTGTTGCAGGTCTTGAACAGCTCGGCGCCGTCGCTGCCTCGGTAGATGCGCAGGTACCACTCGTCGGAGTAGATGACCTCGGCCTTGCCGTCGCCGTCGAAGTCGAAGACCGAGCTGCCCGTCGAGGCAGAGGAACAGTCGTGTGTCTGCTTGATCCAGAGGATGGGATCGGCGACCTTGGCGTCGAGGATCTTCTTCCCATCGAACACGGCGTAGCCCACGCCCCCCGCGATCGCGAAGTCGGGCACCCCGTCTCCGTTGAAGTCTGCCACCGTCGGCGGGCCGCCGCCGCGGGTGTTGCCTGCCGAACCCGTTGGGCAGAGGGAGGGGGACAGCGTGCTGTTGATGTCGAGGCCCCGCCGCAGGATGCGCACCTTCCCGGCCACGGTCGGGTCGTAGCGCCACACGGCCATCAGGTGGCGCGTGCTGTCGACGCTCACGACCTCCGGCTTGCCGTCCTTGTCGAAGTCGGCGATCGCCACGTAGGAGCCGCCTGTGAGGGGCCCACCCACGATCGCCGCGTCGGTCGCATCCGCCAGCAGCACTCCCGCGCCGTCCCAGATCTTCAGCGCCGAGACTATCTCGGGCTTGCCGTCCCCCGTGATGTCCGCGACCGTGACGTCGCCGGAGCTCGCCGTGGCTCCGGCGAGCGTAGCGACGATCTTGCCCGTGACCCCGTCGAGCACGTTCCCCTCGACGATCACCTCGGGCGCGCCGTCCCCGGCGAGGTCGGCGATGCTCGGCGAGTGGCAGGTGACCAGCGCCGGCGACACCCACAGCTGCTTGCCCTTGGCGTCGAGGGCCCGGACCTTGAAGGCCCCGGTGGTCACGTCCCTCGCGCAGCTCACGATCTCGTTACCAGGCTTGCCGTCGATGTTCCCGGCGGCCAGCTGCCCGCCTGGATACAGCGCGTCGCTCGCGGCCGGCGCCACGACCCACTTGTCGACGACCTTGCCGCCGACGACCGAGATCGCGTGGAGGGTGCCACCGTACTGGTACGAGCCCTTGCTGAACGTCGAGAAGACGATCTCCGGGATGTCCTTCTCGTCCACCACCCCGTCGCAGTTGTCGTCGTCGAGCTGGACGACGATCGGGGACATCATCACGCTGTCCGCGTTGTCGACGGCGTCGGGCTTGCCCCATGCGTACTTGAGCGTGGGCGTGAACGCGGCGGTCTTGGGGCGGTACTCGCACTTGTCGAGGCACGTCGGCTCGTCGCCGCCCCCGCTGCCGGGCGGATCGCAGACGGGAGGACGGGGCAGGCAGCGCCCGGTCGCCAGCGCCTTGCCACCCGTGCAGCCACCACCTCCGCCATCGGGCGCGGCGTCCACTCCGGCGTCTCCTCCCCCTGAGCCCGTTCCGAGCGCGTAGTCGCAGATCTCACCGACCTTGCACTCGGTGGCGTCGACGCAGGCTGCGCCAGGCGTCACGCACTTGCCGAAGGAGCAGACGTTTCCGGAAGGGCAACAAGCGGCGCCACACGCCCGCGCCCGGTCGCAGCACACGCCGTCGGCCACACAGAGGCCTCCCCCTGCGTCTCCACACGGCTGCCCCTTCAGGCAAGGACCGGACGTGTCGAGGACGAGGTTGGTGTCGACGAGTGCGTCCACCGTGCCATCGGCCGCGTCGACCCCGCCGTCATCGAGGGCGACGGGTGGGCTGCCCTCGCCGCTGCAGTGGTTGAGCGTCACAAGGAAGAACGCGAGGGTGAGCTTGCGCATGACGGACCACTGTAGCGCTCGCTCGCGGACAGACCAGCGACGAACGCAGGCCGAGCGGTCGGCAACTCCACGGCGTGTCGCCGGTGGGACGCCGCCGTCTCACCGGTGGGACGTAGGTAGGGCCCAGCCACCACGGAGCGGCAGGGGTTCGCGAGGTCTCTTGTTGGCAGCTCGGGTCGGGCGGGTCGGGCTCAGAATGCGCGCAGGAACGCGACGAGCGACGCGAACTCCGGCCGCGCGAAGTCGAAGGCGCGAGCGCGCGCGCCCGGGCCGAGGCGCGGGTCCTCGTCGTGGAGCACGGCGAGCAGAGCCCCCACCCGCCCCTTGTCGGGGCTGTGGGCAGAATGCCCTGCCGCGGACATGCACGCGAGGTAGGCCTCGATGCAGGCGCGCTCGGCCGCGTGCGCCGGGTCGTTCGACCATGCCTCCCAGACGAGCGACTCGATCTCACCAGCGCGTGTTGCACTCGGGACGACGAACAGGCCTGTCCGCGGACGCCCGTCGGTCCAGGCGCCGACCTCGACCCGCTGCCCCGTGATGGCAGACAGGCGGCTGGCGAGCGACTGCGCCGTACCCCGAGCGCTCGTATCAGCGTCGGCGATCACGCCGATCGCGCGCTTCTCCGCGCGCAAGGGCGGCGAGAGGAACGCCTCGAGCGCCTCGCTGGTGAGGTTTCCCTTCCCGCCCATCTGCTTGATGAACACGCGACCATCGTTGCCCAGCGACTCGAGCAGCTCGGCGTAGAACAGCAGGTCGTCGAAGCCCTCGACGACGAGGACCCGGTCGCACTCCGCGAGCCTCGGAGCCGGCATCTATCGGAGCTCGATCTGGCCGGCGATGGCGGCCTCGATGTGCGGTCGACCGAGCACACGCCCCTCCGTCTCTTCACCCATGCGGTAGAGCTGGATCACCCGGAAGTCGTAGGCGTCTCGTGCCGAAAACGCCTCGTGAGCAGCGAGGAGGCACTCCCACGAGTGGGTCGTCGCGAACACTTGGATGTCCAGGCGCGCCGCCACCTCGGCGATGCCCCGCCAGACTGCGGCCAGCGAGGTGTAGTGGATGCCGTTCTCGAGCTCGTCGATGAAGCAGAGATCTGGCCTGCTGCCGAGCAGCTCCGAAAAGACGGCGACCAGCCGGTAGATGCCCTGTCCGGCCTGCGACAACGGCACCCGCTTGCTGAGGCCGATGTCGACGACGATGAAGGGTTTCGACTCGACCGAATCGAGCCTCACGGAGGTGATGCGGGGGTCGACAGAGGCCAGGAGCGCCACCAGCTGCTGTTCGTCGAGCGGCGCGCGAACCGCCTCGGCGAAGCTGTCGACCATGACCTCGGGACTCCGATGCTGGACCGAGACAGCGTGGACCCGCAGCGAGGGCGCGCTGTCGACCCACAGCCTGACGTCGCCCAGCCTCGGAGTCATCCGAGTCAGGCCCTCGACCTGAGCCGGCGACGCGGCCAGAGCGATGCGGCGCGGGCTGTCTCCGACCCTTGCGGAGAGTGAGGCACTCGCGCGCCCATCCTTCACGAGCCACGGGAAGAATCGATCGGCGACCAGTCCCGTGTTCGCGCGGAACAGGCCCGGGAGTGCCTGGATCATCTGGTGATTGCCGAGCAGAGTGATGGCCTCGAGTAACGAGGTCTTCCCGGAGTTGTTCTTCCCCATGATCAAGTTGACCCGGCCGAGCCCCTCGAGCCGGAGGGCACCGAAGCCGCGGAAGCCGTCGATCTCGAGACTCGCGAACATCGTGGGCCAGCCTAGCAAGTCCACGGCCTCGACGCCCGTCTGCGCTTGTCAGCCCAGATGGGTCTGCTTCGTCGAGGACGTCCGCCCCGGCGGGGTGAGAGGTCCAGTGTTCAGCGTCGACGCCGCCGGGCGAGCGCGCCGAGCGCCAAGGGCGAAGGCGACGACGCTCGCCGGCCTCGGCGTCGTGCGCAGCTTCAGGCCTCACGTCAGCGACGACAACGCCTTCTCCGAGGCGCCGTTCAAGACCTTGAAGTACCAACCCGACTACCCCGGTGACTTCGCGTCGGTGCTCCACGGGCGAGCATGGTGCCAGCATGTTCTTCGGCTGGTTCAACGACGTTCACCAGCACCGGCATCGCCCTCTTCGCGCCCGCGGACGTCTACTACGGTCGCGTCGAGGCCATCGCCGCGCGTCGGCAGCTCGCGCTCGATCGCGCCTACGCCGAACATCCCGAGCGCTTCCCGAACGGCTCGCCCGTGGCTCGCAGGCC
>JAEUKC010000305.1:0-2939 GCA_016794445.1 Myxococcales bacterium
CAAGCCCGAGGAGAAGAAGGAGTCCCCGAAGAACGACGAGAAGGCCGAGAAGGAAGCCGCCGAGCGCGCCGCATTCATCAAGAGCTTCGACGAGAAAGTGGGCAAGATGTGCGAGTGCAAGACCCTCGACTGCGTCGAGAAGATCAACGACGCGATCCAGAAGCAGAAGAACCCCTCGACCGAGCCGACCGAGGACGAGAAGAAGAAGCTCGAGGCCTCGACCAAGAAGCTCGAGGGCTGTCAGAAGAAGATGATCGACGCGGTCAAGGAGAGCGCGGCGGCCTCGGCCTCGGCTTCGGCGGCGCACTCGGCCTCGCACTGAGCCTCGCGCGCAGCGAGGCGAACCGCGCTCGTTCGCTGGAGCGGCCGCCCGTGAAGGCGGCCGCCGTTCACTGCGCTCGCCTTCGGCTCGCGTTCACTTGATGCACGGGATGCATTTGCCCGGGACGCAGGTCTCCGGGCACGCATCCGCGTCGTCGCTCGCGTCGCCGGTCTCGCTCGGCGCGTCCGTCTTCGCCCCGTCCGTCGGCGATCCCGTGTCCGTCGCCGCGGGCGTCCCAGTGTCCGCGGGCGTCCCAGTGTCCGCGGGCGTCCCAGTGTCCTTGGCTCCGCTCGTGTCGGCCGTCGCGGTGTCGGCGCCGCTGTCCTCGGCCGTGGCAGGCGGATCCTCGCCCCCACAGCCGACCGCGCCGAGCGAACCCCCGACGACCACGATCGCGCGATACCAGCGGTGCATCGCGGGAGGCTACCGCACGACGCCGTCGATCGCGATGCCATAGCGGGCGAACCCTGGCAGGACGACCTCGTCCACCGCCTCGTCGATCGCGGCGAACGTGACCGCGTGCGATGGCAGCCCTTCTTCGGGGAAGCCGTCCGCCGGCCACACGTCGGGGAACCACCGCCACGCCGTCAGGCTCGCGTCGAGCAGCCGCGGCAGCCAGGCCCCGAGGGCCTCGCGGTCGCCCTCGGACACCCGGTTCGACGCGAGGTGGGCCCAGCCGATCCGCGCGTGGTGCACCTCGTCGGCCAGGTGGGCGCGCAGCACCTCGCGCAGCCAGGGCGCGCGGACGTCGGCCGCGGAGCGGTCGATCCAGACCGCGGCGATGGACTCGCCGATGCACGAACCGAACAGCCGCAGCAGCGGCTTCAGAGCGGCCGGCGCGTCGTCCACGAGATCGACCCCGCCCCGCGGCGCCGGGCGAGCGCCCCGCTGGCCGTCGAAGCGGGCCGCGACGTCGAGGCACACCTCCACGTGGCGCGCCTCGTCGTCGACCATGCGCGCCGCGAGATCGACGACCGCCTGGCTCGGGTCGAGCGCCGAGAGGTCGCGCTGGATGCGGACCGCATACGCGTGCACGCTGCCCTCGGCCGCCGCGCGGCTCCGCCAGATCGTCGCGACGGGGTGCACGCGAGGGAGGGTAGCGCGAACGCTCAGCGGGGCGCCTCGCGGATCGACACGAGGCCGTGCCGCCGCCAGCCGACGCGGGCGAGCCACGTGGAGGGTGGGTGGACCGGCGCTCGCGCAGCGAGCGACGCCGCCGTGAGCTCGAGGAACCCATCGAACCACATCGCCGAGGAGCACGGGTCGACCCGCGTAGAGACGCGCACCTGGTGCTTCTTGAAGTTCTGCAGCACGTACGCGAGCGCGAAGCGCACCTCGCGTGGCGTGCGTAGCGCGCGGGTGTGGAACCGGTCGTCGAACACACGGCCCCGCCGCCCGAGGGCGCGGTTGATCGCCCGGGCGAGCCGCACACCGAGCCCCTGCGCCCCGGCGCGCAAGGCGGATCCCCCCGCCGCCTCGACGATCAGGTGCAGGTGGTTGTCCTGGACCGAGAAGTGCACGACCCGGAACGCCGTGCTCGCGGCGCGATGCGCCGACAGTGCGGCCACGATCGCCGGAAACACCTCGGCCCCGCGCAGCGAACCGAGCCCGGCGACACAGCGCCAGGTGAGGTGCTCCGGGTAGGAGGCCTGGTGGACTGGTCGCCGACGGTGGGGCACCAGCGGTCGCGGCGCCAAGCGAGGACGACCCGCGCCTGTGCGCTTACCTCCCCACCCGGAGGTGAGGGGAAGGGGCATCTGGACGGATCGGCGGGCCATCTTGAAAAAGCATATATTGCGCAACGTAGGCGTCAAGCCGGCGCGGTTTGTCGCCGGGTACGGTGCAGGGACATGGGTGACGGTTCGTGCGGGCACATGGGTGACGCCCCGTCTTCCTGTCCAGGGACATGGGTGACAGTTGCGGCGGCAAGGAGGGCGTGAGGTCACTCCCCCGCGACGCTCGGCCTCGACGCGCGCCCCTGCGCCGGCCTCCCCGTGCCATGACCTCCCATGTCCGTCCGCTCGTTCTTCCAGGGCCTCCTGACGAGCAGCGGCTCCAGGGTCGACTACACCCGCTTCGCGGACAGCCGCCTCCTAGAGCTGCACGTCGATCGCAAGACGCTCACCGAGGAGGCCCGTGAGCTCCTCGACGCCGAGCTCCTGCGACGACACCTGGTCTGAAGCTCCTCATCGCTCCCGGAGCAGCGCCTCGATCGCCACCCGCTCGCCCGGGCCGTGGGCGGCGTCGACCGCGGCGAGCAGGGTGCTCATCGTGGCCTGCTCGAGCACGGCGTCGCCGTCGGGCATTCCCGCCCGGAAGTTGCGCGGGCACGCGCTCACCACGCCCTCCACGCGCACCGGCACGCCGTGCGTGCGGCACACGAGCGGCCGCGCCGCGTAGATCCGGCACCGACCCTCGGCGTCCAGCGCCGCACACCCCTCCCCTCGGCGGGTCGTGCGCAGGGCCTCGCGCGCGACGTCGTCGAGCCCGGCGAGGTGCGCGCGGATCGCCGCGGCCTCGACCCCCGTGACGGTGAGCCCCGCCTGGCAGCAGTCGCTGCACCCGGCGTCGCACTCCATCGCGGCCGCGTGGCGCAGGTGCACCCGCGCGAAGAACC
>JAEUKC010000341.1:0-15586 GCA_016794445.1 Myxococcales bacterium
GCGAGGTGCAGGATGTCCTCGCGCGGCAGCGTGGAGAGCCCCACGATGAGGCGCTCGTCGCTGCAGTTGCACCCGAAGCGCAGCGGGTTGTCCGCCGTCCTCGTGAACGGCAACGCGCCGAGCACCTCGGCCACCAGCGCGTGCGGGTCGAGCCCGGTGAGCAGCAGCTGATCGATCGGCGGCTGCCGCTCGATGCGGGCCGTGATGGCGGCGAGCTGGTCGTGCGTGCACTCCGGGGTGAGCTGGACGATCCACCCCGCGGCCGCCTGGTCGTTCGCGCCGAGCGCCGCGAAGGTGACCGACTGCTCCGAAGACCGCATGTACTCCATGAGCGCCGCCGCGATGTCGCCGTCGGGCACCTCGACGATCCCCTGCTGCAGGCCGCCGTTGTGGATCGTGCGCATGAGCTGCAGGCGGTCGAGGAAGGGCACGAAGCCGGCGTCCACGCCCTGCACGAGGCCGCGGCTCGTGCCGTCGGGGTGCGAGTCGGCGACGATCCGCGTGCGCCCACCCGCCTGGTTGCCGAGGATGGCCTGCACGCGCAGATCCGGCGCCATGGTCTCGCGCACGAGGATCGCCGCGGTGACGAGCGCGCCGAGGCGACGCGCCACTTCGCCCTCGACCTGCTGGGCGGCGACGACGCCCGCGACGGTGCGGGTGGTGAGCGCGGCGATCACGCGGAGTGCTCCGTCGTCGGAGATGGCACGGACGACGTGGTCGGTGGTCATGGCCCGGAAAGCTAGCAGCTCGGACGGCGGCGTTCCCTACGCACCCGCGAAGCGAAGTACACGCTTGACCCGAGCAGCCCGGCGACGAATCGTGAGCGGGTGATCACGCGGATCGGCCACCACCCCGCCATGGGCGCCGCCAAGTTCGTCGCGCGCGAGCTCGCGGCCACCGTCCGCGTCGCCGCCGCGGCGCCGCGCGGCTGGCGGGGGCGCACCCACACCCAGACGAACCGGGGCACCGAAGCCGGGCGCGCAGCCGCCCCCGATCTGGTCGTGCTCGTCCACGGGTTCATGGCGACCGCGGCCGCGTTCGCGCCGCTCGTCGACTACCTGCGGCTCACCGAGGGGCTGCCGGTCCGCACGTTCAGCTACCACCCCGGCTCCACGCTCGACGGCATCTCGCGCCGCATCCACCAGGCCATCCGCTCGGAGGAGGGCGCCCTCCGCGTGCACCTGGTCGGTCACTCGCTGGGGGGGCTCGCCGTCCGCTGGTACGTGCAGGAGCACCACCACGATCCGCGCGTCGTGCAGACCATCAGCATCGCGAGCCCGTTCTTCGGGGTCGAGCTCGCCGACCTGTTCCCCGACGCGCTGCGGGCGCTCGCCTTCCCCCGGGCCGGCGCGATCCGGCGCATCGTCCGCAACGCCCCGGAGCACCTCGAGCGGGTGCCCCACCTGTCCATCGTGGCCGACAAGGACCAGCTGATCCGCCCCACGCACGCGGGCATCCTCCCCGGCGCGCCGAGCTTCCTGCTCCACGACACCGGGCACAACGGCACGCTCTACCACCGCAAGCTGCCCGAGATCGTCGGCAAGGAGATCCGTCGGCTCGCGCGGCCCCGCCGCGGCACCACCCAGAGCGTCGCGCCGAGCGCGCTGGAGCCGCGGCTCGCCGTCAAGTGAGCGCGCGTGGCCCGAGCGGCCAACGCGGGACCACCTCGTGCTAGCTTCTCGCCCCCCCGCGGTGGGGCTTTGTCCCAAGGAGTTCCCGTGCTCGATCCGAAGCGCTTCTACGAGACCCTGGCCGAGAACGGCATCGACTTCTTCGCCGGCGTGCCCGACTCGCTGCTCAAGGATTTCTGCGCGCTCGTGACCGACACGGCGTCCGCAGAGCGCCACATCATCGCCGCCAACGAGGGCAGCGCGATGGGCCTCGCCGCCGGCTACCACCTCGCCTCGCGGCGGTTCGGCTGCGTCTACATGCAGAACTCCGGCTTCGGCAACACGGTCAACCCGCTCACCTCGCTGGTCGACCCCGAGGTCTATGCGATCCCGATGCTGCTGATCGTCGGCTGGCGCGGCGAGCCAGGCAAGAAGGACGAGCCCCAGCACGTCAAGATGGGCCGCGTGCAGGTGCCGCTGATCCAGGCGCTCGAGATCGCGCACGAGCCGCTGCCCGACGACGACGCCGGCGCCGCCGCCGCGGTCGGCCGCGCGATCGCCTGGATGAAGGAGAAGAACGCGCCCTACGCGCTCCTCGTCCGCGCCGGCACCTTCGACAAGTACAAGCTGAAGAACCAGCGCCCCACCCCCGCGAGCTACGACCTCGGTCGCGAGGAGACCATCGCGCTGCTCGCCGACCAGGTGACCGCGGCCACCAAGGGCGCCGCGTTCGTGTGCACCACCGGCATGCCCTCCCGCGAGCTGTTCGAGCACCGCGTGAAGAACGGCCAGGATCGCTCGAGCGACTTCCTCACCGTCGGCTCCATGGGCCACGCCTCGCAGATCGCCCTCGGCGTCGCCCTCGAGAAGCGCGACCGCCCCGTCTACTGCCTCGACGGCGACGGCGCGGCGCTCATGCACCTCGGCGGCCTCGCCACCATCGCGCAGATGGGCCCCGAGAACTACCACCACGTCATCCTCAACAACGCGGCGCACGACAGCGTCGGCGGTCAGCCCACGGTCGGGTTCGACGTCGACTTCTGCGCGATCGCCAAGGCGTGTGGCTACCGCGAGACCTTCCGCGCGACCTCGCGCGCCGAGCTCCTCGCGCTCCTGCCGGCGTTCGTCGCCGCCAAGGGTCCGGTCCTGCTCGAGGTCCGGATCAAGACCGGCGCGCGCGCCGACGTCGGCCGCCCCACCGCGACGCCGCGGGAGTCCAAGGACCTGTTCATGAAGAACCTCGCCGGCTAGCGCACGTCGAACGGCTCGAGCGCCACGACCCGCGCGCGGCTCTCGAGCATCGCGAGCCAGGGCACGAGCGCCGAGAACCCGGGGAGCTCCGGCAGGAGCGCGGCCACCTTGGGCGTGGGCGGTCGCGGCGAAGGGTGCTTGCCGACGATCACCACGGGCTCGTCGTCGACGGGCCCGACCTCCGCGCGGACCTTCGCGACCGCGTCCGTGAAGCCACCGAGCGCGTCGACGAGGCCGAGGCCGTGGGCCGCCTCTCCCGTGTAGACCCGCCCGCGACACAGCGGCTCGATCTCCTCGAGCGAGCGCTTGCGCGACGCCGCCACGAGCTCGACGAACTCGGCGTAGTGCCCGTCGATCTCGCGGTCGAGCAGCGCCCGCTCCTCGTCGGTCGGGGCGCGGAGCAGGCTCTCGAGGTCGGCGAAGCGACCGAGGTGGATCGCGTCGCGGGCGACGCCGAAGCGCGCCGCGAGCCGCGCCAGCACCGGGCGCAGCGAGACCACGCCGATGGAGCCGGTGATGGTGAGCGGGTGCGCGATCACCGACCGCGCGGCCATGGCCACGTAGTACCCGCCGCTCGCCGCGACGTCGCCCATGCGCGCCACCACCGGCTTGTCCTTCGCGAGCCGCCGCACGGCGGCGAAGATGGCGTCGGACCCGGTCACCGTGCCGCCGGGCGAGTCGATGTCGAGCACCACGCCCGCGACGCGAGGGTCGAGGGTGGCCGCGCGCAGATCGGCGACGACCTGCTTGGCGACGGCCATGCGCCCGAACCCACCGACCATCGGCGCGTCGTCGGTGATGGTGCCGTGCACCTGGACCACACCGATCACGCGACGGCGGAACCGCACGGGAAAGGGGTGCGAGCGCTTCGCGCGCAGGTAGCGCGCCGCCGAGCCGAGCTTCGGGTCCCCGAGGGCGGCGGGCAGCTCGTCGTCGTGCGCCACGCGATCGAGCAGCTTGCGCTCGACGGCCACCTTCGCGCGCGTCGGTCCGAGGTCGCGCGCGGCCTTCGCTTCTTCGACGGTCAGCTGGCGACCCTCGGCGATCGCGGCGACCAGTGCGCCGTCGAACGCGCCGATCAGCGCCTCGGTCTGCAGGCGGTCGGGCTCGGAGCGACTCTGCCGCGCGAGCCGGTCGCCGGCGCTCTTGAACTCCTTGCGCGCGAGGAGCTCGACGTCGACGCCGGCTTGGTCCAGCAGGTCGTGCAGGAACACACCGGTGGCGCGCGGACCGACCGGCGCAATGTCCACCACCGGCGGTGCGATCAGGGTCTCGCAGCCCGTGGCCACCAGCATCTCGACGTTGCCGCCGCCCTCGGGCAGGTACGCGACGGTGCGCTTGCCCGCGGCGCGCAGGCGCGCGAGCTCGGCGCGCAGGGCGGCCGCCGTCGCCCACCCCGCCGTGAAGCGCTCCACGCGCACCAGCAGCCCGGAGACACGCGGGTCGCAGAGCGCGAGATCGACGAGCCGACGCACGGCCACGAGGGACGTGGGCGCCGAGGCCCGTCGGCGCGCGAAGAACGACCACCGCTCCGGCCGCAGGGGACCCTCGAGCACGTGCCCCTGCAGATTCGCCTCGAGGAGCGCGCCCTTCGGTGCGGCGCGCGCTCGACGGAGCGCCCGCAGCGGTGATAGGAGCACCCACAACAGGATGGAGAAGGGCGCGAAGAGGAGGCGAATCACCGCGGGGACTCTAGCGCGGGAATGCCACGCGCTCCGCCGGTCGTTCGGGGGGCCGATGCGAACCTGGCTCATCCTGTCCGTGCTCGCCCTCGTGCTCCCGGCGTGTGGCAAGGCGGCCTGCGCCGCGCCGATGTCCCCCGACGCCCCCGTGTCCGCGTCCGAGCCGCGCGCCACGCTGCGGATCGTGGTCGATCTGCCCATGAAGGGCGGCTGCGACGAGGCGTTCGACCTCGCCCTCTACGAGAACCGCGGCGTCGAGCTCGTGCAGTGGGACGAGGGCCAGGCCAAGTGCGAGGGGCGCAAGGGCACCATCCGCTACCTGCCCAAGCGCCTCGGGCGCGACGCCCTGCTCAAAGAGATCCAGCGTCTGTCCACCAAATCGTCCGTCCTCGAAGGGTGATCCCCATGCGTGTTCGTTCGCTCGGGCTCGTGCTCGCGCTCGTGCCGTCGCTCCTGGTCGTGGGCCGCTCGGCGTTCGCCGACGACGACGGCGACGACGGCGACGACGAGATGGCGTCGGCCTCCACCCCGGAGGAGCTGAGCAAGAAGAAGAAGAAGGTGCTCGGCGCCATCCCCACCACCGAGGGGGTGCTCATCAACGTCACCAAGAAGGAGCTCCCCGCGAGCCCCGACATCCTCAACCTGGGCAAGCGCGCGACCAAGGCGCTGGCCCGCTGCGCCGCCGACAACGTCGACGACGGCATCCGCTTCACCTGCGCGAGCCTCCTCGGGCGCATCGGCGACAAGGCCGCGTTGCCGGCGCTGCAAGGGGCGCTCGAGGCGTGGAGCCCCGCGGTGCGTCGCGCGGCGATCCAGGCCCTCGGCAAGATCCCCGACGCGAGCTCCCGCGCGCCGCTCGAGAAGCTGCTGGCGCGCGAGGACGAGACCCCGGACAACCTCGCCGCAGCCTATCGCACGCTCGGCATGCTGAGCGACCAGAAGGCCGTGAGCACGCTGCGCACGGCGTTCCGTGCTCCTGCCGACAAGCTCCGGGCCGGGCGCCTGCCGCCGTTCGAGGGGGTCTGGAAGAGCCGCCACCTCATGGCGCGCAGCACCCTGATCGACGACGTGGGCTTCGCGCTCAAGTCCGACGACACCGAGGTGCAGCTGGCCGGAATCCGCGCCGCGGCCGAGCTGCGCGCCGGCGAGCTCGTGCCTGCGCTCGTGCCGCTGATGGAGCACAAGGACGGGCGCGTGCGCAACCGCGCCACCTACGCGCTCGGCCGCATCGGCGACAAGGCGGCCACCAAGGCGCTGCTCGCCGAGCTCCCCAAGGTGCGCGAGGCGCGCCTCCTCAACAACATCGCCTTCGCGCTCGAGCGGCTCGATCCGCCCTCGTTCTACCAGGCGATCGGCGGGCTCGTGACCCACAAGCAGGCGAGCATCCGCATGAACGCTGCGTTCGTGCTCGGCGACGTCAAGCGCGCCGAGGGCCTGCCCATGCTGCAGAAGGCGCTCTCCGACGCGAACGACTACGTGCGGGTCTCGGCCGCGGTGGCGCTCGGCAAGATCGACGACCCGAAGGGCATCCCGCTGCTCGAGCCGTTCGTCGACGGCAAGAACGCGACGCTGCGCGAGGAGGCGATCTACAGCATCTACGCGCTCTCGGGGTTCGCCAAGAAGGACCTCGTCTGGGACAAGCTCTACACCGGCGCGCCCAAGCCCGCCGTCAAGCTGCGCGCCGCCGTCGCGCTCGGCAAGGCCAACGACCCGCGCGTGGCAAACGACCTGCTCGTGTGCGTCGAGAACGGCACGTGCAAGCTGCGCGACGTCGACAAGTACCTGCGCGCGGCGCCCGACGCGAAGATTCCGGGCCGTCTCTTGCTCGCGTGGGCCAAGGGCAGCTCCGACCTCGGGCCGTTGGTCGCGCTGCACAAACCCACGGGCGCCGCGGCGCTCGCCACCTCCGAGCTGTCCGCGAGCTAC
This sequence comes from Myxococcales bacterium, assembly GCA_016794445.1. Classification (GTDB taxonomy): domain Bacteria; phylum Myxococcota_A; class Polyangia; order Polyangiales; family JADJMO01; genus JADJMO01. The sequence continues at coordinate 6,470 of JAEUKC010000341.1, forward strand.
CCGAACAACCTGCGGCGCACGGCGTTCGCGGCCGATCTCCTGGGCGACGTCGGCGACGCGAAGGCGCCGGCCGCGCTGCTCCCGCTGCTCGGCGACGAGCACGCGCGCCTGCGCCTGCACGGCTCGATCGCCCTCGCCCGGTTCGACGTGCCCGAGGCCACCAAGGCCGACGCGGCGCTGCTCGCCGACCTCGACACGCTGCCGGCCGACTGGCTGCCGACCATCGTGCGCTTGCTCGCCCAGGTGAAGGAGCCCGCGGTACGCAAGCGCCTCGGCCCCGAACTCGACAAGCGCGAGAAGGGCAAGGATCTCCCGGTGGCGATGGCCGCCGCCGCGGTCCGCCTCGCGTGGGACCCGGAGGCCGCCGTGTTCCGCTTCCTCGACGGGCTCGCCAGCAAGGACGCGCTCGAGCGTGACCTCGCCGAGCGCTACCTGATCCGCACCCGCCACCCGCTGCTCACCACGCTCCTGCGCCGCGCCCTCGCCCGCGAGCCGCGCGACCCGGTGAAGGTCTCGCTGCGCAAGGTGCTCGACTTCCGCGCGGGGCTCGGGGACGCGACGTGAACCTCGGCGCGCTCGCGCGCAAGGTCACGGTCGCGCACGCGCTCTCGATCGCGGTCGCGCTCGCCGTGGCGGTGCGGGTGGGTCCCTCGATCGACTCGGGCGCGAGCAAGCGCCTCTTGCTCGGCGTCGTCGCGGTGGGGCTCGCCTTCTCCCTGCTCCGCGGGCGACGCGCGCTCCTCGTGCCGAGCGGCGGTGGGCTCTTCCTCGCGTGGGTCGGGTGGTCGCTCACCTCGATCGTGGTCTCGCCGCGGGCGGCTGCGGCGCCGGTCGCGGTGCTCTGGGTCAGCGCCGCCGCGCTCGCTCTCGGTCTGTCGGCCCGCGGCCTCTCTGTGGCGCGCGCGGTCACGATCGGTGCGGGCACCCTGCTCGGCGTCGCCGTCGCGGGGCACGTCGTCGTCTCGTTCGCGACCGGGGCGCGCGGCCTGTTCCTCGAAGGCGCGCAAGGCAACCCCAACTGGGCCGGGCTCGTGCTGGCGACGGCAGTGCCGATCGCCATCGAGGGCCTGCGGCGCGCGCGCGGACCGTCGCGCCTGGCCCTCGGCCTCGGCGTCGCCGCGATGGCGACCTCCCTCGGGCTCACCCACGCCCGGGTCGCGTGGGTCGCCCTCGCGGTGGCCGCGCTCGTCACGCTCGTCGCGTCGCGTCGCGTCGGTGGGGCTCGCACGAGGGCCCTGTCCTTCGCTGCAGTCACCCTGCTGGTGGTGATCGGCGCTCTGCTCGCGCGCACGCACGCGCACGTCGTTGCGACGAAGAAGGCCACGACCACCCCGACGTCGACCTACGAGGCCCCGGCCGAGCTCGCGATCTCGGGCCGCCTTTCGATCGCGCGCATCGGCCTCTCGGCCGCGCGCAAGCACGCCCCGCTCGGCGCTGGACTCGGCGGGTTCTCGAACGCCTTCCTCGAGGCCCAGGGCGAGGCGCTCGCGTCGTTGCCGCCCTCCAAGGCCGCGCGCGCGTTCGTCGCCGCGGAGACCGCCCACGACGACTACGTGCAGGTGCTGGTGGAGACCGGCCCGCTCGGCCTCTTGCTGCTCGTCGCCGCGGGCCTCGCGACGCTGCGCGCGCAGAAGAACCCGGGGCTGCGCGCCGCGTTCGTGGTGCTCGCGGTGGGGGCCCTCGGCGACTCGCCGCTCCGCCTGCCGGCGCTGGTGGCGATGCTCGCCCTGCTCGTCGCGGCCACGCCGACGAGGGCCGCGCCGCGGGCGTTCGGGCGCACCGAGCGCCTCGTCGTGGTGGGCGCAGCCGCCCTCGCGCTCGCGTTCGCCGTGCGCGCACGGATCGCCGACCATCTGGTCGCGCGGGCGGAGCTCGAGCCCGAGCACCGGGTGGCGCTCCTGGGTCGCGCGGTGCGCGTGGACCCGTGGTCTGCCGAGGCCACGCTGCGCCTCGGCCTCGCGCGTCTCGACGCTGGCGACGCGCTGGTGGCCGTGTCGGTGCTCCGTCGCGCCCGCCTGCTCGAGGTCTCGGTCGCGGGCGAGCTCGCCCTCGCGGGAGCGTGGGACGCCGTCGGCGATCGGGCCGCGGCAGAGGTCGCCACTCGGCGCGCGCTCGGCCTGCACCCTGGCTCGTTCCGCGGGTGGCTCGACCTCGCCTCGCTGCTCCGCGCGCGCGGGATGCTGGACGATGCCACGCGCGCCCTCGAGGCCGCGCGGAGCATCCTGCCCCACCACCCGGCCATCGAGGTCGTTCGCACCGAGATCGCCGAGGCGTCCCTCGAGCAGGTGAGCGCCGACTGACGACCACGTTTCTGCGTATCATCGCGGGATGCGCAAGCTCGCTCCCCTCGTCGCGCTCCTCACGCTCGCGCCCGACCTCGCGTGCAGCTCCTCCTCGGAGCCGCCGCCCGCGGGTCGAGCGCGGTACGGCGGGCCGTCGCTCGTCACGATCGGCACCGCCGACGCGAAGGTCACGCTGCACCTCGATCGCTTCTCGCTCTCGGTCGCGAACGGCGCGGGCAAGACGATCCTCGAGGGCCTCGACACCGCGGTCGCGGGGGACGACGGCGCCTACGGCGGCACGGTCGCCGCGACCCGCCACGAGACCACCTTCCGCGCCTCGCTGGTCGAGGGGTGGGACCACGTCGACGGCAAGGACGCACCCTGGCGAGTCGGGCTCCACGTCGCGCGCGCCGACGTGGGCACCGACCGCGCCTCGCTCGATCTCTTCGACCCCGCCGAGGAGTCGGTCACCCTGCACCTGGACGTGAAGGTCACCGGCGCCGACGTGACCCTCGATCTCGCGGTCGACGGCGGACCGAACCAGGTGGGCGCCGCGTTCAAGCTCCCCGACGACGAGCACTTCTTCGGCCTCGGAGAGCGCAACGTCACCGTGGACCACCGCGGCCGGCGCTACGAGTGCTGGACCGAGGAGGGAGGCATCGCCGTCGGCGAGAAGGCGCCGCCCGGGCCCGCGAACCCCGGCCCCAACGGCCCCGGCATGACCCACGTGCCGATCCCGTTCTTCTACTCGAACAAAGGCTACGCGCTCTACCTCGACACCACGTACCGCAACGGGTTCGCGCTCGGCGACACCAAGTCGGTGTTCCGCTTCTGGGGCGAGAACACGAAGCTCCGCGCGCACGTGTTCGTGCACGACGATCCGAAGGCCAGCCTGGCCGACTACACCGCGCTGACCGGCCGCGCCACCCTGCCCGCGCCGTGGGTCTTCGGGCCGCGCCGCCGGGTCGATCATGGCGCCAAGATCGACGGGCTCGACGAGTTCGAGGCCCTCCGCACCCACAAGGTGCCGACCACCGCGGTCGACGACGCCACCCACTTCCTGCCCAACGGCAGCGACGTGGATCGCGAGCCCGAGCTCCGCGACTGGACCACCAAGCTGCACGCGCTCGGCTTCAAGGCCATCGGCTACTACAACGCCTACGTCTCGATCACGAGCCCCAAGGCCAAGGATCTCGTCGCGTACGGCCGCAAGAACGACCTGTTCGTGCGCGTGTCGGCCGAGGAGGGCGGCGGCGAGTTCGACACCTTCATGATCTCGGGCGGCGGTCAGCAGGTCGCGACGATCGACATGAGCAAGCCGGCCGCGGTCGAGTGGTACGGCACGCTCATGCAGAAGGCGCTCGACATCGGCTACGACGGCTGGATGCTCGACTTCGGCGAGTACCTCCCGCAGAAGGCGGTGCTCGCGAACGGCATGACGGGGTGGGAGGCGCACAACGCCTTCCCGCTGCTCTACCAGAAGGCCACCACCGACTACCTGCGCAAGGCGCGCGGCGAGGACTGGATGTACTTCGCGCGCGCGGGCTACGCCGGCACGCAGAAGTACGCGCCCATCGTGTGGTCCGGCGACCCCGCGGCGAGCTTCGACGACGCCAAGGGCCTCCCGGCGCAGGTCCGCGCGGGCATCAATTCCGGGCTCTCGGGGCTGCCCTACTGGGGCAGCGACATCGGCGGCTACTCGTGCAACGCCGACCCACCTGGCGACAAGGAGGTGCTGCTGCGCTGGGTCGAGTTCGGCGCGCTCTCGAGCGACATGCACGACGAGAACGCCTGCGCCGGCGCGGTCGAGGGCACGCCCCCCAAGTGGACGATCTGGCGCGACGCCGAGTCGACCGAGGTCTACGGCCGCTACGCGCGCCTGCACACGCGCCTGTTCCCCTATCTCTACGCCACGGCCAAGGAGGCCACCGAGAGTGGCATGCCGGTGATCCGCCACCCGTTCCTCGTGCACCCGACCGAGAAGGACGCGCTCGCGGTCGAGCTCGAGTACTATTTCGGGCCGTCGCTGTACGTCGCGCCGGTCGTCCGCCGCGGCGCCACCACCCGCACGTTCTGGCTGCCGCCGGGGCGCTGGGTCGACTGGTGGTCCCTCGCCGAGGCCACGGGGGGCGCCAAGGTCACGCGCGACGCACCGCTCGACGTGCTGCCGCTCTACCTGCGGTCGGGGGGCGTCGTCGCGATGCTCGATCCGACCATCGAGACCCTGGCGCCGGCGACGCGGCCCGAGGTGGTCACCCTCGAGAAGGTCGCGGGCGTGCTCGACGTGCGCGCGGTGATCGACGCCAAGACGGGCAAGGGCACCGCGAAGCTGGTCGATGGGACCACGTTCACGGTCTCGCGCACCGGGGCCGACGCGATCGCGCTCCCCGCGGGCCTCACCGCGGCCAGCGAGGCCGAGCTCGGTGCCTGCAGTTCGTGCGGTCGGGTCGACGCCCTGACGGCAGGCGCGGTCCGGGTCCGCTGGAACAGCGCGTCGGCCACGAGCGGCGACCTCGCCGGCAGCGGCCTGTCGCTGGCGCACGCCTCGGCGCCCAAGGCGGTGCGCATCCGCTGGGACGTCGTCGTCCTACCGTAGCCCGGCGCGTGCCGCGAACCGCTCGGCCACCATCTGCGCGCTCACGTGCGCTCGCCGCTCCGGCTCGCGGCACACGAGCAGATCGATCCACATCGCCACGTCGTCAGGGACCTCCGGCCGGCGCTGACGGAGCGGGACCCGATCGTTCATCAGCGCGGCGACGCACAGCTGGGCGAACCCGGTGACGCGCCCGCCGTGTGCGGAGGCCAGCGGCAGCTCCTTCGTGAGCAGGTAATAGACCGTCGCCGCGGCGGAGTAGATGTCCGCCGAGACGCCGGCGCCGGCGAGGCCGAGGGCCTGCTCGGGGGGCATGAACTGCGCGGTGCCCGCGATCTCGTCGTCGGCCGTGCGGTACGAGCCGCCGCCGTCGTGGAGGGACTTGCCGAGCCCGAAGTCGCTGAGCTTGCCCCGCAGCCTGCGCTCGGGGTCGGTGGCCCTCGTGAGCAGCAGGTTGCCGGGCTTGATGTCGCGGTGGATCACGCCCTGACCGTGCGCGTAGGCGATGGCGGCGAACAGATCGGCCGCGAGGACCCAGACCGCCTCCATCGAGGAGCACGGCGAGGCGATGGCGTCGGCGTCCCCCTCCGGGACGAGCTCGCTCGCGATGTACAGCTCCCCTTGGTCTTCGCCGACGTCGAAGGCGCGCACGACGGAGGGGTGGCGGAGCGCGGTGAGGATGCGCTGCTCGCGCACGAAGCGCCGGCGGCCCATCTCGCCGAGGTCGGTCGCCGAGCGCAACAGCTTGATCGCCGCGTGCAGCCCCTCGGTCCGGTGCCTCGCCTCGAACACCACCGACATGCCGCCGTGCCCGAGGAAGCGCAGCAGAGACCAGCTGCCGATCGTGGGCGCGACGCGCTCCGGCCACGCCTCGGGGGTGGTGCGCCGCTCGTCCGCGCACAGCTGGCAGATCCACGGCAGGAGCGGCTCGCCCTCGAACGCCTTGCTCGGCGTGACGCCACGAGCCCCGCACGTGTGGCAGCGGTAGGTCGCGCCGGGCGCGGTGCGGTCGGCCCAGGTCGGCGTGATCGGTTTGCGGGGCTCGCGCTCCTCCTCGGGCTCGAGCGCCACCCGCTCGACGCGGTAGGCGAGCCGCCCCACGCGCACGATGTCGCCCGGCGAGAGGCGCGCGCTCTGGATCGCCTGGTCGTTGACGAACGTCCCGTTGCGACTGCCGAGGTCCCGGACCACGAGGTGGTCGGCCACGAGCTGGCACCCGGCGTGGTAGCGAGAGGCCGTGTCGTCGTCGGGCGGCAGCGCGATCCGCGCATCGGGCGCCCGGCCGATGATCAGAGGGGCATCGCGGACCACCTCGACCCGCAGGTCCGACGAGGTGCAGGACAGGAACCAGCGGAACACACCCCATCGTGAGCGAGACGCCGCGCGCCTGTCCAGCTATCGTGCACGGGACATGGTGGTGGGGGAGGTGGTGGCGGGGAAGTACGTCGTCGAGCGGGTGCTCGGGCGCGGCGGCATGGGCGAGGTGGTCGTCGCTCGCCACAGCCTCCTCGGCGAGCGCGTCGCCATCAAGACCCTCCTCGCCGACGCGAGCAAGGACCCGGAGGCGGTGCAGCGCTTCCTCAACGAGGCTCGCGCCTCGCTCCGCATCCGCTGCGAGCACGTCGTGCGCGTCAGCGACGTCGACCTGCTCCCCACGGGACAGCCCTACATGGTGATGGAGTTCCTCGAGGGCCACGACCTCGAGGCGCGCCTGCAGGAGGGCCCGCTCGCCGTCGCCGAGGCGGTCGATCTGCTGCTGCAGGCCTGCGAGGGCGTGGCCGAGGCGCACATGCTCGGCATCGTCCATCGCGACCTCAAGCCCGCCAACATGTACCTCACGCGGCGCAGCGACGGCTCCACGCGGCTCGTGCTGCTCGACTTCGGGATCTCCAAGTTCGCCGACACCGCGGGGCAAGGCGGCCACGGGCTCACCTCGACGACGAGCCTCATGGGCTCGCCCTCGTACATGTCGCCCGAGCAGTTCCAGAACCCGCGCGACGTCGATCCGCGCACCGACGTGTGGGCGCTCGGGGTGATCCTGTTCCGCTTGCTCGCGGGGCGCCTCCCCTTCGTCGCCGACAGCCTGCCCGCGCTGGTCGTCAAGGTGCTCCACGAACCGCCAGCGGGCCTGCGCACGATCCGCCCGGATGTCCCTCCCCTGCTCGAGGGCATCGTCGCGCAGTGTCTGAAGAAGGCGCGCGACCAGCGCTTCAAGGGGGTCGCCGGGCTCGCGCTGGCGCTCGCCCCTTACGCGTCGCGCGACGGCGCCCGCTCGATCGAGCGTCTGCAATCGATGGTCGGTGGCGTCATGCCGGACGTCATGCCAGCCGTCATGCCGGAAGGGCGCTCGTTCGCCGCGGCTCCCGCGACGTCACCCGCTGCGGCGATGGGTGAGACCCGCGCGCTCCCGACGCCCGCGCCGCGCGCTTCGAGCCCCGTCGCGCCGCCGACCCGCGAAGCGCTCGCGCTCCCCGAGCCGGTCGCGCCGGTCGAGGCCGTGACGGCCTCGAACTTCGCCCAGTCGCAGCAGGCGCTCGGGCCCCGCAAGAGCCGAGGCCTCCTCGTCGCGGCTGCGCTCGGGGGAGCGGCGATCGTCGCCTCCGTGCTCGTCGTCGCCCTGGGCGGGTCCTCGGCGCCCGCCCCCACCAAGGCGATGAAGACCGCCATCACGAAGGCCAAGCCCGCCGTGGACGACGAGGCGCCCGACAAGCCCACGTCGACGCCGACGCCTCCCGCCGAGCCGTCGGCGAGCCCGCCTCCCCCGATCGGCGCGGGCCCGAAGCCCAAGGTGCTCGCGCCCTCGCCGACCACGCTGGCTCCCTCGACCACCGCTCCCTCGACCAGCACGGCTCCCTCGACCACGGTCCCCTCCACCACCGCACCTCCGAAGCCCTCCTCGACGATCAATGACGACATCTGACCTCCCCCCCCGTGCCCGGGGCCGCAGCGCCCGCTTCCTCGTCCCGCTCCTCGCGAGCCTCGCGCTCGTGGCGCCGCCCTCGCCCGTCCACGCGGGCGAGCCGAGCAAGGAGGACGTCGCCAACGCGAAGTCGCTCGCGAAGGAAGGTCGGGAGCTGCGCGACAAGGGCAAGTTCAAGGAGGCCCTCGTGAAGTTCGAGGCCGCCTATGCCTACGTCCCCACCCCGCTCACCGGCCGCGACCTCGCGCAGGAGCTCGAGCGTGACGGCAAGCTCGTCGAGGCGAGGACCGTCTGGGCCGACGTGTCGAAGATGGCGGCGAAGCCCGGCGACACCAAGGAGCACGCCGACGCGCGGGCGCTCGCGGGCAGCAAGGTCACCGAGCTCGACAAGCGCATCCCGACGGTCATCCTCGAGGTGACCGACGGCGGCGCCAACCCGCCCAAGGTCACACTCGACGACAAGGACGTCCCGGCCGCGACGCTCGGCACGAGCCGGCTCGTCAATCCCGGCAGCCACACGCTCACCGCCTCTGCCGGCGGTCCCGAGGCCGTCACCACGACGTTCACCGTCAAGGAGGGCGAGAAGGACCGCAAGGTCTCGCTGTCCGTGAAGAAGACGGCGGGCGCCAAGGCGCCCGGGAAAGAGCCGACCGTCGATCCAGGCAAAGGCCCGCAGGATCCGGGCAAGGAGCCCGTCAAGGAGTCCCCGAAGGACCCCGTCAACAACAACCCACCCCCTCCTCCTCCGATGGGTCCGCGCGTCCCGTCCGAAGGGGGAGCGGTCGCCGGGGGGTTGCTCGCGGTCTTCGGGAGCCTCGGCATCATGACCGGGGGCGCCCTGCTCGGCCTCGGCTTCTATCAGGGCGACAACGACGGCAAGAGCACCCTTCGCTGGGTGGGTGGTGGCGTGCTCGTGGGCAGCGCCGCGATGCTCACGGTCGGCGTCGTGCTCCTGGCCTCGAACTCGCCGACCGCGAGCGCCAGGCTCCCGACCACGACGGTACACCTCGGCCTGTCGCCGAACGGATTCCTCCTCGCCGGCCGCTTCTAGCGCTCAGAAGCCCGCCGCGGTGCCGCACGCCCCGAAGCTGCTGCCGCACCCCGCCGCGCTCGAGCACGTCGAGCAGGTGCTGCGACACGTGCCACGACAGCTCGTGTCGGTGTCGCGACACTTGTTGCGACACGAGGTGCTGCCGCCGCAGGCGCCCTCGCAGGTGGTTCGGTCGGCGCGGCACTTGTCGGCGCACGTCTTGGCCGCGTCCGTGCACGACGCCGGTGCGCTCGTGCAAGCGGCGTCGGTCGTGGTCTCGGCGCGGGTGTCG
>JAEUKC010000356.1:0-10246 GCA_016794445.1 Myxococcales bacterium
TCACCGACCCGGCCGAGGCCTCCGAGCTCGTGCGCCGTCCGCTCGACCCAGCGCGCGGCGGCGTGTTCCACGAAGGTGGCGTGGTCTTCGCGTCCAACGCCGACACCGGCTGGCAGGCCATCGCCGAGTGGGCGGCCGCGCGCAAGGGCGTGAAGGTCGGCGTCGTCGACGGCGGCTTCAAGTACTTCGCCAACCGCGTCCAGCCGGTGCTCGTCCGCAAGGGCTGCATGTTCCTCGGCTGCCACTCTCCCTCGATGTTCCACGACCTCCGCCTCGCGGGTGGCTCGGGTGGACAGTTCTCGTTGCCGGCCACGCGCCGCAACTACGAGATGTCCAAGAAGATGCTCTCGATCGAGTCCCCGGACCCGAACACGAGCCGCCTGGTCAACAAGAACCTCCTCCCGTTCGACCTCGGCGCGGGCTTCGTCGGCATCCGTCACCGCGGTGGCCCGCTGCTCGACGACGTCCCCGGAATCAGCGCTGCGCCCACGCTCGCCAACTGCAGCACCTTCGACCTCGAGAAGGGCGACCTCGACAAGATCCCCGGCTACTGCATCGTGGCGCGCTGGCACGAGATCGAGCGCAAGCTCGCCATCGAGAAGACCCCGGCCAAGGGCGGCGTCGACAAGGAGCCCCTGCGCGGGTTCGTCTACGTCTCGCGCCCGAAGTTCGACGACGTCCCGCAGGCCTTCGACACCTATCGCCCGGGCGCACGGATCTTCGTCGCGAGCGCCACCCTCGGCGCCGATGGCAACGTCACCGCTGGCGCGAGCGAGGACAAGACCGCGGGGTGCGGTCTCGACGAGGCCTCCGCCGACATCCGCGGCCCGGCGGTCTCGTGGGACGGCACCAAGATCGCGTTCGCCGCGCGCATCGGCGCCTCGAGCCCCCTCGCCATCTACACCATGAACGTGGACGGCACCGGGTGCGCCAAGCACAAGCTGTCCGACCACCCCGCGGCCGAGAGCGGGATCTTGCTGCACGACTTCGACCCGACGTTCGCGCCGGACGGTCGCATCGTGTTCGCATCGACGCGGGGCGCGCTCGGTCAGAGCGACCTCGACTACAAGGGCCCCACGCGAACCACCAGCTCGCTGCTGCCGAACTCGAACCTTTACGTCTACGAGGGCGACACGGCTCCAGTCCCGGTCCGTCAGCTCACGTTCCTCCTGAACGCCGAGTTCAACCCGGCATTCATGCTCGACGGACGCGTGATCTCCACCACGGAGAAGCGCGCGCCCGGGTTCTACCAGCTCGCCGGTCGTCGCCAGAATCTCGACGGCGGCGACTACCACCCGCTCTTCGCGTCGCGCAAGAGCGTCGGGTACGAGCAGTTCACCGAGGTCGCCGAGCTCGCCGATCGCAACTTCATCGCGGTCTTCAGCGATCGTGGCGCGGTGGGTGGCCTCGGGACCCTCGGCGTGTTCAACCGCTCTCTCGGGCCCGATCAGTTCGATCGCGACCCGACCGATCGCTTCTACCTGAAGTCGCTGCACCTGCCCGACCCCGCGGCCACCGGCAAGAAGGGCTCGGGCGCTGCCTATCGCTCCCCCGCCCCGCTGCCGACCCAGGGCTTCCTCGCGACCTACGCCGCGGTCGACCCGACCGTCGGCGGTGAGCTCGAGATCGTCCAGGTGCACGCCCAGACCGGCGCGCGACGGTCGCTCGTCAAGACGGCCGGCCGCTCGTTGACCGAGGTCGCGGCGATCTACGCGCGGTACGACCACGGCGTCTTCTACTCCCGCGTGGACGAGCCCAACGGCGCCGTCGTCATCCAGCCGGGGGCGCGCGACGCCGAGGTGCGGGTCATGGACCTGCCGATGATCGCCTCGCTGCTGTTCAGCAACACGCGCATCGGCCGCACGCTGGTCGACGCCAAGGCCGTCGCCATGCTGGAGTCGTTGCCCCCGCCCAACGACCTCACCTCCTTCGCCGCCGCCGACCCCCGGTTCGTGGCCACTGACGAGTTCGGCAAGGTCTGGGTGAAGCGCCGTCAGCTGGGCATCCAGCCCACGTTCTCCGACGCCTCGGTGGGCCTTCGCGTGCCGGGCGGCATGCCGTTCGTGCTCGCGCTCCACAGCGACGCCAGCGGCAACTTCCTCATCGCGACGCAGAAGGAAGAGCTGCAGCTCTATCCCGGCGAGCGCGCCCGCACCTCGTTCCCCACGCGCCTGTTCGACGCGCAGTGTGGTGGGTGCCACGGCTCCATCACGGGCCGCGAGGTGGACGTCCACCTCCAGCCCGACGTGCTCACCTCCGCCTCGCAGGTCACCGCCATCACGGGTGGCCTGGCCGAGTGGGTCCTCCCGCCGGAGAAGCGTGGCGTCCCGCTCGGCCCGCCCGAGAAGTGACCCCTCCTCCTCTTCTTGGTCGGGGAGCAACGGCCTCGGGATGACGTCTGGCCCGCCGCGCGTTCCCGCCCCGATGGACCGGCGTCGCCTCCACGTCGGGGTGGGACTCGCGCTCGCGTTCCTCGTGGGGTTCGCGCCCCGCGCGCGCCTGGCGGTCGCGGCGTCCGGCAAGGTCAAGGTCGCCGCGCCGAAGCCGAGCGGACCGGCGGTCGTCACCGACTCCCAGACCTGTCCGCCCGGCACGTTCCCCGACGATGGCGCCTGCGTCTCGCTGCCCGACGACCAGAGCTTCGGCGAAGACCCGGTCGGTGCCCCCGAAGGAGACATCGTCGCCATGGGCCACTTCGAGAAGAGCGGTGCGTGGGCCGCCTACGAGCAGATCCCCCGCCGCCCCGACCGGCCCGCCGACTACGACCGCTACGTCTATCCGATCCCACCCGGGCTCCCGGGCGGCAAGCACGTGATCTCCGGCTACGACCTCGATCTGCCCGACGCCCTGCAGCGACGTGGTCGCAAGCTCCGCGCGGTGGGGCACGGCGGCGTGGACCTGCCGCAGAAGCGCGGCACCCCGATCCACCTGGTGAAGCTCGAGCACCAGGTCGGTGACGCGGTCGTCCTGCACGTCGGCACGTTCTTCGGCACCTCGGTCCTCACCCGCCACACGCTGCGCGAAGGCGGCCGGGAGCGCGACTACGTCCTCATCTTCGGCCACCTCGAGGGGCCCGCCGCCGGCCTCGCCCGCGGGCAGCGGCTCGCCGAGGGCGCGCTCGTCGGGTACGTCGGCGACACGGGCTCGCCGGACCTCGTGCACCTGCACCTCGAGGCGCGTCGGCTGCGCGACGGCGTCGACGGCGAGAAGCTCGTCGCCGGCCGGGTGCTGCAGAAGGACGTGTCGATCGTCTGCGACCCGCGGAACGTGCTCCCGCTACGCCCCTGAGGTACGCTGTTCGTTCATGCGGAGGAGGAGCCTCGGTGTCTCGTTGCTCGTGCTCGCCGCTGCGCCGAGCGCGTGCAACGTGATGACCGGGGCTGCCGATCTCGAGAAGGTCGACTGCCTCGACTGCGTGGACGACGGTGGTCTCGACGCCGGTGACGGAGGTGACGCCTCCCGGGACGCGACCGCCGACGCGCGCCTGCCCGACGCGCCGAGCGACGAGACGGACGCGCCTTCCGACACCGGGTCCGACGCGGGGTCCACGGACGCCGGGCCCGGTGACGTGGGCGACGCCAAGCCCGACGGCGACGCTGGCTCCACCAAGGCCTGCAAGATCGACAGCGAGTGCGACGACCTCAGCGCGTGCACCGCCGACAAGTGCAACAAGCCCGGCTCGGCGCTGTTCGGCACGTGCACCAACACGAGGACCGACGGCGACGGCGACGGCGAGTCGCCCACCAGCCTCGGCAAATGCGGGACCGACTGCCACGACGGCAACAAGGACGTCTTCTCCAAGCAGACGGCCTTCTTCGCCACCGCCTACCTGTCGACCGTGGGCCTCGCCTCGTTCGACTACGACTGCTCGGGCGCCGTCGAGCTCGAGAAGCCCTCCAAGTACGCGTGCACGGTCGCCGGCACCAGCTGCACGATCACGCCGGGCTGGCAGACCGTGCCGGCGTGTGGCGTCGCCGGCACGTGGGTGACGGCCTGTGCGCGGAGCGGCATCGTCGGCTGCATCCCGAGCGCCACCTCGAGCGCCGTGCAGCGCTGCCACTGACTACCAGGTCGCCATCAGCTCCCGCACCGCCGCGAGGTCGCGGTCCAGCTCCGCCACGAGGAGTGCGCCGAGGCTCGGCAGCGTCTCGGCGTCGACCTTCTCGAGGAGCGCCGCCCGCCGCGCGAGGCGACGCGCGCCGACGCTGCTGCTCGCCCCCTTGAGCGCGTGCGAGAGCCGGGTCACCTCGCGCAGATCGTTACTGGCCACCGCGGCGCGCAGGCGGTCCACCCGGACGGTGGCGTCGCGCAGGTAGAGATCGCGGAGCTCGCGGCGCAGATCGGGCGGCGCGGCTCCTCCGAGCGACTCGAGCAGCGAGTCGTCGAGCACCGGGTCGGATGGCTGCGAGGGAGCGCGCGCGCTCGGTCGCCGCTCGCCCCACCGCGCGAGGATCGCCTCGAGGGTCTGCAGCGAGACGGGCTTCGACACGTGATCGTCCATGCCCGCCGCGAGGCACCGCTCGCGGTCGCCCTGCATGGCGTTCGCCGTCATCGCGACGATCGGCGCGGTGACCCCCTCGCTCCGCAGGCGGCGGGTGGCCTCGAAGCCGTCGACCCCCGGCATCTGGCAGTCCATCAGCACGAGGTCGAAGGGGCCCTGCTCGAGGTAGGTGGCGACCGCTTCGTCGCCCTGCCTGGCGAACACGACGTCGCAGCGGAGGTGGGCCAGCATGCGCGCCGCGACCAGGCGGTTGACCTCGTCGTCCTCGGCAGAGAGCACGCGCAGGCGGGCGACCCGCGCCGAGACGGAGGTGTTCGCCTCCGCCTCGCGCACGGCCTCGACGGCGCCGAGCGGGAGCTCGAAGAAGAAGCGGGTGCCGAGGGGTACCCGCGCCTCGAAGTCGATGCGCCCCCCGAGTCGCTCCACGATCTGGCGGCAGATCGCGAGCCCGAGGCCGGTGCCTCCGTAGCGGCGTGCCGCGCCGGCCTCCCCCTGCGCGAACGGATCGAAGATGCGACCACGCTCCGCCGCCGGGATGCCGATGCCCGTGTCGTCCACCTCGACGCGGAGCACCCGCGGTCCACGGCAGGCGGCGCGCACCGTGACGCCCCCGCGTTCGGTGAACTTGATCGCGTTGCCCACGAGGTTCGTGACCACCTGACGGAGCCGCACCGCATCCGTCGAGGCGAGCTCGGGCACGCCTTCCTCCACCACGAAATCGACGACGAGGCCCTTCTCGCTCGCGACGCTCCGGAGCGGCTCGACGGCCTCGCGGATCTCGGCGAGCGGAGCGCACGGGCGCGCCTCGACCATGAACCGGCCCTCGCGGATCTTCGCGAAGTCGAGCAGGTCGTTGATGAGGGTGAGCAGGTTCTCGCCCGCGCGCTGCACGGTGCCGAGCGCGGTGCGCTGGTCGGCCTCGAGCGTGGCGTCGTGGAGCTGGACGTCGACCATGCCGAGGATGCCGGCGAGCGGCGTCCGCAGCTCGTGGCTCAGCATCGCGCAGAAGGCGTCCTTGGCGCGGCTGCCCTCCTCGGCCGCCGCCATCGCCGCCCGCAGCGTCTGCTCCTCGAGCACGCGCTGCGTGATGTCGCGGTACACCCACAGGTGCCCGCGTCGCACCCCCTCCACGTCGATGGGCAGGTAGTCGCGCTCGAGGGTCCGACCATCGGACAGCTCGAGCTTCTCCTCGAGCGCAGGGAGGCGGGCCTCGAGGAGCTCGGCGATCCGCCGCTCGAAGCCCACGGAATCGCGGAACAGGGGCGCCGCGGCGGCCGCGGAGCCCGCGCAGTCCATCCCGACCAGCTGGGCCGCGGGCACGGGGGCGGCGAACATCGCGCAGAACGCGTCGTTGGCGAGCACGACGCGCCGGCGTTCGTCCTCCACGAGCACCGCGCCGCGGAGGTTCGCGACGAGCGCCTCCAGGCGACGGCGCGCGAGGCGCACGGCGTCAGCCACGAGCTCCACGTCGGTGACGTCGCGCAGGGTCACGACGGCGTGCGTCTTCTTGACCGCGTCGATGGCGAGCTCCACCGGGACCCTGCCGTCCGGCCCGGTCAGGAACGCCTCGAAGCCGCGGGTCGGCTCCCCGGCGAGCGCCTTGTCGATGAGCGGCACGAGCCCGGGGCCCAGGTCCCGCGCGGTGATGCGGTCGGCCAGGCAGCGGTCGGTGAGCGTCGCGATCGGGGCGCCGAGGAGGACCTCGGCCTCGTGGTTCGCGAAGGCGATCTTGGCCTCGCGGTCCACCACGCAGATCGCGACGCCGGCGGCGCGCAGCACCGACAGCGCCATGTTCACGGGCGCTTCTCCGTCGGCGTCGCGAGGCGGCGGTAGAGCGTCGCGCGCCCGAGCCCGAGCAGCCGGGCCGCCTGCTCGACGTTGCCCTTGGTCTGCTCCATGGCCTTCGCGATGGCGCGCCGCTCCAGCTCGCCGAGGTCGAGGGTGGGCAGCTCGATCGAGCGCGACGAGGGCGAGGGCGCCACGCGCGAGGGCCGCAGCTCGGCCGGCAGATCCGCCAGGGTGATCTCGTCGCCCTGGCAGGAGAGCAGCGCGCGGTGGACGACGTTCTGCAGCTCGCGCACGTTGCCGGGCCAGGGGTGGGCGCCGAGGGCCGCGAGCGCCTCCGGCGACACCCGGCGGATGTCGCGACCGACGTCGTCCCGCAGCCGCCGCAGGAGGTGGGTGAGGAGCAGCGGGAGATCGTCTTGCCGCTCCCGCAGCGGCGGCAGGCGGATCGGGTAGACCACGAGCCGGAAGTAGAGGTCCTCGCGGAACCGGCCCTTCTTCACCTCGCCCTCGAGGTCGCGGTGCGTGGCGCAGACGATCCGCACGTCGACGGGCACGTCGGTGGTGCCGCCGACGCGGCGGATGGTGCGCTCCTCCAGCGTCCGCAGCAGCGCCGCCTGGGTGGCCGCGCTCATCTCGCCGAGCTCGTCGAGGAACAGGGTCCCTCCGCGGGCCTGCTCGAAGCGGCCCTTGTGCTGGGCGACCGCGCCGGTGAACGCTCCGCGCTCGTGACCGAACAGCTCCGACTCCTGCAAGGCCGCGGGGATGGCGGCGCAGTTGATCGCGACGAACGGTCCCTTGCTGCGGCGGCTCGTCTCGTGGACGTGGCGGGCCACCACCTCCTTGCCGGAGCCGCTCTCGCCGAGCACGCACACGTTCACGTCGCTCTCCCGTACGCGGTCGATCTGGCGCTGCACCTCGCGCATGGGCCCGCTCTCGCCCACGAGGCGCGCCCGGGTCTCCTGCTCGCCGAGCTGCTGCTCCATGCGGCGGACGCGCGTCTCGAGGGTGCGCAGCTCGAGGGCCCGGCGCAGGGTGGCGAGCAGGCGCTCGCGGTCGATCGGCTTGGTCACGTAGTCGTAGGCGCCACCCCGCATCGCCTCCACGGCCACGTCGACGCCCCGCTCCGCGGTCACCACGATGACCTTCTCGCCTCCCCCGCGGGCCTGGAGGTGCTGCAGGAGATCGAGTCCCCCCATGTCGTGCAGCCCGAGGTCGAGGCACACGACGTCGACCGACTGCTCGAGGGCGCGCAGGGCCTCCGCTCCCGTCTCCGCCTCGCGCACCATCGCCCCGAGCCCCTCGAGCCAGTGGCGGATGAGGCGACGGATCATCGCGTCGTCGTCGACGACCAGGACGCGGAGGGGCAGGTCGGCGGACGCGGGGAGGGGCAACGTGGACGGCATTGGATGGCTCGCAATGAGAATCTCGTGCCGAGGCTTCGCAGGGCGCCACTGCCTGTGGTTTCGCGATCTTACACGGTTCCGCGTCAAGCGCTTGTCGCAATTCGAGACGGTCGGCCGTCGCACTCGTCTCGATCCGGGAATCCCGCGACCAGGGGCCTCAGGGCCTCGGTCGGAGCCCGGCGACCACCACCCGGACGATCTCCGCGAGGTGCTTGCGGTGGGTCGCCGCGTTCGTCGCGTCGTAGGCCGCACCGGACGCCGCCCGGATCAGCAGCGCTGCGGTCGCTGGCAGGGAGAGCCCGAGGCGCCTGGGATCGAGCTCCTTCGCGCGCTCCAGGGTCGACACGAGCAGGCGCACGAACGCGCGATCGGCGCGCTCCACGATCTCGGCCCCGAGCCGGCCCTGCGAGTCGACGAGCTCCTCCGCGTGGGGTGAGGCGTTCACGAGCTCGAAGTAGCGGGTGAACTTCGCCGACAGCATCCCGGTGAGGCGGGCCTCGAGCGGCTCGTCGGCCTCGGCCGCGGCAGTGGCCGCGGCGAGCAGCTCGGCGCAGACCGCCTCCACGACGGCGCGGAAGATGGCCTCCTTGTCCTCGAAGTACACGTACACCGTGGGCTTCGCGACGTCGGCCTCGCGGGCCAAGAGGTCGATGGAGGTGCGCTTGAACCCATAGCGGCTGAACAGCACGGTCGCGGCCGCGAGGATCCGCCGCCGCTTGTCCTCCGCGCGCGTGTCCATGGGCCCCGCACTCTAGCACGGCGACCCCACTTGCATGATTGAACCACAATGCTACATTTGGTTCAATTCGTTCGCGCCGGCAGAGACCGGGCGAGCCAAGGGGAGAAAGCACATGTCGTCCGTCCTCGTCACCGGCGCCACCGGTTTCATCGCCTCGCGCATCCTCGAGCAGCTCCTCCAGAAGGGTCACCACGTCCGCGGGACCGTGCGTTCGCTCGGCAAGGAGCGGGAGCTCGCCCCGCTGCGCATGCTCCCCCACGCCGAGGCGCGGCTCGAGCTCGTCGAGGCCGACCTGCTCACCGACGGGGCCTTCGACGCGGCGGCGCAGGGCTGCGACCACGTGCTGCACACCGCGAGCCCCTACGTGCTCGACGCCAAGGACCCCCAGCGCGATCTCGTCGATCCGGCCGTGAAGGGCACGCGCAACGTGCTCGAGGCCGCCGCCAGGGCCGGCGTGCGCCGCGTCGTGCTCACCTCGTCGATGGCCGCCGTCACCGACGAGCCGGACGGCGACCACGTGCTCACCGAGGCCGACTGGAACACCAAGTCGAGCCTCGAGCGCAACCCCTACTACCTGAGCAAGACCCTGGCCGAGCGCGCGGCGTGGGACTTCGTCGCCGCGAACAAGCCCTCGTTCGACCTCGTGGTGATCAACCCGTTCCTGGTGATCGGCCCGTCGATCACGCCCGGCCTCAACACCTCGAACCAGCTGTTCGTGGACCTCCTCGCCGGCACCTACCCGGGGATCATGAACCTGACCTGGGGCTTCGTCGACGTGCGCGACGTGGCCCGCGCCCACGTGCTCGCCATGGAGACCGAGGGCGCGAAGGGACGCTACCTGTGCGCCGGCGAGACCATCGGCATGCGCGCGATGGTGCAGCTGCTCGACGAGCACGGGTTCCGCGAGGGCTACAAGCTGCCGAAGCTCGGGATGGACTGCGCGATGGGCGACTTCGCGGTGCGGCTCTCCTCGTACCTGCAGCCGCGCGGGGTCGGGTCGTACCTGCGCACCCACGTCGGTCGCGTGCCCCGCTACGACACGAGCAAGATCCAGCGCGAGCTCGGCCTCTCGTTCCGCCCGGTGCAGACGTCGATCCTCGACACCCTCGCCGATCTGGGGCGCGCCGGACACCTCCCCGCGCGCGCGTGAGCTCAGGAGGCGAGGGCGGTGGTGACCACCTGCTGCGCCGCCGCCCAGGTCGTCGCGAACTTGTCGGAGGAGAGCCCGAGCCCCGCGGCGAGCGCGGGCGCGGACACCGCGCTCGGGCCCTCGAGCCCCGGCGCGCCCGTCTCCAGGGCGACCTTGTTGCCCAGCATGATCATGACGCCCAGCCAGTCGTTGCCGCGTGGGCGCTGGTGGTGCCCCGCGATCGCGGCGCGCACGTCGTCGGGGAGCTTCCACAGCTGCGCGAGGCGCTCTCCGGTCTTGGCGTGGGTCTGCTCCACGACGGGGAAGATCTCGTCGAACGGCGGGGGCTTGCGGACGCGATCGGTGAGCGCGACGAGCGCGGCCGCCATGCCCGCGTCGTGCAGGAGCCCGGCGAGGAACGCGAGGTCTCCTTCGCGGCGCGCCGCGTTGGCGAACACGCGCGCCGCGTGGGCCACGGCGAGGCTGTGCTGCTGGAGCGCGTGCATGGGCTTCTCGTAGCCCGGCACGCGGAACACGCGCTGGCTCGTCGCCGCGACGAGCACGATCTCACCGAGCGCGCGCGACCCGAGGCGCACGAGGGCCTCGCGCAGGCTCGCGGGAGGGCGTACCGGGGCGTAGAGCGGCGAGCGCGCGATCTTCATGATCGACGCCGCGAGGAGCGGATC
>JAEUKC010000360.1:0-9498 GCA_016794445.1 Myxococcales bacterium
CGCGATGAGGCTCCCCGAGGACGACGACGCGCGGCTCGTGCTCGCCGACGCGCTCGAGCAAGCAGGGGATCCGCTCGGCCCCTGGATCGCGCTGCACGTGGCCCTCTCCCAGCTCCCTCCCGAGGAAGACGAGGAGCGCGAGCGACTCGACGCCGAGGCCGCCGACTACCTCACCGAGCACGGCGACGCGATCTGTGCCTTCTTCGGGCTGTCCCAGCGCACCTGTCGCTTCGAGCGAGGGGAGCCCGTCGAGGTGGAGCTCACCGCTCACCAACTCTCGCGCGCGCTGCCGACCCTGTCCGAGCGCGCCGCCGTTCGCAGGCTCCGCGTCGTCCACACCGCGCGGGCTGCCGACGCGTTGCGGGAGGCGCTGGCGATGGAAGGGGGTTCCACGATCCGCGAGTGGATCTTCCCGGAGCGCCTGCCTGTTGGGCTGCCCGAGGCCTTCGGTGCGTGGCCTCACGCCGTGGAGGTCCTCGAGGGACGCCTCACCGCGGGAGAGATCGAGCGACTCCTCCGGCAGCGGACGTTTGCAGGACTGCGTTCGCTGCGCCTTCTCGACGAGGCGCTCACACCCGAGGTCGCAGCGCTCCTTCCGGACTCGCTGCGAGAGCTGACCGTGCGCTCGGCGAGCCCAGCGGCGCTCGCGGCGCTCGTGGCGCGTCCCTGCTGCGCGCGCCTCGAACGCCTGTCGGTCGACGCCGCCGAGGAGGTCGAGGGCTGGTTCACGCTGCTGCTGACCGCGACGTCGCTGCGCGCGCTCGACCTCGGCACGGCCTGGTCGACCGTCCAGCCGCTCGAGGGGGTCGCGCCCCTGCGGACCCTACGCTTCTCGTCGACGAGGCCCGTCGCCGACGTGGAGAGGCTGTTCGCGATCGACGAGCTCGGATCGGTCGAGACGTTGTGGGTGGGAGGCCTCCGGCTGTCGCTCGCCGTCCTCGAGGCGCTGGCACGCTCCGGATGGCGACAGGTCCGCGAGTTCTCTGCGACGGCGTGTGGGATCGATGCCGAGGCCGTGGTGCCCCTCGCGCGGTGGCTACCCGACTCGATCCGCAGCCTGGGTCTCGCGTCCAACGAACTCGGCGACGAAGGGACCGTCCGCCTCGCCACATCGCCGAACCTGGCAGGGCTCCGAGACCTCGACCTGAGTTCGTGCGCGATGGGCGGACGGGGCGTCATGGCACTCGCCGAGGTCCGCTGGACTCGTCTTCGCACCTTGCGCCTCTCGAGCAATCCGGTCGGAGACAGCGTCGCTGCCCTCGTCGATGCTCCGGGACTCGCCCGGCTTCGGTTGCTCTCCCTCTACGAACCAGGTGCCAGCCGGGCGACCTGGCGGGCGTTGCGCAAGCGCTTCGGCGACGTCCTGACGACCTGACTTGGCCACCGGTGCGCTACGATGCACGGATGCCGCGGGCACTCGAGGAGGGGATGCGCTGGCTGTTCTGGGACCTCGACTTCGACGCGCTCGACGTCGATGAACACGCGGACGCGATCCTCCCCCGGGTCCTCGAGTCTGGCCGGCTCGAAGACGTGCGCGCCATCCTTGCCCTCTATGGCCCGGAACGTATCCATCGGTTCTTCCGCGAGGTCGCGCATCCCTTGATCGGTGAACGAACACGCGCGTTCTGGCGGGCGTTCTTCGACGCGGAGAACGAGCCATGGCCGACCCCACCCGACTTTCGGACGGACGACGCCGCGCCGTGGCTCGGCGGAGCGAGTCAGAGCGACCGTTCACGGGCGCCCGTGAACGCGGCCCTCATCGCAGCAGCGACACCAGCAGCTGCGCCGCCACGATCTTCCCCAGCGTCGCCAGCGGGAACACCGCCGCGTACCCCGCGCCCACCGGCTCGTCGCCGTACCGCTTGGCCGCGAACGCGAGCACCGCCGGCTGCGTGTGGATCCCGGCCAGCATCCCGCTCAGGGTGGGCATCGGGATCTTCAGCGCGCGGTGCCCGACCACCAGCACGAACGCGGCGACGAGCGCCGTCACCGCCGCCCCGGCGAGCAGCAACGGCAACGCCCCACCCGCGCGCAGCGTCGTCGCGAACGCGTCGCCCGACCGCGTGCCGACCCCCGCGAGGAACAGGATCAACCCGAGCTGACGCAGCGTGAGGTTCGCGCTGAACGGCAGCGACCACACGAGCGGCCCCGTGCGCCCGAGGCGCCCGAGCACGAGCCCCACCACCAGCGGCCCACCCGCAGCGCCGAGCCGCACCGTGGTGCCCGGCAGCGGGAGCGGGATCATCCCGACCAGCAGCCCGAGCGCGATCCCGAGGCTGAACGAGATGACGTCGATCTCGGCGAGCGCCTTGTACGAGTCACCGAGGAACTTCGCCACGTCCGACTGTCGCTCGCGCGGCGCCACCACACGCACGCGGTCGCCGAGCTCGAGCACCGTGTCGTGCGTGGCGAGCATCTCGACGTCGCCGCGCCGGATGCGCGTGATCACCGCCGAGAACCGCGAGGCCAGCGCGAGCTCGTGCAGCGGCCGCCCGATGGCCCGCGCGTTCGAGACGAACACGCGCCGAAAGTCGAGCACCGAGCGATCGAGCTCCGGGTGCAGCGCGCTCGGCTTCCCGAGGGCGAGGACCGCGGCGTCGACGTCGGCCACGCTGCCGACGAGGGTGACGACGTCGCCCGGATCGAGCCGCGTGCCCTCGACGACCGTCGACACCTGCTCACCGCGCACGTAGCGCGACAGCACCACGTGGTGGCGCTCGCCGACCGTCGTCGCGTCGCCGCCGTGCGTCAGCTCCACGGTGCGCGACACGAGCGGCCCGCGCTGCGCCTCGGGCACCACCGAGTCCGGGTGGGCGACGTACCAGCGCTGCACGAACGCGAGCGCGAGCAGCACGCCGATGACCCCCATCGGGTAGCCCACCGAGTAGGCCACGACGGGCGCGCTCTGCTGGTCCGGCGAGGCGCCGGTTTCGCGCAACGCCTGCACGACCTGCGCGAGGGCCGGCGTGTTGGTGAGGGCGCCCGCGAAGAGGCCCGCCGACCGCGCGCGCCCGAGGTGGAGCACGAGGCCCGCGATCGCGGAGAGCACCGCGCCGAGCGCGATCGCCGACAGCGCGAGCCCCGCGTCGCGCAACCCGCGTCGCCGCAGTGACCCGAAGAACCCCGGGCCGCTGCCGAGCCCCAGCGTGTAGACGAACACCGCGAGCCCGAAGGCCGGGACGAGCTCCGGCAGCTTGAGCGCCGGGTCGATCGCGCTCGCCCCGAGGCCGACGAACAGCACCGCCGCCACGCCGAGCTCGAGCCCGAGCACGCGGATGCGCCCGAGCAGGTACCCGAGCCCGCTCACCACGAAGAGCAGGAGGAGGGGGCTCTCGCGGAGGAGGCGCATCACACCCCTCACCTAGCAACGCGCTGGCCAACAGGCGAACCGTCACACGTGGTAGGCGAGCCCGAGCCACACGAGCGACGCCACGACCTCCGCGGCGGCGAGCGTCGCGAGCGCCAGCGTGGTGAGGCGGCGCGACACGAGGAAGCTCCGCGCGTTCGCCCGCGGATCTTCGGCGGGTGCAGCGACGAAACACGTGAGCGAGTCCGGTCCGCCGTAGGACACGTGGAGATCCTCTCCGACCCGCTCGAGGCGCCCGGCGAAGAGCACGCGAGCGCCGGGATCGAACGCGCGACGGCTCCCCTCCTGCGGCAACGAGGACCACGGGGCGTTGTCGGTCGCGAGCGTGATGCGGCCGCGGTCGGTGTCGACGATGTACACACCGGCGGCGCCTTCCACGACGGTGCCCACGATCGCGCCGAACGCGCCGTCCGGCATCGCGGCAGGAAACGGCGCGGTCTCGAGCAGCACCCGGAGCCGACGCGCGGTTCGATGCGTCCCGAAGAAGACCAGCGCCGCGACCACGGCGAGCCACAGCGCGAGGATGCCGGGCATCAGCGCGGCGCTCGGCGGGAAGAAGATCACCCACCAGAAGAACCAGGTCATCGGGTGCTCGTTGCCGTCCGAGAACTTGAGGGGCGTCCGGCCGAGGTGGCGCTGCACGGCGAGCATGCCGAGCCCGCCGAGCGCCGTCGTCTGCACGTACAGGGCGAACCAGGGCGGCAGCCAGCAGGCGAGGAGGGCGACGGTCCCCGCGGCGGCAGCGGAGATAGGGCGCCACCGCGCGAGGGTCGCGTGGAAGGCCTCGGACAGGACGAACGCGGCCCGCGACGAATACGCGCCGGCACGCGCGCGGCGGGCCCTCGCCGCGAGCTCGCGCTCGAGCGCCGTGGCGCCGTCCTCACCGACGCCGACCACCAGCGCGCGGGCGCCCGTGACCCGGCGCGCGCTCGTGGTCCGATAGGCCGCCTCGTCGATCGCCACGTCGTCGGTCGTCTCTCCCTCGACCACCACCGCGTCGCCATCACGCACGATTGCCGTGGAGAAGCGGGCGATCCGGGCGTGCGGCGCCGGCGTCCGGCGGCCGAGCAGCTCGGCACCCGGCGTCGTCGCGAGATCGCTCCACACCCCGCGGTCGACCCGCAGCGGCACGATCGCCGCGTCGGTCGGGACCTCGATCCGCACGACGGCACCGTCCTCCAGCACGAGGTCGAAGGCCTCGCCGTCCGCGCCGTCGACGCGCTCGCCGTCCTCCGAGAGCAGCTCCGCGCGCCGCAGCACGTCGCCGCTGCCCCGCACCCGCCCCCGGAGTCGCACGGTCATCGCACCGCGATCCTACTCCACGCGTCGCTCCGTCAGGGCCCGCTCGTAGATCGCCCCCCGTCGCTCGGCGACGACGTCGAACGCGAGCAGCACGGAGACGTTGACGAGGATCCCGAGCGCGATCCCCGAAGCGAGCGGGCTCTTCTTCATCACGACGCCGAGGACCCCGGTCACCGCGATCGCCCCGAGCCACACCGCCTCGAGCACGACGAAGTTGCGCTGTACCTTGGCCATGCGCGCGCCCTCGCTCGCGTAGAACGCGGCGGCGTCCCGCCCGAGGTCGCGCAGCAGGTCGACGACCTGCGGCCCCGTGCGCAGGTAGAGCCCCGCGCCGAGGCCGAACTCGAGCGTGCCCCACACGAGCAGCGTGAGCGCGAACGCACGGAGCCCGTGGCGCGCGGGGAACAGCGCCGTCCCCGCCGCGAACATCGCGGCGCCGATCCCGGCGATCAACATGCCCGCGTTCTTCTCGCCCTCGAAGTACGTGGCCACGTGCTGGGCGATCGGTGCGCTCATCGCGCGGAGCCTACCCTACCCGTGCGGTCGCTCGTGGGTGATGAGGCGCGCGCCGCGGTCGAAGGTGAACCACGCCCACATCCACTCGATCATCACGACCAGCCGGTTGTCGAAGCCGATGAGCAGCGCCACGTGGAGGAACGCCCAGAAGAGCCACGCGAAGAACCCCGAGAAGCGGAAGCCCGGCAGCTGCACCACCGCGTGGGCGCGCCCGATGGTCGCCATGATGCCGAGGTCCCGGTAGACGAACGGCTCGGGCGCGGTGCCGTCGAGGCCGCGCACGACGTTCTTGCCGACGAGCTTGCCGGCCTGCATCGCGCCCTGGCACACCCCGGGCACGACGACCCCCTTCGCGTCGGTCAGCGCCGCCATGTCGCCGATCACGAACACCTCGGGGTGCCCCTCGAGCGAGAAGTCCGGGCGCACCTTCACGCGCCCGGCGCGGTCGAGCTCCACGCCGAGCGTGCGGGCGATCGGCGCGCCCTGCACGCCGGCGGCCCAGAGGATGGTCTTGGCGCCGATCGCCTCCGCCCCGAACCGCACCTCGTCGTGCGCGATCGCGGTCACGCGCGTGTTCAAGTGCACGGTGACCTTCAGCTTCTCGAGCGAGGCCTTGGTCGCCGCGGAGAGGTCCTCGGCGAACGCCGGCAACAAGCGCGGCCCCGCCTCGATGAGGTGCACGCGGGCCTGGTGGGGGTCGATCCGCCGGAAATCCCTGGCCAGCGTGAGGTGCGCGATCTCGGCGAACGCGCCCGCCATCTCGACCCCGGTGGGCCCGCCGCCGATGACGACGAAGGTGAGCAGCGCCGCGCGCTCCGCCGGGTCGTCGGTGCGCTCGGCGCGCTCGTAGGCGAGCAGCACGCGGCGCCGCACCTCGAGCGCGTCCTCCAGCGTCTTGAGGCCGAGCGCGTGCTCCGCCCACTCGTCGTGCCCGAACCACGAGTGCGAGGCGCCGCACGCGAGGATCAGGCGATCGTAGGGGACCTCGCCGTCGGTGAGCACGAGCCGCCTGCCGGCGAGGTCGACGCGCTCTGCTTCGCCGAGGAGCACCGTCACGTTCTCCTGGTCGCGCAGGATGCGGCGCAGCGGCTCCGCGATGTCGGCCGGCGAGAGGCCCGCCGTCGCCACCTGGTAGAGCAGGGGCTGGAACACGTGGTGGTTGCGGCGATCGACGAGGGTGACGTCCACGGGCGCGTCGCGCAGGGCCTTGGCGGCCTCGAGCCCCCCGAACCCTCCCCCGACGATCACCACCTTGGGTCGTGTGGCCATCTCGACCGGAACGTAGGGGCCCGGCGGGGCACTGGAAAGCCCGGCAAAGGCGCTCCTGGCAGAGCCCGCGGGGGCGGGGTATAGGCGCCTCCCGCATTTTCTCTGGTGCCCCCTCCCATGACCCTCGATTCCTCGATGCAGTCGGTTCGCGAGCTCCTCCTCGCCCGTGGTGCGCTCAAAGACGACGTCCTCGGCGTGCGCCTCTCTTCGCGCACCGACGACGCGCTCGTCGACCTGCACACCGCGATCGATCCCGCCGAGCTCGAGAAGGGCTTCACCGCGGTCACGCGCGGCTCGGCCGACGGCCTCGAGATCCTCCGCCACTCGACCGCGCACGTGATGGCCGATGCGGTGCAGCAGCTGTTCCCCGGCACCAAGGTCACCTTCGGGCCGGCCACCGAGAACGGCTTCTATTACGACTTCGACCGCAAGGGCGGCGGCACGTTCTCCGAGGACGACCTGGTCGCCATCGAGGCGAAGATGCGCGAGATCATCGCGCAGAAGGCGCCGTTCCGCCGCGAGCCGATCTCGCGCGAGGACGCCGTCGCCCTCTTCACCAAGATGGGCGAGACCTACAAGGTCGAGTGGATGGAGACCCTGCCCGCCGGCACGGACTTCACCGTCTACCGCCACGGGGCCGCGGGCAGCGAGTGGGTCGACTTCTGCAAGGGCCCGCACGTGCCGCACACCGGCGAGCTCGGCGCGATCAAGCTCACCGCGGTGAGCGGCACCTACTGGCGCGGCATCGAGGGCAACCCGCAGCTGCAGCGCATCTACGGCACCGCGTTCCCCGACGAGGCCGCGCTCAAGGCCCACCTCGAGCAGCTCGAGCAGGCCAAGGCGCGCGACCACCGCAAGCTCGGCCGCGAGCTCGAGCTCTTCGCGTTCGACACGGCGGCCCCGGCCTCGCCCTTCTTCCTGCCGCGCGGCGCCAAGGTCTACCACCGGCTCGTCGACTACGTGCGCGACCTCTACGTGCGCCACGGGTACGACGAGGTCATCACCCCGCAGATCTACGGCAACGAGCTCTACAAGAAGAGCGGCCACCTCGCGAACTACCGCGAGAACATGTACCTCGCGGTCACCGCCGACGACTTCGTCGACCCGGCCAAGGTCGACGCCATCCGCGCCGCCCTCACCGCCGAGCACGCGACCGACGAGCAGCTCGACCTGCTCGCCGCCGAGACCCGCGGCGTCAAGCCGATGAACTGCCCGGGCCACGCCCAGCTGTTCTCGCACCGCAAGCGCAGCTACCGCGAGCTGCCGTTCCGCTGCGCCGACTTCGGCCGCCTGCACCGCTACGAGCGCGGCGGCGTGGTGCACGGCCTCGCGCGCGTGCGCACGTTCTGCCAGGACGACGCGCACATCTTCTGCACGCCGGCGCAGATGCAGCCCGAGATCAGCGCCTTCAACGCGCTCCTCGACGAGGCCTACGGCACGTTCGGGTTCACCGACGTCCGCGTGCGCCTCGCGACCCGCCCCGAGAAGCGCGTCGGCAGCGACGCCCTCTGGGACTCGGCCGAACACGCGCTCGCCGACGCCATGCGCGCCGCCGGGCGCTCGTTCACCGTCGCCGAGGGTGAGGGCGCGTTCTACGGCCCGAAGCTCGAGTACCACGTCAAGGACGCCATCGGCCGGAGCTGGCAGCTCGGCACGATGCAGGTCGACTTCAACATGCCCGAGCGCTTCGAGCTCGCGTACGTCGACCACGAGGGCAAGGACCAGCGGCCGGTCATGCTGCACCGCGCGCTGCTCGGCTCGCTCGAGCGCTTCTTCGCGGTCTACCTCGAGCACGTGGCCGGCAACTTCCCGGTGTGGCTCGCCCCCGAGCAGGTGTGCATCCTGACGGTGAGCGAGAAGTTCGAGGCCTACGCCCGCGAGGCCGAGCAGGTCCTGCGGCTCGCCGGCGTGCGCGTCGCCACCGACCTCGGCCCCGACAAGCTCGGCGCCAAGATCCGCGCGGCGCGTCAGATGCGCTACCCCTACCTCGCCGTGGTCGGCGGCAAAGAGGCCGAGAACCGCGCCCTCGCGCTGCGCCGCGGCAACGACGACCTCGGCGCCATCCCCCTCGCCGAGGTGGTGCAAAAACTCCTCGCCGAGGGTGTGTTCCCCCGCCCCCAGAATTCCTAGTACCCTCTCGCCCGACTCTCTCGAACCAAGGAAGGATTCGTATCGCTCATGGGCTTTGGCCGTCGCCCGATGGACCCCCGGGACAAGCGTCCCATCACCACCCGCGTCAACCACCGCATCCGCGTGCCCGAGGTTCGCCTCATCGGCGCGGACGGCGGGCTCCTCGGGGTGGTCGCCACCCACGAGGCGCTACGGATGGCGCAGGAGGCGGGGCTCGACCTCGTGGAGGTCAACGCGAAGAGTGATCCCCCCGTCTGCAAGATCCTCGACTTCGGCAAGATGAAGTACGAGGAGAAGAAGAAGGCCGCCGAGGCGCGCCGGAAGCAGACGGTGATCGAGGTCAAGGAGCTCAAGCTCCGCCCCAAGACCGACGATCACGACCTCGAGGTGAAGGTGAACCACGCGCGCCGCTTCCTCGAGGCGGGCGACAAGGTGAAGTTCACGGTCCGCTTCCGCGGCCGCGAGATCACCCACCCCGACCGCGCCAAGATGCAGCTCGATCAGATCCTCGCCAAGGTCGAGGATCTCTCGGTCACCGAGCTCGCGCCCCGCCTCGACGGGCGCACGATGATCCTGCAGGTCGCCCCCAAGCCCCAGGTCCTCCAGCGCGCCGCCCAGGCCCGCGCCGCGGCCGAGAAGGCCCGTCAGCAAGCCCTCGACGAGGGTCGCGCGCCGCCCGAGGAAGAGGCGATGCCCGAGGACGACTCCGGGCAGGACGACGACGACGACGACGACGACGACACCGCTGCGGCTACGTAGCGGCGAGTTCGCGCATCCACGCGAACCAGTCCTCGAGCGCCAGTCCGGGATAGGCCGCCTCTACCAAGGGGCGGCCGTTTCCATGATCCTCGGGGCCCACGAAGTAGAACGGCCACGCGTGGGGCACGGGTCCGTGCAGGGGAGCACCGACGTCC
>JAEUKC010000375.1:0-18218 GCA_016794445.1 Myxococcales bacterium
GCCGTGTCCGCGTCCACGAGCGGGAGCACACCCCTCGGCCCGGGCGTGCCCGGCGCGGACGACACGGCGCCGCTCGTCCCCTCGAGCTCGAGCAGCCCGGCGATCAGCGTGAGCTCCACGGCCCCCAAGATCACCGTGGCCGGCCCCGTCGGCACCCCTGACGCGGGCGGCAAGCGCACGGTGCGCATCACGTCGGCCACCTGGGCGAGCTCGATCACCATCGACGACACCTCGGTCGACCTGATGAACCCGGCCTTGGAGCTCGGCTTCGGCAAGCACACCGTGAAGATCGTCGGGCGCAACCAGTGCTGCGAGGTCGCCACGCAGTCCTTCGACCTCTCCACGGGCGACGGTCCTCTGCTGATCGAGATGAAGCCAAAATACCGACCGGCCACCGTCAACCTGCGCGAGCCGCACGAGGGCGCCCGCCTCACGGTCAAGGACGCGTCGGGCAAGGTGCTGGCGGAGGGCCCCCCACCCCTGGTGATCCCGATGGTCGAGTCGTCGCGGACCGCGGTCGTGACAGCCAACTATTCGCTGGAGAGCTATCCGGTTACGCTGATACCGGGCAACACCGAACCTCTCGTCTTCAAGTGATCACCACTCCGTGATTCTCTCCAGCGCATTCCGTGGGCGGGCGAAGCACGTCTGCTTCGGCGTCGCGACCGTCCTCGTGGTCGCGGAGGCCCGGGCTGCGACCGAGGAGCAGGTGCTCGACCAGGGCCGCAAGCTCTACGAGAGCGGCAAGTACAAGGAGACCGTCGAGTGGTTCGCGCAGGCCATCGACGGCTCGCCGCCCACGCTCAAGGAGCCGGCGCTGGTCGCCAAGGGCCGCATGTACAGCGGCGCCGCCTACATGGCGATCCAGGACTACGGCAAGGCCGACCAGCAGTTCGACCGGCTCCTGCGGGCCGACATGAAGTTCCAGCCGGACGCGCTGGCGTTCCCTCCCGGCGTCCTCGACGAGCTCAACCGCGTCCGCAAGAAGATCGAGAAAGAGGACGCCGACAAGGCCGCGGCCGACGCCAAGAAGAAGGAGATCGACGCCCTCAAGCTCAAGGTCGACGCCGCGCAGAAGCAGATCGCCGATCTGAAGCTCTACGCCGCGACCGAGCGGGTGGTCACGCGCAACTCCCGGGTGCTCGCGTCGCTGCCGTTCGGAGTGGGCCAGTTCCAGAACGGCGACCCGAGCCTCGGGCTCATGTTCGCGGGCGTGGAGGGCGTGGCGCTCATCACCGCGACCGTGTCGTTCTTCTACCACCGGTCGAACCCGAACCCGGGCGAAGAGGTCCGCACGCTGGTCACGAGCGCGCGCATCGTGAACTGGATCAGCGTGGGCACCCTGGCCGCCTTCGCCATCGGGGGCATCGTCCAGGCCAACGTCAGCTTCGTCCCCGAGCGCTGGGAGACCCGCAAGCGGCCGCTTCCGCCCAGCTTGGCGGTGGTACCAGTGGTCACTCCGACCACCGGTGGGGTCTACCTGGGCGCGCTGGCCACGTTCTAGTAAGCCCTCGGATCCGATGTCTCGCGTCCTCCCCCCCGGTTCCTCCGCGTGCGCCCTGACGCTCGCCGTGGTGCTGGCCACGAGCGGCCTCCGCGCCGGGCCGGTCGAGGACAAGGCCACAGCCCGGGAGCTGGCGCTCGCGGGCATCGAGGCCGAGAAGGCGGGCGACTGCAAGGGCGCGATCACCAAGCTCGAGAAGGCCGAGGCGCTCTACCACGCGCCCCCCCACCTCCAGCACCTCGCGCGCTGTTACGAGAAGGTCGGACGGCTGGTCGCCGCGGCCGAGACCTGGCGCAAGCTGTCGGGCGAGGTGGTGCCCGAGGGCGCGCCCGAGCAGTTCAAGGAGGCCGTGACCGAGGCCACCACCGAGCTGCCCAAGGTGGAGGCGCGCCTCGGCCGCCTGCACATCAGCACCAAGCAGAACTACCCCGAGCTCGTCGTCGAGGTCGACGGCCTCCCGTGGCCGAGCGCCGCGATGGACGTCCCGCGGGTCATCGATCCCGGCACCCACGTCGTCCGCGTCACGGCCAAGGACCACACGGCGACGCAGACCCCGGTCACCGTGCCCGAGGGCGGCACCATCAAGTTCGACGTCCAGCTCGAGAAGGCGAAGAAGGATCCGCCGATCAAGAAGGATCCGCCGCCGCCCCCGCCTCCTCCGTCGTCCCCGCTCCACACCGTCGGGTGGGTCGGCGTGATCGCGGGTGGCACCTTCCTCGTGGGCGGAGTCGTCACCGGCTTCCTCGCCAAGAGCAAGTACGACACGCTCAAGAGCGACTGCCCGAACGACCGGTGCCCCTTCGGGTCGAGCACCCTCGACGACCGCAAGGGCTCGATCCGCACCCTGTCCATGACGACCACGATCCTGCTGGTCGCGGGGCCCACCCTGGCCGCGGGCGGGCTCGCCCTGGTTCTTCTGTCTCCAGCAAAATCAAGCACTTCCGCCTCGTTGACGGCAAACCCTACGGGGTTCCATGTCAGTTTGACCGGCACGTTCTAGACTAGGCCGGACATGGCGGATCCCGTCATCGAGGAGCTCTCGCACAAGCGGCTGGGGCGGACGGTGAAGGGCAAGTGGCGCCTCGACCGTCTGATCGGCGTGGGCGGCATGGCCGCGGTCTACGCCGCCACCCACCGCAACGGCGCGCGCGTCGCGCTCAAGATGCTCCACGCGACCATCAGCGCCTCGTCCACGGTGCGGGCGCGGTTCGTCCGCGAGGGCTACCTCGCCAACAAGGTCGACCACCAGGGCGTGGTGCGCGTGCTCGACGACGACGTCGACGACTCGGACGGCGCCGCGTTCCTGGTCATGGACCTGATCGAGGGCGTCACCCTCGCCGATCGCGCGATGGAGCGCCTCCTCGACGACGGCGAGGTCCTCGATGTGGCGGCGCAGGTGCTCTCGGTCCTCACCTCCGCGCACGACAAGGGCATCGTCCACCGCGATCTCAAACCGGACAACCTGCTCGTCGATCGCGACGGCAAGGTCCACGTCCTCGACTTCGGCATCGCCCGCATGCTCGACGACGCCGGCTGGTCGAGCGCGACCAAGACCGGGACCGCATTCGGCACGCCCGGCTTCATGGCCCCCGAGCAGGCCATGGGCAAGACCCAGCTGGTCAGCGCGCAAACCGACCTCTACGCCCTCGGGGCCACGCTTTTCGCGCTGGTCTGCGGCGACTTCGTGCACGCCGCGGAGAACCCGCAGGAGCTGATGGTGCTCGTGGCCACGCAGGAGCCCCGCTCGCTCGGAGAGCTGGCGCCGCACATGCACCCCGAGGTGATCGCGATCATCGACCGCGCGACGCGCACGCGCCAGGAGGATCGCTGGGCCTCGGCGCGCGAGATGCTGGCCGCCGTCGAGCGCACGCGCGCGGCGCTCGGGGTCGCGAGCGTGCGGGTGTTGCCGCTCGACGTGGCGGCGCCGCCCGTGAAGCCGATGCCGCGGCCCGTGTCGCTGATCGCGATCGAGCGGCCCAAGTCGGTGCCGGTCACCCAGCACCCCGACGCCCACACGATCATGGCCGAGACCCCGCGGCCCACGCCGACCGTGGACGCCGGGCCGATGACCATGTCGCCGACGACCAACGTCGAAGAAGACCTGCAGCCGCCGCGCAAGCCGCGGCGCGCGCCGATCTTCGTGGCGCTCGCGCTCGCGCTGGTGGTCGGGGTCGTGGCCGTCGTCGTGCGGTTCACCTCGAACGAGGGCAAGGCCGACCTGAACAAGGCGTCCGCCAAGAAGGACGTGGCCGAGGAGCCCGAGAAGGGCGTGCCCAGCGAGCCGACCAAGGGCCCGGTCGCGACGTCAGCCCCAGCGGCCTCGTCGGTCGCCCCGCCGCCCCCCTCCGTGGAGCCGAGCACGACCAAGTCCGTCGCGCCCGTCTACAGCGGCCCGAAGAAGCCCTGGCCGCCCGCCTCGGCGACCACCAAGCCGTTGCCGAAGCCGTCCACGAGCAAGAACCCGCTCGGCTACTGATCCGTCACCGCCGCCTCGCGGCACCAGGCCTCACTGGAGCACCTCGCGGTCCTTGCCGGCGCCGACGGCGGGACCGACCACGCCGGTGCGCTCCATGCGGTCGACGAAGCGCGCGGCCTTGTTGTAGCCGAGGCCCATCTTGCGCTGGAGCCACGAGGTCGAGCACTTGCGCGCCTCCACCACGAGCTCCACGGCGCGGTCGAACAGCTCCTGATCCTTCGGCGAGAGCGCCTCTTCCTCGCCGTCGTCGTCGCCGTCCTCCTCGCGGTTCTGGAGGATCGACTCGTCGAACACGGGCTCGCCCTGCGCGCGGAGGAAGTCGCAGATCTTCTGGATCTCCTCCTCGCTCACGAACGGGCACTGGATGCGCTTGAGGCCCTGCTTGCCGTTGACGCTGGCGAGCATGTCGCCCTTGCCGAGCAGGTACTCCGCGCCCTGCGCGTCGAGGATGGTGCGCGAGTCGACCCGCTGCGCGACGCGGAACGCGATGCGCGTGGGGAAGTTCGCCTTGATCATGCCGGTGATGACGTCGACGCTCGGCCGCTGCGTCGCGAGGATCACGTGGATGCCGGCGGCACGGGCCTTCTGGGCGAGGCGCGCGATCGGGGGCTCCACCTCGCCCTTGCCGACCGCCATCATCAGGTCGGCGAACTCGTCGACGATGACCACGAGGTAGGGCAGCTTCTCGGGGAGCTGCTGCTCGCCGACGTTGGGGTCCTTGCTGACGATCTCCTCGGGGAGGCCGTTGTGATCGGTCGCGACGACCGTGCGCGGCATCGGGTTCTTGAGCGTCCCGGCGACGATCTTGTCGCGCCAGGCGTTGTAGGTGGTGATGTTCTTGACGCCGGCCTTGGCGAGCAGCTGGTAGCGCCGCTCCATCTCGTCGACGCACCACTTGAGCGCGTTGAGGGCCTGCTTCATGTCGGTCACGACCGGCAGCAGCATGTGCGGGATGCGATCGAACGGCGCGAGCTCGACCACCTTGGGGTCGACCATGATGAGCCGCAGATCCTCGGGCGTGCGCCGGTGGAGCAGCGACGCCACGATGACGTTGAGCCCGACGCTCTTGCCCGCGCCGGTCGCGCCGGCGACGAGCAGGTGGGGCATCGCGGCGAGGTCCTCGTAGACGGGCGCGCCGACGATGTCGCGGCCGAGGATGACCGGGAGCGCGCCCTTGGCCTCGGCGAAGCGCTTGTCCTCGACGAGCTCGCGGAAGTTCACCGGGATGCGCTGCGCGTTGGGCAGCTCGAAGCCGATGCGGTTCTTGCCGGGGATCGGCGCGACGATGCGGACGCTCTCCTTGGCGAGCGACAGGCGCAGGTCGTTGGCGAGGCCCTCGACCTCGCGCACCTTGGTGCCGACGCGCGGCTCGAGCTCGTAGGTGGTGACCACGGGCCCGGGGTGGATCTCGCGCACCTCGCCGACGACCTTGTAGGTCTGCAGGGTCTGCACGAGCGCGCGGGCGTCGGCGAGGAGGAGCTCGCGATCGATCTGCGGCTGGTCCTCGGGGGCCGGATCGAGCAGGGTCGGCGAGGGCAGCTCGAAGCCGCGCTTCCAGGGGATGATCTGCTTGCGGCGACGCGGCGCCTCGGCGGGGGTCTCCTCCTCGGCCTCGTCGACCTCGACGACCTCGGCCTCGACGGCCGCGTCGTCCTCGATCGGCTCACTCGGCGTCGGCGTCTCGGCGACGAGGGCCTCGGCGGGCACCTCCTCTTCGCGCTGCACCGCGGCCTCGGGCGAAGGAGGGGCGATGGTCGGCGCCGCTGCCTTCCTCTTGCGGCTCGGCTTCTCCTCGGGCGGCAGGAGCGCCTCGAGCGCGTCGGGCGCGGGCGGCGGCGGGATGGGTGGACCGGCGAGCACGATGGGGGGCGCGATGGCGTCGCCGTGGCTCGACGCGCGCGGCGCATCGGCGGCCAGGCGGAGCGCGATCGCGTGCGCCTCCGGCGGCAGGCGGCTGTCCTCGCGGACCTTGATCTCGCCGAGCTCCACGCTCTCGGAAGGCGGCGCGAACGAGAGCCGATCGGCCGGAAAATCCCCGCCCGCGAGCACGAGCGGCGCACCCGGGCCACCCTCGAGGAGCTTGGCCTCCTGCCACGCCTCGCGCACGCCCCGCACGGTGGAGGCGGCCCTGGTGGCGACGGCGGCGCTCGTCGCGCCGGTGCGGTTCGCGAAGTCGATGAACGAGAACGTGGCGCGCGCGATGAGCACCAGCGCGACCACGGTGAGCCCCACGAGGAACGTGCCCACGGTGGAGAACAGCGCGCGCAGGAGCTCGCCGAACAGCTCGCCGATCGTGCCGCCCGCCGTGTGACCGCCGAACACGATCTTGCCGAGCGAGCCCACGTGGAGGAGCGCCGCGCCGACCACCCCGAGCACCACGTCTCCCGCCGCGCGCGCCGGCGTGATCACGCTCGGGCGACCGCGCAGGAACGGCAGCGCGAACAGCACGAGCTCCACCGGGATGGCCCACGCCGCGAGGCCGACGGCGGACACGAGGATCTGCGCGGTGCGCGCGCCCACCGGCCCCACCCAGTCGGCACCGCCCCGCAGGTCGTAGCTGCCGAGGCCGAGCGCGACGAACACCGCCGCCGCGAAGAACAGGAGCGCGCCGAGCTCGCGGCCGCGCGCGTAGTCGGGGCGCGGCGCCGGCTTGTCGTACAGGATCGGGGGCGGAGGGCCGGGGCGGATCGGCTTGCTCACCGCCTCTTCGATCGCGTCCTTGCGCTCGACGACGGGCGCGGCCGCGACGAGCTTGCGGGCGCGGCGGACGACGGCGCGCGGCTCGGGCGTGAGGTCGTCCTCGTCCTCGCCGAACGTGCCCAGGTCTTCATCGGAGGCCTTGCGGCGGGGCGGCATGCTGCCTGGTGCCTACATGTAGGCTTTCTGGTGGGCCAAGAAAGCTGCCGCGCGTGGGCCGCGGTGGCGAAAGCCAAGAGGATTGAGGGCGAGGCCTCCTTCGGACTACGATGGCCCACTCTGGTAGTCGGCCGGGCGACCTTGTCGCCATGTACGAGGAACCGAATGCGTATCGATCGTTCGACCGGTTGGCTGGGTAGGAGTGTTCGAGCGGGCCGGGGCGCTGGATCCACCGTGCTCGGCTCGCCCCTGCTCGCGGGGGCGCTGCTCGTCGCGGTGTGTGTGGTCACAGGCTGTCGCGTCAACACGGACGACCTCCGTCGTTGGGAGAAGACGCAGAACGGTCCCGACAAGCTGGTCGCGGTGCTCATCCACGACAAGTACGAGAAGGAGCTGCGCGTCGAGGCGGCGTGGTCCCTCGTCGACATGAAGCGCCGTGGGGGGCAGCCGGTCGGCCTCAACCGTCTGATCGAAGAGCTGCAGAAGATGTCGGCCTCCGAGCGCCGCGAGATCCTCGAGGGCCTCTGGAAGAAGCTCGGCCCCAAGGTCGTCGTGCCGCTCGAGAAGGCCGGCGACGGCAAGGTCGCCGACCCGGCCGTGAGCTTCAAGGACGCCACCTTCGCGCTCTTCAACGAAGAGAAGCTCGAGATGGACGGCAAGCTCCGCACGTCGATGGCGTCGGCGCTCGCCGAGTGGGCCCTCGGCAAGGAGGGCGACGCGCCCGACAAGCGGCTCGAGAACTTCGAGAAGAAGATGGACAACTCGGGGCAGGCCTACGGCCTCGAGCAGATCCTCCGCAAGCTCGGCACCTCGGCGTCGACCCGCTTGCCCGCGCTCCTCAAGGCCGCCCCCGCGGTCAAGTCGGTCAAGCTCGACGCCATCGCCCGCATCACGGTCGACGTGAAGCCCACCGGCGGCGACAAGAAGGCCGCCGAGGCCTACGACAAGGCGCGCGACGAGCTCTCGGCCAATTTCGCCGAGCTCCTCAAGGCCACCCTCGGCGACGGGTACACCAAGGGCGTCGAGGACGAGGTCAAGGCCACCCTCGGCGGCAACCCGCAGGGCAAGACGGTCCTCGCCGATCCGAAGCTGTTCGCGACCTACATGAACAAGGTCCGCGACGACCGCCTCAACTACATGTTCCCGATCGCGAAGCTCGCCGGCCGCAAAGCGGTGGTCGACGTGCTCGTCGCCCTCGCGAGCGACGGCAAGGCGCAGAAGGAGCACCGCGCGCTCGCCCTCGCGGCGCTCGAGGGCAACGTCGACACGACCAGCGACGACAGCCTCAAGGCGTTCCTCGCGATCGCGAAGAGCGACGCCCCCGACGAGGTGAAGCACGGCGCGCTGCTCCGCATCTCGAACTACCCGCCGGAGAAGGCCATCAAGACCTTCTACGAGCTGTTCGACGCGCCGAACTGGAAGGTCCGGTTCGACGGCGCGATGAGCGTGCTCGCGCTGATGCAGAAGGCGGGGACCAAGTCGGGCACCACGGTGAAGGAGTTCCTCGGGAAGCTCCCGCGCGGCCTCGGCGGCCCCGAGGCCCCGCCGATCCCGGGCAAGGAGACGGGGGGCAACAAGATGGGCCTCGGCGAGCCGAGCTCCTACGGGCAGGCGTTCACGCTGCTGCCCAAGGACATGGGGGTCGACGCCGCGATCGCCGACATCCTCACGGGCAACCCCACCGACCGCAAGCCCATCGGGCCGCTGCTGACGGCGTTCGGCTACTACTACGCCACGGGCAAGCCGAGTGACCTCCCCATGCTCGCCAAGTGGGAGACCGACAAGCAGCCCGTGCCGAAGTGCAAGGAAGACGACGAGTGCAACTGGGAGAAGCCCGGTTGCCCCGTGCCGAAGAACCCGGCCAAGCCGGACGACGGCTACGACAACAAGTCGATCGCGACCGTGGGGGACTACGTCACGTACTGCGTGAAGCCCGAGATCGAGCGCCGCGCCAAACTGCCGGCCGCCCCCGAGACCAAGTGAGCGGAGCGACGTCGTCCGCCTCCCCGGGCGGCCGATCGAGGAAAGAATAAGCGAGAGCCGACGCGATGAACCAAGCGAACGACGCGAGCAAGAAGAGCCCGCGCACCTTTCAGTGCCGCGACCAGCTCTGGGAGACCTTCGAGGGCATGGCGAGGGAGCTCGAGTGCTCCATCGACTACCTGATCAACGAGGCGATGAAGCAGTACGCCCGTCAGCGCAGCTACGGTGGCGCAGGCGCGGCGCCGCCGCCGAGTCGCACGCCGTTCCCGGGGCAGCCGATGGCCGAGCCGGCCCCGCCCCCGCCCGCGCAGCGTCAGCCACTGCCGCCCACCGCCCCCGCGGTGCCGATGGCGCGTCCGCAACCCCCGCCGCCCGCGCTGCCGCCCCCCGGGCCGCCACCGGTGCACGCACCACCGCCGGCGCCCCCGCCGGCGCACACGGCGCCGCCCGCGCGTCTGCCGCCACCCCCCGCGGCGCCGGCGCAGCGTCTGCCTCCGCCGCCCCCGCCGGGTGGACGTCCGGGCGCGCCGCCACCGCCTCCTCCGGGACGGCCGGGCGGTCCGCCCCCGCTCCCGCGCAGCAGCATGCCGCCGCCTCCGCCGCCGCCCGCGGCGATGCCCGCACCGCTGCCGCCGATGACGGCGCCCACACAGCCCAACGTGCTGACCGCGCTCTACCAGGGCGAGCGCACGCCGGTGAACAAGGAGAAGTTCATCATCGGCCGCGGCCGACAGACGAGCGATCTCACCATCAAGGACCCGAACGTGTCGCGTCAGCACGCGATGGTCGAGTTCCAGAACGGCGTCTACTACATGGTCGATCTCGGCTCGACCAACGGCGTCGAGTTCCACGGCCAGCGCGTGACCCGCAAGGCGATCGCAGAGGGCGACCTCTTCCGCATCTGCGACCACGAAGTGCTCTTCACCTATCGGTGAGGCGCCCCATCGCCTTGTCGCTCCCGCGCCCCATCGCCTTGTCGCCGGGGGCTCAGGTCTCGCTGATCGGCAGGTCGGCGTACCAGACCTCGTCGATGCCTCGCACGAGGGTGGCCTCGTGGTTGGTGCTGCCCGGGCGAGTGATCTCGGGGAGCTCCACGCGGTAGCCGACCTCGCCGGTCGAGAGGCCGGTCGCCACGCGCCCGATGACCACGGCCCGCACCCAGCCCTGCTGCGCGCGCACCGCCCGGGGGCGCTGGTCGGGGCCGATCTCCACCTCGACCGGTGACCAGTGCGAGAGCTCGGGCGGCGCGGCCCAGCCGGCCTCGCGGTAGATCGCGCGCAGGGTACCGTCGAGCGTGCGGCTCGCGTGGCCGAGGGCCGCGTCGGTGTCGAGGATCGCGAGCAGCGCGTAGCCGTCGGGCAACGCGTCGAGCATGTAGCCCTTGGTGGCGCCGCGCACCCAGAGGCGCTTGGGCAGACCGGCGCGCTTGCTGTGCGGGCCGGTCTCGAGCTCCACGAGGATGATGCGGAACGTGGCGGCCGCGACCTTGATGTCGAAGGGATCGATGGTGTCGCCCGCGTAGTCGACGGCCTCGCCCTCGGCGTCGACGATGGCGACGGCGATGGCACCCGGGGTGGCCTCGAGGTGCCGCTTGAGGATCGGCGTGAAGCCGGTCTCGTGCTCTTCCCGCACGAACAGCGCGCTCATCGCGGCTCCGTGACCCGCGGCAGGAGCAGATCGTCGCCCGTCGCGAGCTCCTTGGGCGCGGCGGCTTCGAACAGCGCCTGCAGCTTGGCCTGGTAGCGGGGCGCGGCGCGCTTGCGGACGAGCTCGGGCTCGAGGACCGTGACCCGCTGGTCGCGCGGCGCGACCTTGGCCGGGAACACGCCGAGGAGCCGGATCACGTGCATGCCGAACGAAGTCTCGATGATCTCGCTCGTGCCGCCTACGGTGGCGACGTCGAAGGCACCCTTGGCGAAGGCGACCTCGAGCCCGCGGGGGGGGCCCTTGGCCGCGACGCGACCGTCGGCGGTGAACGGGTCCTCGAGGCGCTCGATCACGAGGGCGTGGCCCTCGGGCATCGGGAAGCTCTGGGCCTTGGCGACGAAGGCCTTGGCTTGCTCGTCGGCGGTCCCCGTCGCGGGCACCTCGAGCAAGAAGGCGCGGAGCTTCTTGGCGAGGCCGGCCTGGTCGGGGGCGCCCTTGCGGACGAGGGCGTGGGCGGCGATGCGGGTCTCGGGGCGATCGACGTCGAGCCAGAAGCCCGTGGTGCGGGCGGCAGCGTCGAGCTCGGCGTCGGTCCAGGGTCCCTCGGCGACGGCTTCGGCGCGCAGCCGCGCGACGAGGCGACGCGCGAGGACGGCCCGGATCTTCCGCTGCACCTCCGGGTCTTCGAGCGCCTTCTGGCGAACGGCGAGCTCGGCGAGGAGCGCCTCGGACACCAGGGTCTCGACGGCCTCGCGCGGCAGGAGCTTGCGGGCGAGGGCGACCTCGCGGGCGAGGCTCTTGCTGAGGGTCTGCGTGCCGACCGCGGCCACGTTCTCACCCCCGAGCGCAGCCTTGGTGGCGCCCGGCGCAGGCGCCTGACCCTTGGATTCCGGACCGCGGCCGCAGGAGAGCAGGGACACCGCGAGCGCGGATCCCACCGCCCACCTCGCCTGCGAGCGCCCCCTCGACAAGCGGCTGCCCTCAGGCACGGTCCGCGCGGGCGAGGCTGCTGACTGCGCGGATCGCCGCGATGCCGACCACCATCCAGTAGATGGCGTGGAGGTCTTCGCGACTCGCGATGTGGCGCGCCCCGAAGAGGAACGCGACGCCGGCGAGGACCAGCATCAGCAGTGCCAGAGCGTCGAGGAGCCGCGCCGCCACCGAATCGGTATATCACGACCACTCGCGTGAGGGGGCCGAGGGAGGGTATGCTCGGCTCTCGCTCGGAGTCGGGGCGTTTTCTGGAGCAGGCAGGGGCTGGAGGCGCGATGATTCACGTGAGGTTCTGGGGGGTTCGCGGCAGCATTCCCACCCCAGGTCCGACGACGGTGGAGATCGGCGGCAACACGAGTTGCGTCGAGATGCGTGTCGGCGGCCGGATCCTCATCTTCGACGCCGGCACGGGCATCCGTCTGCTCGGCAACGCGCTCATGAAGGAGCTGCCGCTCGAGGCGTTCGTCTTCTTCAGTCACGTGCACTGGGATCACATCCAGGGGTTCCCGTTCTTCACGCCCGCGTTCGTGCGGGGCAACGTGTTCCACCTGCACGGCGGCATGAAGGTCTCGCGCACGCTCGAGGAGACCCTGGCCGGCCAGATGGAGAACCCTTCGTTCCCCGTCCACCTCTCCGAGATGGGCGCGAAGATGACCTTCCGCGATCTGTTCGAGGGCGAGCCCCTCGAGATCCCGAGCACCGACGGCAGCGGTCCCGTGCGCATCACCAACACGCGCGGCAACCACCCCGACGGCGTCTACGCCTACCGCGTGGAGCACGAGGGCAGCGCCGTGATGTACGCCACCGACACCGAGCACTACGCCGTCGTCGACCCCAAGCTCCGCAAGCTGGCCGAGAACGCCGACGTCCTGATCTACGACGCGATGTACACGCCCGAGGAGTACGCGGGCGAGCGCGGCATGCCCAAGCTCGGCTGGGGTCACTCCACCCACGAGGAGGCGGTCAAGCTCGCACAGGCCGCCGGCGTGAAGAAGCTCGTGCTGTTCCACCACGATCCCATGCAGGACGACGCGGCGGTGCGCGACAAGGAGCGCCGGGCCCGCGCGCTGTTCCCGAACTCGATCGCCGCGTACGAAGGGCTCGAGCTCGAGGTGTAGCGGCCGTCCGGGGGCGCCGCTCTTGCGTGAGCTCGCAGGTTCTGCGCGGCACCGACCCTGCAGTTCGCCTCGCTCGTCGCCGAATTCGCGCCTTGCGGGCGCGCACGAAAGACGCATGGATCAGGGGGCATGACCTGGTTCTCGACCCCCGTCCGCGAGTACGCCAGCAAGAAGCTCATCTCGGTCCCCGAAGGCGCTTCGCTCCGAGAGATCGAGCACGTGCTCGACAAGCACGACGTGTCGGCGGTCGCCGTGGTCGACGCCGCGGGGGACACGGTCGGGCTCGTCTCGATGACCGACCTGCTCCGGGTGGGCAAGCTCGAGCCCGCGGTGCTGGGAGCCCCGGTGAAGGTGGCCGACGCGGACGGCCACACCGCCAGGGACATCATGGTCGCGCCGGTCGTCGCGGTCGACGACGACGCCCCCGTCCGGTACGCGGCGGCGCTCATGGTCGGCCACCACATCCACCGCGTGTTCGTGCGGCGGGCGGGGCGGATCGACGCGGTGATCAGCACCCGCGACGTGGCGCAGGCCGTGGTGTTCCACCACGTCGACACGCCCATCGAGCGGCTGCTCAACCGTGACGTGGCCTCGGTGGAGATCGGCGACTCGATCGCCCTCGCCCTCGACCGGCTGCGCGAGCGCGACGTGCGCGGCCTCGTGGTGCTCGACGGCGCGCTGCCCGTGGGCGTGTTCACGCAGACCGAGGCCCTCAAGGCGCGCGCGCTGCCCCACGATCTCCTCGAGTCGCCGGTGGAGCAGGTGATGTCCTACGAGACCATCTGCCTCGACGTGAAGACCCCGGTCTACCGCGCCGCCGGACACCTGCTCGCGCTCCGCGTGCGCCGCATCCTCGCCGTCGAGGACCGCCACCTCGTCGGCATCCTCACCGGCTGGGACGTGGCGCGCGTCGCGACGACCGAGCAGCCCTGAATCAAGCCCAGGGGCGGACGCGGCCGCGGGCGCGCTCGATGGCGGCCTCGACCATGCGGTCCTGCTGGGCCTTGTCCTTCCACCGCTCCTGGGCGGCGGGCGACAGCAGCGTGAGCGGGTCGTAGTACAGGTAGAACTGGCCCTCGTGCACCGCGGGGGAGCGGTAGACGCTGATGCCGTTCTCGCGATCGTAGGTCTCGAACGAGTGCACGTCGCGCTTGCCGCCGCCGCCGGGGGCGTCGACGACGAAGGTGGGCGTGTTGAACCCGGCGGTGCTGCCGCGGATGTTCTTCTCGAGCTCGATGGCGGTGTCGACCGTGGTGCGCAGATCCTCCACGCCCTGCACGAGGTCGTGCACGTAGACGTAGTAGGGGTGCACGTTCACGTGGCCGAGGCGCTTGACCAGGAGGCGCATGGTCTCGACGGTGTCGTTGACCCCGCGCTGCAGCACGGACTGGTTGCGCACGGTGATCCCGCGCTCCATGAACACGTCGAGCGCGGCCTGGGTGATGCCCGTGATCTCCTTCGGGTGGTTGAAGTGCGTGTGCACCACGACCTCCTTGTGGAGCTTGCGGCCCTTCTCGACGATGGCGGTGAGCGCGTCGACCCACGCCGCGTCGCTCAGGATCTTCTGCGGCATGACCGCGGGGCCCTTGGTGGCGAAGCGGATGCGACGGATGTTGTCCATCGCGAGCAGCGCCTCGCCGATCTCGGTGATCTGCGTCGCCCGCAGGTTGTACGCGTCGCCGCCGCTCACCACGATGTCCTCGAGCTCGGGGCGCGAGGCGATGTAGCGGAACGCCTGCTGCCAGCGGTCGTTCTTGGCCTTGAAGTGCACCTTCTCGACGCCCTCGGTGTCGAGGCCGATCGCATAGCTGCGCGTGCAGAACCGGCAGTACACCGGGCAGGTGTCGAGGGGGAGGAACAGCGCCTTGTCGGGGTAGCGGTGGGTGAGGCCCGGGGTCGGCGCGTCGGCCTGCTCGTGCAGCGAGTCGAGCCCCAGCTTCGGGTGGTCGGGCAGCAGGCGTGAGGCGACGGGCACGAACTGGATGCGGAGCGGGTCCTCGTAGGGGTGCTCCCAGTCGATCAGCGAGAGCAGGTACGGCGAGACGCGCAGGCTCATCGGCGCGCGCTCGAAGCCGACGCGCACGTCCTCGACGAACTCGGAGGAGACGAGGCCCTGCAGCGCCTCGATCAGCTTCTCGGGGCGCGTGATCGTGTGCTTGCTCTGCCAGTGGTGGTCGAGGAACTCGGCCTCGCTGACCTCGCGCCAGCCAGGGATGCGCTGCCAGAACGGTCCCCGGAGGAGCTGCTTGTGGACGAGGGTGCTCGGGTCGACCTGCGGCTTGAGGTGATGGAGCTCGGGCACACCCTCGGGGGCGGCGCCGATCACGGGGAGATTCGCGGTCATGGGGTATCCTGGGACGGGGGGGTCGCGCGGTCTAGCAGAAGACCGCGACCAGGATAACCCCTGCGAGGCGACGCCTTGCGTCAGAGCGGCTCGCCGGTGCCTTGCTCGTGGGTCAGCGCCTGCGCCGCGCAGAGGAGCTCGGTCGACGGCGCGCCGCTGCACACGAGGCCGAGCTTGCGCACGCCGATCGCGCGGAGGACGCGCTCGGTGTGCTCCGCGTCGCGACAGTCGCAGACCACGAGCGCGGCGTCGGGGTGGATGAGCAGGAAGCGCCGCAGCGCGAAGGGCAGGTCGAGCGCGATGGACTCGCTCACGATGACGGCGGTGGGGAGCGGATCGAGGCGCTCCTCGAGCGTGGGGCCCACGTTGACCTTGAAGCCGGCGCGGAGGAGGCCGCGGGCCAGCATCGTCGAGCGCACCCGATCGTCGTGCACGAGGGCGACGATGGCGGTGACCGAAGCCGGCGTGAGCGCGCCGACGACGGCCTGCAGCCGCCGAGAGGAAGGCGTGGCGGGCTGGGTGTCGCGACGCTCGCGCGCCGGAGAGGTGCTGAGTTCACGATCCACGGTTCGCTCCATCTCGGCGGAGATTCGCCGTGCCAGTCGGTCGCCCAGTTCGTCCACCAGCGTGTCGCGGACCGGTCCGCGCACGAACGAGAGCATCTCTTCGCGTTCGCTCGGCAACGCCGAGCCCTTCGTGGAAGAGAGCGCTCTCTGGAGCAGGCGGTGCCCTC
The DNA here is from genome assembly GCA_016794445.1 of Myxococcales bacterium. Lineage (GTDB taxonomy): Bacteria > Myxococcota_A > Polyangia > Polyangiales > JADJMO01 > JADJMO01. The sequence continues at coordinate 15,655 of JAEUKC010000375.1, forward strand.
GACGGGGCGCGGGGACGAGGGCTGCGAGCGCGCCGTACACGCGCATCGCGCCAGGGCTGTCGTATGGGCTCTGTCGCTCTCGGACCGTCCCTGTCCAATCCTCCGCTCCGTACTGCAACATCATGGGTGTCGACCCTCGCAACAGCGATGCCAGCACCCGTTTGTCAGCTTTCGCCGATCTTCGCCGCTCGCGCCGACTTTCAGCCCTGCACTGCAGGGCGCAACAGCGCCGCAAGAGCGCAATGCGCGCGGCCTCTCGGTCGAAACGACCGACCCACGACCGAGCCGAGCGGCGTCAACGCGTTGACGCGCCTCAGCCCGAGTTGACGAGTTTCAGGTCGGGCCGCGCGTCGAACACGCCGCGGTCCTTCGCCGCCGCGAGCTCACGTAGTGCCTCGCGGTAGCCGCGCATCACGAGGGAGCGGGCGTTGAAGCGGTTGAGGTAGCCGAAGCTGCCGATGTCGGGCGACACGTTGACGAAGGTGACCTTCGGGTACGTGCGGGCGTAGAGATCGAGGCCGCGCCGCTCCTTCTCGGAGAGCACGATGTTCAAGGTCTGGTTGATGACCGCGAACGGGCCGCGACGCGCGATGGAGGGGCCGCCCTCGCGCACGGTCTCCTGGCGGTAGATGTTGGAGACGATGACGACGTCGACGCCCGCCTCGACGGCGAGGTCGGCGGAGAGGGTGCGCACGAGCTCGCCGTCGAGCAGGTAACGGTCGCCGACCTGGTACGGGCGGAACAGGCCGGGCACGCAGCAGCTCGCGGCCACGGCCTGCGAGATCGGCGTGGTCTCGTCGTAGCCCTTGCCGAACACCACGCGGCCACGGCCGTCGAGGTCCGCGGCCGTGACGAGGATGGTCTTGTCGATGCGGCGGAAGTCGTTGATGGCGAGGTGGTCGCGGAGCGAGCGCTCGAGCTTGCCGATGTCGAAGAGGCCGCTCGTCAGGTAGCCGGGGTGGAGGAAATCCTTGGCCCGCGGCGCTCCGAGGAAATTGGAGAGGTGCAGGCGGAGCGCGCCCTCGTGGCGACGCCGCCACGGCAGGCGGTAGCTGTCGAGCAGCGCGTCGAGGGGCATGCCCTGGCCGTACGTGGCCGCCACGAGCGCGCCGGCCGACGCGCCGACGAAGACGTCGAAGCGGATGCCGAGCTCTTCGCAGGCCTTGAGGACACCGAGGTGCGCGATGCCGCGCGCGGCGCCGCCGGAGCCGACGAAGGCGATGCGGGGGGGCCGACCACCCTTCTGGGCGGACGAGCTCACAGAACGAGGGGACTTGGGGTCGTAGGGAGCCAGGCGAAGGAGTATGACACGCCGAGGTCGACGATGTCTTCGGTGTTCCCGGAAGAGGTGGAAGACGCACTGCGCCGCGAGGCCAAGCGGGAGCTGCGCAAGTCGATGCAGCGGATGCGGGCCTTCATGTCGGCCAGCCTGCGCGCCGCGGCGAGCGAGCGGATCCGCGCGCGCCTGCGGGAGGCGCGCGTGTACGAAGGGGTGCGAGCGATGGCGTCGTTCGCCCCCATCGAGCAGAAGGGGGAGCCCTCGACCCAGGGCCTCCACGACGACGCGCGCGCGCTCGGGATCACGGTCGCGTATCCGGCGATCGGCGACGACGGCGTGATGGTGTTCCGCGCGGCCGCGGCGATGCCGACCGAGGAGCAGGGGCGGGGCTTCCCCGAGCCCGCGCTCGACGCCGAGGTGGTGCCGTTCGCGGAGCTCGATCTCGTGATCGTGCCGGGGCTCGCCTTCGACCCCGAGGGGTTCCGGATCGGCTACGGCGCCGGGTTCTACGACCGCGCCCTGCCTTCTTGCGCGCGGGCCCGCACGGTGGGCATCGCGTTCGACGTGCAGATCGTCATCGAGGTGCCGGCGCGTCCGCTGGACGTGCCGGTCGACCTCGTGGTCACCGACAAGCGCTCGTTCGAGCGCGCAAAGAAGGAGCCGTGATGCGACCGGACATCGTCGTCGTGGGCGGAGGGATCGTCGGCTGCTGCGTGGCGCTCGAGCTCGCCACGCGTCATCGCGTGAAGGTCGTCGTCCTCGAGCGCGCCATCCCGGGCGCCGAGGCCTCGAGCGCCGCCGCGGGCATCCTCGGCGCGCAGGTCGAGGCCCACGAGCTCGACGGCGCGTCGTTCGACCGTGACCTGTTCTCGTTCATGATCGCGGCCCGCGCGCGGCACGCAGCGCTCGACGTCGAGCTCGTCGAACGGGTGGGCTTCGGCACCGGGTATCGCCCCGCGGGGGCGCTCAAGACCACCATGGGCGACGCGGGCGCGCTGCACGCCAAATACGCGTTCCAGAAGGCGCTCGCGCGGGTCGCGTTCCTCGACGGCGCCGAGGCACGTCAGCTCGAGCCGGCGCTCTCCCCCGAGGTGAAGGCCGCGGTGCACTTCCCGGACGACGGGCAGGTCGACCCGCCGCTCCTGCTGCGGGCGCTGCACCAGGCCTGCGTGTCGAGCGGCGTCGAGCTGCGCGGCGGCGCCATGGTGCGCGGCGTGCGGGTCGAGGGACAGCGCGCGCGTGGCGTCGATCTCGTCGACGGCGTCCTCGAGGCCGACCGCGTGGT
>JAEUKC010000390.1:0-20950 GCA_016794445.1 Myxococcales bacterium
TATACCGCTGGCCCGCGCCCGCTACGTTCTTGGGCCTCCACCTCGTCGACTTATGAAGGGCGTGTTCGGAGCGAACGCTGGGAGCGGCGCCCGCCTCCACGGGCGGGCGCTCAGGCAGATTCAAGGAGTGGGGCAAGGGTCCGTCCGGAGGAACGATGCTGTCGATCTCCCTCGTTCCGAGCGCGGGCTCGATCGTGCCGAACGTGGGTTCGATCCCCCCCGACCGGCTGCGGTTGCTCCCCGAGAGCACGCCGCCCGCCGAGGAGTCGCTCTCGATCATCATCGTCAGCGAGGAAGCGGGGCCACGCGCCGAGCTCGCCGGTCAGCTCCGCGCCGACGGCTACGAGGTGATGGTCACCGGCGAGGACGGCACCCTGGACGACACGCTGTCGTGCCGCCCGCGCTCGCTGGTGCTGGTCGATCTCGGAGAGGATCCGTCCTACGCCCTCGAGCTCTGCGGCGACCTCCGCATGCGCGACGAGCTCCACCTGCAGCCCATCGTGGCCTTCGCTTCCCACCCGATCGACGAGCAGGTCGCGGTCGCCGTGCTCCTGTCGGGCGCCGACGACTGCCTGGTCGTGCCGGGTCGCAACGACGAGCTCAAGGCCCGCGTGCGTGTCCAGCTCCGTCACCGTCGCGACCGGGAGCTGCTCGCCTGGGCCGAGTCGCAGCGCAAGCACCTCCGCGACGCCGCCTCCCACGACGTGCTCACCGGGCTGCCCAACCGGCGCGTGGCGGACGCGGCCATCCTGCGCGGCATCGAGGCGGGGACCGCCCTCACGATCCTCCTGTTCGACGTCGATCGGTTCAAGTCCGTCAACGACACCTTCGGCCACGCCATCGGCGACGTGGTGCTGCGACGCGTCGCGAAGGCGCTCGCGTCGCGGGCGCGCCGGGAGGACATCGTGGCCCGCTGGGGGGGCGAGGAGTTCATCGCGGTCGTACGCGGGGCCGCCCCCGACGTCGCGGAGCGGATCGGCGAGCGCTACCGCAACGCCGTGCGCGACATCGTCTTCGAAGCCGGGATCGGTCCGACGCGGGTGACCACCAGCGTCGGCGTCGCGACCTGGGTCGGCGAGGGCCTGGCACCGACCCCCGGTCAGCTGATCCGCGCGGCCGACGAGGCCCTCTACTCGGCCAAGCACAACGGCCGCGATCGCACGGTCTCCGTCGCGATCGGTGAACGTTCGGTACTCGAGAGTCGCGGTTTGCCCAAGGAGCACGAGACATGACCACCGCACCCGCCATCATCGACGGCGAGTCGATCCTCGCGGCCATCTCGCGGGATCTACAGAAGGGTTCCACCAGCCTCCCGATGCTGCCGCGCGCCGCCGGTGAGGCCCTCGAGCTCGCCCGGTCGACCAGCTTCGACGTCGCGCGCCTGTCGCAGGTGATCTCGAGCGAGCCGGCGCTCGCGGCGCGCCTCCTCTCGGTCGCCAACTCGGCGCTCTACGCGCGCGGACAGCAGCTCGCTTCGGTGCGCCACGCGATCGTGCGGCTCGGCCCCCAGGCCACGCGCGACGTGCTCTACCAGTCGGTCTACGCCACCGTGGTCTTCGACGCGCCCGGGTTCCGGGACCTCGTGGACGCCTCGTTCCACCGCGGCGTGGTCGGCGCCAAGCTCGCGCGCGAGCTCTCGCGGCGCTTCGGGGTCGACGCCGACGTCGCGTATCTGTGCGCGTTGCTCCGGGACATCGGCGAGGCTCGCTTGTGGCGCCTCGTCGCCAAGCGCCGGCCGCGTGGCTTCGAGCAGGCCGACGCGCTCGCGGCGGTGGCGACGCTCCACGGACAGGCGGGCGCGGAGCTCGCCAAGGCCTGGCGACTCCCGGCGGAGACCCAGGAGGCCTGCACCGGCCATCACGCCGAGGGCGGCACCGCGGTCGCCCGCCTCACCCGGTTCGTCGACCTCCTCGTCGACACGGCGGCCGGGCGGGTCGACCCCCAGATCCTCGAGGACCTCGCGGCCTCGAGCGGTCTGTCGGGCGAGCTGCCCTCCCTGCTGGTCGCGGCCAAGGAGGCCGACGTGGCGAGCGCCGCGTGACGACCGGGGTCGCGCGGGTGTGTGCGCTCGGGGAGCTGCGTGGCCGCGTGGCGGTCCGGGCGCTCCGCCACGACGTCCGCAACGCGCTGGTCTCGATGACGGCCAACGTGGAGTACCTCGGCGATCTGGGGATCGAGGCGGCGGTCCTGCGCGAGCTCGAGGCCACGGTGCACCAGCTGGTCGAGCTCACCCGGGCTCCGGCCGCACCGACGCTCGACCTCGATCTCGCCGAGCTCCGCGGAGCGCTGGAGGACGGCCTGGTCGGCGCCGAGGTCACCGTCGGCGAGCAGTTCGCGCCCACCCTCGGGTGGCTCGCGCTCCGCTGGGCCGGCGCGCTCGGTGTCGTGAGGCGCCTGCGGCTCGACGGCTCCGTGCTCGAGGTGCACGGCGAGTTCCCCGCCGAGGTGCGCACCTTGCTCGCCGACGCGGCCCGCTCGGTGGGCGCCGACCCGACGGACGGCCCTACCTTCGTGCGCGCGATCTTGCCGGAAGATTGAGCCCTGCGTCTCATTGTACGCATTGTCCCAGCGTGGCCTACCGGAGTGCCAAGGATGGTCCGTCGAAGAGACGGGGGACCCAAGTGCTGAAACTCCGTTCCAAGAGCCGCCGCCTGTCGGCGCGGGTGACCCGGGCCTCGGGCCGCCGGCTGCGTACGACCGTGCTCCAGCTCCGCGCGCTGCTCTCCAACGTCTCGAGCGGCTGCGCGACCGTCGATCTGCAAGGCGTCCTCGGCCCCGAGCGCACCGCCTGGTTCGACCAGTGGTTCGGGGAGCCGAGGCCGGGAGCGACGCTGTTCGCCCACCTCGCGCCGCTCGCGCCCGAGTTCGCCGCGCGGACCCAGCAAGCATGGGCCGAGGTCCGCGAGGGCGCGCTCCCTGCGGAGGTCACCCTCGGGCAATTGCCGAGCGAGCTCGCGATCGAGGAGTGCGTGTTTCGCTTCACGTACCGCAACGTGGACGACCACGACCCTCCGCAGTGCGTCCTCGTCGTGGTGGACGACGTGTCGGCCGAGGTGGCGCAGCGCCGTGTCGACCAGGAGGCGCGAGAACTCACCGGCCTCTGCCAGATGCTGATCGGCAACCGCGCCGGGCTCGAGACGTTCGTGCGCGAGACGACCGCGTTCCTGACCGCCCTCGACCACAGCGTCGCCGCCCTGCCCGCGGGCCTGGCGCGCGATCTCCACACCCTCAAGGGCAACGCCGCGTGCTTCGGCCTGCGCTCGATCAGCGAGAAGGTCCACGAGCTCGAGAGCGAGCTCGAGAGCGGCGGTCACCTGCGCGGCGAGGTGGTGGGGCAAGTCGCCGAGCGCTGGCGTCGCATCGTGGACGCCCTCGGGCCCATCCTCTCTCGCAACGACGTCTTCGAGGTGGACGCGGGCCAGCACGCGGCGCTCCTCGACGCCATCCAGCGCCGAGACCCTACCCGCATCCTGCTCGATCGGGTGCGCGCGCTGACCCTCGAGCCCATCCAGCGGCGCCTCACGGCGAGCGCCGAACAAGCGCGCGCGCTCGCGAGTCGGCTCGGCAAGAAGGTGGACGTCGTGGTCCAGCCGCACGGCGTGCGACTCGACCCGACTCGCTGGGCGCCGCTGTTCCCGCCCCTCGTGCACGCGATCCGCAACGCCATCGATCACGGCATCGAGACGGTCGAGGAGCGCGCCCGCACTGGAAAACCGGCCCTGGGCTGCCTCTCGCTGCGGGCGGCGGCGAGCGGCGCCGATCTCCTGATCGAGGTCGCCGACGACGGCCGCGGGATCGACGTGGCTCGCCTCGTGGAGAAGGCCCGGCTCCGGGGCGTGCCGATCCCCGACGACCCGCTCGAGCTCGTGTTCACGAGCGGGCTCTCGACCGCGACGACGGTGACCGAGATCTCGGGGCGCGGCGTCGGCATGGAGGCCGTGGCGGAGGCCGCTCGAACGCTGGGCGGCGTGGCGCGGATTCGCTCGGTGCTGGGGGTCGGCACGACGCTCCTCCTGTCGTTCCCGGGCGCGCTCACCGACGACGAGATCGTGGGCTCGGCGCTCGGAGCCGCGGAGTAGCTGCGAACCGCGGTGGATGGTCCGTCAGGGAGTGGGAGAGGTTCGATCGAGGAGGGGAGCAAATGGTCACGAAGGTGCTGGTGGTCGACGACTCCGGGATGGTGCGGCAACAGGTCCGAAGGGCCCTGTCGGCCGCTGGATTCGCGGTCGTCGAGGCCGAGAACGGCGCCGACGCGCTGGTCCGCATGATGGAGCACCCCGACGTGGGGATGGTCATCACCGACGTGAACATGCCCACGATGACGGGCCTCGAGTTCCTGGAGAGAGTGCACCTCGAGCGCGCAGACAACATGCCTCCGGTGGTGCTGTTGACCACCGAAGGGCAGCGCCAGCTGATCGAACGAGCCCGCGCCCTCGGCGCCAAGGGCTGGGTGGTGAAGCCCTTCAAGGCCGACCTCCTCGTGGCTGCGGTGCGCAAGCTCACGCTCGCCGCCTGAGCCGAGCCGCCGCCGTCAAACCGCGCACTCACCAACCACGATGCGCCATCGCGCTGACGGGAGTCCGCTCCTTTCGTCGCTTCACCACGTCCAGACGCTGGCTTCTCATTTGCTCTTGGAAGGCGAGCCTCAAGCTCGGGCACGATGGCTCGTTCGACATCTACGTATGGCCAGATCAGTTCAAGAACCGCAGCCTCTCGCCTCGGCCTAGCCGTCGGCTCTCGGGGGTGGCGCGAGGAGCGCACGGAATGTCCTACAACACCGCGTTTGCCGAAGCCTTCGCCTCGATCCAGCTGCACGTCGTGAAGGCGAGCACCGAGCTGTTCGAGGCCTACGACACGCCTCTCTCCCACCTGCAGGACGGGGCCCCCATCGAGCTCGGCACCGGCGACGGCGTGGCGTCGATCATCGGCTACGCCGGGTCGAACATCCGTGGCGCGCTGGTGCTGCTGGCGAGCCGCGACTTCGCCGCGAAGCTCCAGCCAGGCGTGGACGTGGTGAGCGACGCGGAGATCCGCGATCTGTTCGGCGAGTTCTCCAACATGCTCCTCGGACGCATCAAGAACCAGCTGCTGCGGCGCGCGGTGGTGCTCATGCTGGCGACGCCGACCACGCTGTTCGGCAAGGAGCTGCGCCTCCCCACGCCCACCGGTGGGACGTCCACCTGGCACGCCTTCGACTCGCCGCACGGACGGGTGTTCGTGCGCTTCGACGCGACGTTCGACCCGGGCTTCGTGCTCGGTGACGAGGAGCCGGACTCCGCCGAGGAGGCTCCCGCGGCCGAAGGCGACCTGATGATGTTCTGAGATTTCTGGATTCCTCTGCGCAGGCAACGAAAGGAGACTCCCCATGTCTACGAAGGTCTTGGTCGTCGACGATTCGCTGATGGTCCGGCAGCAGGTCGGTCGCGCCCTCACCGCGGCGGGCTTCACGATCGTCGAGGCCGTCGACGGCGCAGACGCGCTCGAGAAGCTCGCGGCCACGCCCGAGGCGGCCCTCGTGGTCTGCGACGTGAACATGCCGCGCATGAGCGGCATCGAGTTCCTGGAGAACGTGCGTCGCGACGGCCGCCCGGCGCTCCCGGTCGTGATGCTCACCACCGAGGGTCAGCCCGAGCTGATCCAGAAGGCCAAGGCGCTCGGCGCCAAGGGCTGGATCGTGAAGCCGTTCAAGCCCGAGCTCCTGGTCGCGGCCGTGAAGAAGCTCACGGCGGCTGCCGCCTGATCGGAGCCACTCGCCGCCGACCTCGGGGGCTCGGCGGAGACCACGTGCCCGTACCCTTGGAGCCACGGACGCACCATGCACGTACTCATCGTCGAAGACATCCGTCAGGAGCGCGAGCTCATGGCACGCCACCTCGTCGCGGCGGGCCACGACGTGACCCAGGCCACCGACGCCAGAGCGGCGCTGCAGGCGTTCGCCGAGCGACCGCCCGAGGTGCTGCTGACCGACTGGGGCCTCGTGGGGCCGAGCGGGCTCGAGCTGATCAAGCGGGTGCGCTCGATGGCGACGCCGCACTACGTGTACTCGATCGTGGTGACGGGCCGGACCAACCCGGCGGACATCGCGCAGGTCTTCGCGGGGGGCGCGGACGACTTCTTGCGCAAGCCCGTGTTCAAGGAGGAGCTGATCGCGCGGGTGGAGGCGCCGAAGCGCATCGCCCAGTGGGCCTCGCGGCTCGCCGCCTCGGCCACCGTGCACGACTTCACGGGACGCTACGACGCCACGCGCCTGCGGGCCTGGCGGGAGGTGGAGACCATCGTCACGGCCGACATCTCGGACATGCTCGGACAGATGCTGATCGTGGACCGCGGCGCGGTGAGCCCGGTGGTCATGTCGGCCGAGATCCCGCTGTCGCTTCCGGCCGAGCAGCTCGAGATCCGGCTCGGCGTGGGGTTCGACAAGGCGACCCGGATGAAGCTGGGCGAGCTCTTGCTCGGCGACCCGAACGCCCCCGACGCGAGCATGGCCGACGTGGTGCGCGAGATCGCGAACACCTCGGGCGGCGCCTTCAAGCGGGCGGCGCTCTCGGAGGGCATCACGCTCACGACCGGTCTACCGACCAACAGCTCCCAGAGTCAGGCCTCGCTCGCCGGCGAATCGAACCACGACAAGGTGCGGCCCTGGATCGCCCGATCGGACGCCGGGTTCGGCCTCAGCTTCACCGCCTCCATCATCTCGCGGCAGAACCAGCGCGTGACCGCGCACACCCTCCGCGAGGGCATGGTGCTCGCCCGCGACCTCAAGAACGAGGCCGGCGTCCTCCTCATCCCCGCCGGCACGCGCCTCACCTCGAGCACGGTGGATCGCCTCACCAAGCTGCTCGGCGCCACGTTCCTCGTCGAGGTCGCCAACGCCGCCTGAGGCCCGATCAGCGAAGTCCAGGAGCCGCTCCGGGCGGCGCGCTACTTGCTCGCCCCGCTCGCACCACCGCTGTACATCTCGAAGCTACCCCAGATCTCGTCGACCGTGGTCTCGTTGGCCTTGAAGTCCTTCTCTTCGGTGCAGACGAGCATGACGTAGTTGTCGGTGACGTCGATCGCCACGAGCGCGCGGCACTTGGTCTTCTCGCCCTTGTCGCCCGTCGAGGTGACGGTCGCGATGGTGTAGTCGTCGTTCAGCGCGGTGACGTCGGTCTGGGCCACGTCCTTCTCACCCTCGGCGACCATCATCGCAGACGCCTCCTTGAGCAGGTCGTCCTTGGTCTTGGACGCATCCTTCCACGCGGCCACGTAGACCAGGATCTCGTGCGGCTTCGGCGTGACCGCGACGAAGATGTCCTTGCCACCCTTCTTGTCCTGGTGGTCCTTGGAGCCCTTGGGCACCGAGAACGCGAAGCCCATGGACGCGTTCTCCATGCGCTCCCAGTCGGCGGGCACGGGGTTCGGCTTCTTGTCGGCGGGCACCTCGACCTTCTTGGGCGCCTCCTTCGTGGCCTTGGCCTTCTTCGGCTTGTCGGCCTTGTCGTCCTTCTTGGCCTCGTCCTTCTTCTCGTCCTTCTTGGCCGCCTCCTCCTTCTTGGCGGGCGCGGGCTCGTCCTTCTTGCAGGCGACGATCCCCGCGCTGAAGCCGAGGCACAGGGCGAGCGCGGACAGCGTGTGCACGACACGAGTGAGACGCATGGCAACTTCCTCCAGCGCCGAACCTATCGAACCGCGCACGGCCGGAGCAACAGCTTTGTCGGCCCGGGCTAAAGTCGAGGAGTCGCCAGGCCGTAGGCCGCCTCATGCCCAGTCGGTCTCGCTTCCCCCTCCTCGCGCTGTCGGTCCTCGCCACCGCCATCGGTTGCTCCGATGGATCGCCGGCGGATCCGCCGGTGGAGGACAGCGGTGCGATGGACACCGGCGCCTTGCCGGACACCGGCGAGTCCGACACGCCGACCGACACGGGCACCCCCGCGGACACGAACGTCGAGGACACGCCGACCGACGCAGGCAAGGGCACCGATCTCGGGTTCCGCCCCAAGCCCGACGGGTTCGGCTTCGAGAACTATGGAACCGGGGCGCCGGTGACGAACCTGACCGCGACCGACATGAAGCGGCTGTTCGGAGGCGCCGCCTGCGTGAGCGCCACCGCTGCGACCTGCGTGCTCACGCCGCCCGCGGCCGAGTGGATGGACCGGCAGAACGCCGGCATGGGCGGCGGACACTGCGAGGGCATGGCCGCTCTCTCTCTCCTCTTCTACACCGGCAAGCAGAGCGTCACCGACTTCGGTTCGGTGACCGCGACCCACGACCTCTCGCTCACGGGCAACGAGAAGCTCCAGCGCGAGATCGCCTACTGGTTCGTCACCCAGGCCACGGAGCCGACCGCAGGCGGCGAGATCCGCACCCTGACGCCCGTCGAAGTCGTCGACAAGCTGCAGGAGGGCCTGGCCAAGGGCGCCCCCGAGACCTTCACCATGGGGATCTACCAGCGCGGCCCCAAGGCCGGTCACGCGATCACGCCCTACAAGGTCGACCTGACCGCGAGCCCGATTAAGGTCTTCGTCTACGACAACAACTTCCCGGGTGAGGAGCGCGTGCTCGAGGTCGACAAGGACAAGAACACCTGGCGGTACTTCGCTTCCACCTCACCGTCGGTCCCTGGTTCGGAGTACGAGGGCGACGCGACCACCAAGACCCTGACCCTCACGCCGACGAGCAACCGCCTCAAGCCGCAGGACTGCCCCTTCTGCGGGGAGGTGAAGGCCGACGGCTCGGTCAAGGGCTCCACGTTCTCGTACCGGCAGATCACGCTGAACGGCAAGGCCAACCTCCTCGTGAGCGACGACGCCACGGGCAAGAAGCTCGGCTTCCAGGCCGGGTCGCTGGTCAGCGAGATCGCCGGGGCGCGCTACGTCACGCCCAAGTCCAAGGACCTGTGGAACGACGACCAGGAGCCGATGTACCTGCTGCCGTTCGGCACCGATCTCACGGTCACCCTCGATGGATCGCTGCTGGGCTCCGTCGAGTCGTCGACGGTCACGATGGTCGCCCCGGGCGTGATCTTCGAGGTCGACGAGGTGATGCTCGACGCGGGCCAGAAGGACACGATCAAGCTCTCCAAGGACAACCTCCGGATGGTCTACAAGACCGTGGCGAAGGAGTCGCCGGTGCTCTACGCGGGCGTCACGGTCGATGGCGACGCGGACTGGTTCTTCGCCATCAAGGGGTACGGCGAGACGGCGGGGCAGGAGATCTCCCTGCAGTTCGATCTCGTGAAGAAGCGCCTCGTGATCAAGCTCCTGGGCGCCGACGTCAGCGCGGACTTCGACATCATCGCCGTGCGCTCCGACGACGCCGGCAGCCAGACCTTCACCCACTCGGGCAACGGCGCGAAGCCCACCGACACCATGTACCTCGACTACGGCGCGTGGTCGGGCGACGGCACGCCGATGAAGCTCGAGATCGACACCAACGGCGACGGCACCCCGGACATGAGCGTCGACCTCACGGACACCTGAACGGCGCCGCCGTTCGGGCGGAGCGCCACCGCTTCGACGATCAGGTCGGCCTCTGCCATCGTCGTCGCCATGAGTGCAACCCCCCAGCGCGAGTCAGGAGCGCGAGGTTCACCGACGCGCGAGCTCCCTCGCCAGCTCCAGGACCTCTCGACCATGGATCCCGGGCCGGGCCACCTCGTACATCCGCACGTCGCAACGGTCCAGCAAGCCGGCGAGCGCCCCCGGCTCGGAGAGGGAGAGCACGCGAAGGTCGGGGTTTCGCCGGACCATCTCCTCGATCACGGGCTCGACCTCGTTCGCCAGGTCGACGACGGCGACATCGGGCAACTCGTCCAGGATCGAGGCAAGGTCGACGACCGTCTCGACGACGGTGACGTCGCAGCCCCCGGAGACGAGCGCACGCGCGAGGCCCACGCGCGCGAGCCGGTCCGCGTGGACCAGGAGGACCCGCAGACGCGGTGGACCTCTCTCGCTCGGGCGCCGGTGAGCGGGCGGAGCGGTCCCGTCGTCCGCGTCCCTGATCTCCAGGCCCGACACGGTCTGCAGCGCGCCGCTGACCTCCTCGAGGAAGGCCGCGACGGCCTCTGACCCGAGCTCGTCCGCGATCGTGTCGACGAGGTGTGCACGCACGAAGGCGAGGAGGGTCGCAGGGTCGGGCGGCAGCGTCGAGCGCCGCGCGGTGCGCAGCGCTGCCTGGAGGAAGATTCGCGCGCCCGGGTCGCCGCCGAACGCAGCCTCGAGCTTCGCGACGAGCGTGGCCTGCGGCCCCGGCAGGAGGACGGCGTTCGCGTTGCTCCTCACGCCCCACTCCAGGCTCGGGGTCGCAGACGTGGCGCCGGCGGGACTGCGGGGCGGTCACGCATCGTCACAGCGCCTCACGAGGGCGCCCACCCAGAACTCGCGCCCTCGTCCGACGTCCACTACCTTGCCGCGGAGGACCACGGGGGCGCCCACCAGGCCTTCCAACAGCGGCTCGGCGCCCCCCGCGAAGACCGGGAGCCCGCCGAACCGAAGAACGAGGGTGGTGTCCTCGACGAGCGTGAGAACACCGACCCGCGTGGTGACGACCTCGCCCCCGTGCCAGTAGGCGGGATCGCGCTCGAGCAGGACGACATCGCAGGCCGCCGGCGTCGGCGTTTCGTGCGGTGCACCCTCGTCGAGGGTCCACCGACCGGGATCGGGCACGTCACCGCAGCCGGCGAGCATGAACGCTGCCACGAGCCATCGACGAGCCACAGGGGAACGCTACGGAGCACCCGGCCCGCGCTGCATGATCTGGATCATCCACCGCGGAGGGGACTGACGGAGCGCATGTGGACCGCGCAAGAAATGTCACGCAGGCCGCGGGGACGGCGGTCTACCCGAGGGACGGTGCCCGAGACCGACGAACTCGCGGCAGGCGTCCACCGCCTGCGCCTCCCGCGCGGCCCACGCCTGGCGCACTGCACCTGCGTGCGACGCTTCGCGGGCCGGGGCCGGAGCGTCGGCCTGATCGTCTCGCCCGGGAGCGACGAGGACCTGCGCGTCCTCGAGCCCTACCTAACCTCCTGGCTCGGCGGCCCCGACGGGCTCCACTACGTCGTCCTCTTCGAGGCCGATCCGGAGATGGCGATGGGCGCCGCCACCCTGCAGCAGGCCTCCTCGCAGCCCTGGATCGTCTGCTCACGAGACACGTTCCGGCTGGCGCGCTACCACGGGCTCGACGTCCGCCGGACGATCTTCATGGACGATCTCCCGCGCGGCGAGCTCACGCTGCCGACCGGACACCGCCTGCAATGCCTGCCCGTCCACCACTGCCCCGCGCGGGGCGCCGCGATGCTGCTCGATCCCGAAGCGCGGCTCCTGTTCACCGGCAGCCTCTTCGCGACCGCGGAGCTCCACGAGCCGCTGCTCGGGCTCCGGGCCTGGCACGAGGCCACCATGCCTTCGACGTCGTGGTTGCGGGAGGCGGTGGCGCGCGTCGCGGCGCTGCGGACGTCGGCCCTCACGGTGGTGCCTACCTACGGACAGACGTGGGCGGGCGACGACCTCCGAGACGCCTTCGACCTGCTGAGCGCGCTCGAGGTCGGCGCCCTGGGTGGCGATCCCACGGAGGATCCCCACGTCGACGCCGCTCGGGAGGTCCTGACGGAGCTGACGGCGCTGCTCGGAGAGTCGCCTTCGAGCGACCTGATCGACGATCCGAGCTTTCCCATCCTGCGTCGCGAGGCCGGCGTGGTCACCGGCTTCCGGATCTCCGGGGCGCTCGGGCTCGACGTGCTGGGTCGCGCGGCGCTCTCCGCCCTGCCTGCGGCGAGCAAGGGCCTGATGCGTCGTGCTCTGCTCGACATCGAGCGGCTCCGTGGGGTGACGATCGCGCCGGCTCGCCCGACCCACCGACCCGTCCCCCTCCGGTGACCCTTCGCGGCACGCACTCGGTGGAAGTGCCGGCAGCGCTACCACCCGCGACTGGGCCGAGGCGCTGCTCACGTGCCGGTTCGGTCAGACCCAGATCGACAGCTGCGTGCGGCATCGGCGACTTCATCACGATCCGAGGCAGAGGGGGACGTCCTGGCCGACGGACTTCCCCGCGACGAGGGGCAGGGGCTCGCCTCGACGACTCGCTTGCGCACGAGTCGACCGCCGGAGTGCGCGCGACACGCCCCCTGCGTGGGGCCTCGAGCGCACTGCGCCTCGTGCTGGTGCAGCCGATCGCTTCCGGCGCGCGAACCTCGCGCGGCAGCTGGTCGCCACCGGATGCGAGGTCGTCCTGGTCGAGTCGTTCCTCGACCTCGCCGTCCACGAACCCCTGCCAGATCTCGCGCTGGTGGACCTCGGAGCGCGAAGTGTCGAGCCGCTGATCGAGGCCATGGTGACGCGCAACCCTCGGCTCGCCGTCCTCGGGATCCTGGCGCTCGGATCCGACGCTGACGAGGTGTTCCGGCGCGCCGGCGTGGCCTCGTTCGACACGGTGCTCGACGACGTGCGCGGACCGGACCTGGTGGCGGCGTTGCGCCGGCTCGGGCGGACGTAGACGCGCGCCGAGCACGCGGGGCCTTTCGCGGCGCGCGGCGCGGCGTTACTGACGACGCGATGCCGCCCACCGTCACCAGGTGCTCGAACTGCGGCGCCGACGTCCCGTCGAGCGCCGAACAGTGCCGCTTCTGCGGTGCCCATCTCGCCGGCGCTGGACCGCAAGAGCGGTCGGCGCCCGCTCTGAAATGGCGCTGGTCGCTCGGCCTCGTGGTGCTCGTCGCGTTCGCCGTCAGCGTGACGATCGTCGTCGTGAACAGGGGCGGCGGGGCGCGCCCGGGCGTGCGCTACACGTCGGTGAAGGCGACGCCCTCGCCCTCGCCGATGGGGTACGAGCTCCACGTGTCGATCCAGCTCACGACGACGGGCGCGATGCCCCACATGGCGCCCGAGGTCGTGGTCGGCGCGGTCTGCGGCGCCCAGAGCGACCACGCGAAGGCCTTCTTCATGACCCTGAGCAACGCCCCCTCGGGGGCCAGCTTCGCAGACACGGCCCGCCTCTTCTTCCTGCCCGAGCTTCCCGAACTCCCCGAGGAGTGCGAGCTGACCCTGACCCTGGCGCAGACCGGCGGGGTCGAGCGCTACTGCTTCGCCAAGGGCAAGACCACGGCCGGCGCCTGCTCGCCGTAGGTCTGACGCGACGCCGCCGTAGCCGGCGGCCGAGCCCGGACGGCGCATCGCACTCGCGCGGTCTCGCCTCCACTCGTCGTGTTCAGTGTCGCCGGCGGGACGTAGAGGTCCCACCGGGGAGACCGCGCTAGGCTCAGAGCATGGGGCCTCGCCGTACGACCCACGCAGGATGGGAGATCCTCGTCCTGCAACCCACCGCCGTACCTCCCGGTCAGTCCCGTCTCGCCGTTCACCACGACCCGCTGAGCGCAGGCCGATTCTGCCATTTCGGCGCGGGATTCCTCGCCGCGCTGGCGTCGCCACGCACGAGCGCCCAGCAGGCGGACGCGCGGATCACCGAGCGACTCCGCAACTGGTGGGAGGCCACTGGTGCTCGGGGCTCCTTTCCGGCCGTCGACCAGGAGGCGATTGCTCGACTGCGCCATGGCCTCCGCGGACGTTGACGTCGTCGGGTCACACACGCACGATGGCGTCGCGCACGGCGACCATGCGCGCGGACTGCACGGCCGTCCGGCGCCACGCGGCGTAGGTGGTGTTGGTGGAGCGCACGGCAGCCACGGGTGCTCTCCTCGCAGGTCACGTAGCCGCCACTGAGACGCTTGGTCGTACACGAGTCGGTCATGCTGCGCGCGCTGGGCGATCTGTAGTTGTTCCGCGGCGAAGGTCGCGCCACCTGCGCCGGCGAGGCTGGGGCCGGTGCCACGACAGACGCGTTCTTGGACATCCCCTGACACAGACACCGCTACCGCCCTCGCCGCCTCCGCCCGGCCCGCGGTGTTCAGGTCGACGCAGTCCGGTCCGTCCACACACGAGTGCGGCGGGAGGGTCTTCGATGACCATGGACGCGACTCCTTCGTTGACTCCTGGGGCGAGCGCCATCGTTCGTGGAGGCTCGTGCATGGCCTCGGCGACGGCAACAGCTGGAGGCCGATCTCGCGGCGGCTCAGGTCGGCTGGCGGCCGCGGTCGGTACGCATGGGCAAGTTCCGGGTCGGATCGCTGTTGGTCGCGCTCGGCGGTGTCGTCGTCGCGCTCCCGCTGGGCAGCAACCCCGTGGCGTTCTTCGGCGTGATCGTGGTCGGCGTGGTGATCGCGGCCGTCGTCTACAACCGAGGCGGCCACTGCGCCGAACTCCAGGACGACAAGGTCGCGGCCTCGCTCGGAATCCTTCGGCGGCTCGACTTCCTGGCCGGCTCCCCGGTGTCGATCGCACTCGGCCTCACGACGGATCCCGGTCGCCTCGCGGCCGAGAGCCACGAGAGCCAGATGTGGAGCGAGGGCACCGCCACGACGCGGTTCGTCCGGGAGGATGCCTGGCTCCACCTCGAGGGGGTCCTGTCGAATCAGATCGGCATCCGCCTCGGCCAGATGTGGTGTCCCGTAATTCTGGCGGGTAGCGATCCCGAAATTCTGGCGGGTAGTGTCCCGCCAGCTGCTTTTCCGGGCCTCCTGTTGCTGAGCCGGGGTGTGCACGAGTTCCTGCACAGCGTCGAGCTCCGGTACGATCCGAGTCGCAACCCCAGCGTCGCCCGAGCCGGGACGGACATCGCTACGCGCATCGCGCTGCCGCCTGGGGCACGCAGCGTCGGTGGCGACAACCAGCCGGGCGCCCTCTCCCTCGTGGTGAACGGCGGTCCGCGCGAGCAGGGCGACATCCGGATCGAAGAGCTCACCGCGGTCGCGGCGCAGCTCGTCTCGCTGGTGGACCCGTCACGCGCGGTGATCCTTCCCGATCGTGACGCGTGGGCCAGTATGCCCAGCGTGGTCCAGACGGCGCCCAGTCCCCGCACCAGCGTAGCCGGCGCCCTGCCCTGGGTCGGCCTCTCGACGGCTCTTGCGTCCGTGGGTGCAGGTGTCCACGCCTACCTCGAGCGGGGCAACAGCGACGATCCGGTCGGAATCTTCGGCGAGAGGTTCGACGAGCGGTGGCTCCTCGTGAGCGCGGTTCTCCTCCTCGGGGCGGTGATCACGCTCACGCTGGGCGTCGTGCGACGCAACACCCGCTGAGAGGAGTGTTCGGTCGGTGCCCACGTCTCCGGTGCGCTGGTGCCAGCGATCCGAACGCTCGAGTGCTCCGGGAGGTGGAGCACACGCTCAGGGCAGCTTGTTGCAGGGTGACGCGCAGCCGTGGAAGTCCGCGAGGTCGCTCTCCGTCTCGGCGCACGCAGCCTCACACTCCCAGCGCTGTGGATGCTCGATGCTGTCAAGGGCGAGGTTTCTCCAGACTCCGAGGCGACCACTCTCTGTCAGCGCGTCCCCCCCGAATTTCTTCTCGAAGAGCGAGGCCAACTTTGCGGTCACGGTGTCGACGCGCGTGTGGTCCGGAACGTTCGAACAGCTGAGCGTCGCACAGACCTGGTCGACACGACAGCTGTCGTGCTTCACACACAGGGCTTCGCAAGGTGCCGAGGTGCAGTCCTCGGAGTTCCCGTCGAGCGTGAGTGAGGTGACCTCCGCATCGCCCGTCGTGGTCCCACGCCCCTGCAAGAGCAGCGTCGAGTGCGTGCCGTCGTTGCGCCGAAACGTCGCGCTGGCCGCGTAGCGCGCGGCGCTGCCGGTACCACTGGTTGCCAGGTCGAGTTGAAAGGCCAACGGCTCTTTGATCTGCAACCGGAGGCACTCCCATGGGGGACTGGTCCAGGTGGCCGAAGGCACGAGCACAGGAACGCTCGGCACCGTGGCTGGGATGGGAGCCCCCGGCGACGGGCAGAACGCATGAACGAACGGGCCACTGCCGTCCTGGTCCTGGGAGGTGTCCGTCTCGGACTGGTAGCTGTACTGCATGGCCGCCATCACCTGCACGAGAACTCTACGCGCCTGGACGACGCTTTGGGGCTGGGGGGGGGGCGACGGTCTTCAGCGTCGAAGCGGGGGGGATCGGCGATGTGCGCGGGGGCGATGCGCATCCGCAGCCCAATGACATGGTCATGGCGACCAACGCGGCGATCGCCGAGCGCCCAACGACGAGCATGGGGAACCCTACCAGAGGGGCCGAGAATGCGGGAACTCCGCAGCAGGTTGGCTCCGAATCCACCGAGCGACCCGACTTCTTCGGCGTCACCGAGATCCACCTCGCCACGACGCGGTCGGGCCGACGCCTGTTGCGCTGCACCAGGTATCGGACCCTTGACGGCAGCCGCGACGTTAGCGGCAGTGCTCTGCGTGGTACGACCTGCATGCGCGGTCCTTGACCACTCGTCTGACCTCCGCCGAGAGATCCTGGCCCTCGAGTCGGGCAAGACACGCCTCCGGCTCGTATGCGTCGTAGATCGAGTCCGAACACGCGCGGAGGAGGAGTGCTGACGCCTTGGCGGAGTCGCGTGGGAGCGCAGCTCGCCCCTCGCGATACAGGAGTGCGAGCCGGTAGCATCCGAGGCTCCCGTCGCCGACCTGCGAAGCGCAGGCGCTCTCGAACCTCACCCGGGCCGCGAGTTGGTCTGCGGCGGTCGGAGCGCTGTTCAATCGAAGAAGTCCGAGCACCGCGCAGGCAGCCGGGGAGTTGGCCTCGCAGGGCTCCTGAACGAGGGCCATCGCACGGCTCGCGTCCCAAGTCTTGAGGCGATCGTCGGCGAGGAACCGGGCCAAATCGGTGCACGGCTCGTCACGTGCGGCGGGGGTCTCGGACGGAAGCAGGGGCGCACATGCCCGCTCCAGATACGGCAACGCGCGCTCGCGTCGTCCGCCATAGCCACGATCGACCATGCGACCCGCCGAGAGGCAGCCCAAGCGATCACCACTCGCGCAACCGGCGTCGACGAGCTTGAATGCCTCGACCGGCAATGACCCGAACACGGCCGCAGCGGCGCGGCGGCAGAAGCCGCGTCCAACCCGGCACATCGACGCGCCAGATTCGTCGGGCCCCTCGCTGCCGTTCCAGAAGCGGATGCTCGCACCATCACGCGCGACGGACAACCGCACGCGCGATGTCAGAGGGTCGCCATCGTGGTGTCTGGTCACGGCCATGGCGAGGCCACGGGCATCCCGATGAACACCCTCTGTGACGTGACTCCAGCGATTGAGCTCCACGCCGGTCCGGTCGGCAGAGAGCCCCGCGTGGAGCGGCTCGATGTGTGCGACCCTCCCATCTCTGACAACGAAGACGGCCGTCTCGTCACTGACGATCTGCGTGCTTGCGTCGACGAGCACGAGGCCTCGGATGCCGACCAACCCGCGAGGCGCGGCCAGCGTCACCTTGGTCCCATCGGAGTACACGACGCAGAACGCATCCGAGCCCTCGCCCTCGCACGGACCGAGAAAGGCCATCGCGCGAGCTGCGACGTCGAGGATCTTTCGGCGAGGGAGCCACACATCCGGCAGCTCGGCGCGACGCAGAACCACCGCGTGAGGCTCGACACAGAAAGTCCCGCCCTGGAGGCGGTAGCCGAGCAGACACGTCGCGTCGACGAATGGTGCGATCGGGGCAGCCACGGCCAGCGGCGTCCCGATCGCGTGGCGGGAACGCACAGAGCGCCGGTGCCGGCAGCCGCCGAGCAAGGCGAGTAGGGCCAATCCCGCCGCCATCAGGCGCATGACCGCATGACGCCACCCGCTTGTTTGGGTGTCAACAGCGTCGGCGACGAGTCGCCTCCAGCCGGACCACACGCCGTGCGAGTGCCCGCCACTGAGCACTTCAGATCAGAGCCAGGCGCCGAGCCGACGACGGACCCACCGCGCCACGCCGAGGAGGCCACCCGGGCCCCGCATCGAGCAGACCGGCACCTCGGCAAGGCCCTCACGCCGCAGCACCTCGTTGGCCGCCCGCATCCCCGAGATCCAGGCTCCCTCCATGCTGATGACGCGGAACTCGGTCTGGGTGAAATCCCCGGCCAGCATCAGGTTCGAGTACGGCGAGGCCGCAGAAGGACGGCGCGCGTCGCTGCCTGGCGTCGTGAGGAAGAAGGCATCGTGGTTGCCACGGTGGAAGTAGCGACGCTCGATCACCGCGTCGACCGAGGCGGGCCACACGGCGTGCAGGACCGCCATGGCGTCGTCGAGGAGCTTGGCGTCGGGCTCGGTGGCGTAGGGGCCGTCCTCGCCCACGAACTCCACCACGGAGCCCCGCCCCTCCGCGTGACGCTGGACGCGGCGCAGGTCACACATCGTGGAGAAAGGCCCGGGGAGCCCGACGATGGCGGTGTCCGCCTCGGGTGGGGAGACGACGCGGTCGAACCACAGCTGCAAGGCGATGGTGCGCTGCGTCTCGAGGGCGGCGATGCCGCCGAAGTACGGGAGGCCGAGCGAGGCGGGCTGGAGGATGTCGACCAGATCGCGCGGGGGGAGCGCGCTCACGTAGTAGTCCGCCCTCACGACGGCGGGTGCGGGCGGCGGTGCCATGGGGGTCTCGACGCTGTGGTAGTTGGACTGCAACCCGGAGCTGGCGTCGGCCGCGTGGATGTAGTGACGGTTGTCGGCGACCACGACCGAATCGACGGCGCCGTCGACCACCTGGAGGCGCTGGGCCCGCTGGAAGCGATCGATGCGGCCACCCAAGCGGAGGAAGTGGCGACGCAGCGGCTCGACGAGCGACTCCGAGGTGCCGGCCTCCACGTATCGGAACGACACGGCGTCGTAGCTCTGGGCGACGAGCTGGATCGCTGCGATGGCCGAGAGCGCGGACATCGCGCGCGGGTAGATGAACGCCGACTGCCGCACGAAGCGGAAGAACGAGCTGCGCAGGAGCTCGTCTGTCAAGCCTCGCCCGCGCGCCCACTCGTCGAACGACACGGCGTCGAGCGCGCGGAGCTCGGACGGCGTGAGGTGGGGGATGTCGACGAGGAAGATCTCGAGCATGACGCGGGAGACCCGCAGGGTGTCGAGTGGGCCGAACAGCCGGGACTCGACGCCCGCGAGCGCGAGGTGGAGAGGGCTCGGCAGGGGCAGCGCCCGCAGGCGGCGGACCTGACCTGCGTTCCACATCAGGACGTCGTGACGCTTGCGCGTGAGGCCTCCGGTGGCGCCGAGGGACTCGAGGCGCGCGCCGAGGTTCGGGTAGTCGAAGAAGACGTGGAAGCCGTGGTCGACGGTGAAGGTCCGGCCCGAGGACGGGTCGCGGTGCGGCATCGACGACGCCTTGCCGCCGATCACATGGCCGCGGTCGAGGACACGGACCTGGAGCCGGCCTCCCCCGCCCTCGAGCAGATGGATCCCGGTCGAGAGCCCCGCGAGACCAGCGCCGAGGACGAGGATTTCACGAGGCGACATGATGGGAATCTCACCGGGACGTGGACGACGGGCAAGGACATCTCGGCGGCTGGCGCTCGTGACATGACTTCGGTCATCGAGGCCTGCCGGAGCGACCGCCGTGGAGGGTGACCTCGGTGTGGACGCTCATCGGCTCACAACGGTCGGGCCGACCGCTTCGGCTGCCGCCCCCCCCTGTGCCAACGTGGGGTGAGACAGCCTCTTCTCGATATCCGTGTAGTGTGAGGGCGGAGAAAAGACCCGACCAGTGCCCAAGCCTTCTCGTCTCCGAATCCTGAAAACCGATCTGACGTCCTCGCACAGCCCGTCTGGGAGCGCGAGCGGCGTGGCCGTCGAGAGCGTGCCGAGGCCAGGTCGACGCAAGACCTTCACGGCCGCTGAGAAGCTGCGCATCGTTCGTGAGGCGGCTGCCTGCACCGAGCGGGGCGACGTGCGTGCACTCCTGCGGCGCGAGGGCATCTACAGTTCGCGCCTCGCGGCCTGGAGGAAGCAGCTCGCGATGTCGGGCAGCGCAGGCCTCGAGGCCCGCAAGCCCGGCCGCGCGCCGAAACTGGATGCAAAGGATCGCCGGATCGTGGAGCTCGAGAAGCGCGCAGCTCGCCTCGAAGCCAAGCTGTCCGTCGCCGAGAAGCTCATCGCGCTCCAAAAAAGCCTCGGAGATCCTGGGGATCGCCCTCGGGAACTTGGACAACAGCTGATGGACACCATCGAGGACCTCATCGATCCAACGGTGTCCGTCGTGCAAGCCTGCCTCGTCCTCGGCGTGAGCCGGGCGACGCTCTACCGCCACACCCGACCCACGCCACCACCGGCGATGTCTGTCCGCGCGCCAAACCCTCGCCGCATCGGCGATGACGAGCGGGCAGCGCTCTTGGAGGTGCTGCACTCGGAAGAGTTCGGCGACCAGCCACCGCACGAGGTCTACGCGACGCTGCTCTCGCGGTCCATCTACATGGCGTCGATCCGGACGATGTACCGCGTGCTCGCCGCCCAGGGCGAGAGCCGCGAGCGCCGCGCGCAGCGGTTGCCGATCAACCACGCCAAGCCGACGCTGCAGGCGACGGCGCCGAATCAAGTGTGGACCTGGGACATCACCAAGCTGCGGGGCCCGCTTCCTGGCGTCTTCTACTACCTGTACGTCACCATCGATCTGTTCAGCCGCATGGTCGTCGGTTGGATGCTTGCCGAGCAGGAGAACGCGGCGCACGCCGAGCACTTCTTCGCCGACACGATCGCGCGGCACGACATCGCGCCCAATGCGTTGACCGTCCACGCCGATCGCGGGAGCCCGATGCGGTCCGATGGGCTTGCTCAACTGCTCGCTGGGCTCGGCGTCGTACGCAGCTTCAGCAGGCCTCACGTCAGCGACGACAACGCCTTCTCCGAGGCCCAGTTCAAGACCTTGAAGTACCAGCCCGACTACCCCGGTGACTTCGCGTCGGTGCTCCACGGGCGAGCATGGTGCCAGCAGTTCTTCGGCTGGTTCAACGACGTTCACCAGCACAGCGGCATCGCCCTCTTCGCGCCCGCGGACGTCTACTACGGTCGCGTCGAGGCCATCGCCGCGCGTCGGCAGCTCGCGCTCGATCGCGCCTACGCCGAACATCCCGAGCGCTTCCCGAACGGCTCGCCCGTGGCTCGCAGGCC
>JAEUKC010000425.1:0-5542 GCA_016794445.1 Myxococcales bacterium
GCCGAGGCCAAGGCCGAGGACACGACCACGCCGCGCACCGTCGTCGGCACCGGCACCAAGGAGAGCTGCACCGGCGCCGCGTTCGTCGCCGCCGTGGCCAAGGGCGGCGTCGTCACGTTCAACTGTGGGCCGGATCCCGTCACCATCACGCTCACCGAGCCCGCGCGGATCTTCAACGACACCGGCCCCAAGATCGTCATCGACGGCGGCGGCAAGGTCACCCTCAGCGGCGGCGGCAAGACCCGCATCCTCTACCAGAACACCTGCGACGAGAAGCAGAAGTGGACGACCTCCCACTGCCAGAACCAGGACCACCCGCAGCTCACGGTGCAGAACCTCACCTTCGTCGACGGCAACGCCAAGGGCGCCACCACGGAGCAAGCCGGCGGCGCGATCTTCGTGCGCGGGGGGCGCTTCAAGATCGTCAACTCGCGCTTCTTCGGCAACACCTGCGCCGACGTGGGGCCCGACGTCGGCGGCGCCGCGGTGCGCGTCCTCAGCCAGTTCGAGGGTCGGCCGGTCTACGTGGTCAACAGCACGTTCGGCGGCAAGGAGGGGCTCGGCAACGTCGGCAGCAACGGTGGCGCGCTGAGCAGCATCGGCGTCTCGTACACCGTCATCAACAGCCTGCTCTCCTACAACCGCGCGATCGGCAAGGGCGCGAACCCGGCCAAGTCGGGCACCCCGGGGGGCGGCAGCGGCGGCGCCATCTACAACGACGGCAACACGTTCACCCTCACGCTGTGCGGCGCGCGGGTGGAGCACAACAAGGCCAACGAGGGGGGCGGGGCGATCTTCTTCGTCAGCAACGACCGCTCGGGCACGCTCATCATCAAGGACTCGGTGCTGCAGGACAACCCGAGCGCGGGCTTCGAGACCAAGGGCTTCCCGGGCATCTTCGTGCTCGCCAAGGGCGACCCGATCGTGACGGGCTCCACCATCAAGTGAACGGAGCGAGCCAGCTCAGTCGTCGTCGTCCGCCGCGGCGTCGGGCGCGCCGCCGCTCGCTCCGCCCGGGGGGCCCCCGAGCTTGCCGCCCTCGATCCCGCCCTTGTCTCCACCGAGTCGCGTGCAGCCGCTGCGGCACTTGCGCGCCGTCGCGTAGTCCTTCGCCGCGAGCGTGCAGTTCACGAGGCAGACATAGGCCGAAGCGGAGGCGGTCTTCAGGCCCTCGGCGCGCGAGACGCAGCGCTTGTGCTTGGCGATCTGCGCCTTCTCGTCGAGCTTCTTGTCCGGGTCGGAGAGCGCCACGTACCGGTCGCAGAGCTGCAGGGGTGTCACGCTCGTGGAGGGCGCCGGCGAGGGTGTCGGCGAGGGCGCGCTCGTCGAGACGGTCGGCGAAGGCGTGCCGCTCGGCGCGACCGAGGCGGCCGGCGCCGGCTTCGGCGCCTCCTTCGCATCGCAACCGAACAGCGTGAGGAGCAGGCCGTAGGGGTAGGAGCGTCGCATCGCCGGGTCCTCGCTTGGTTCGCAGACTAGAGGAAACGCGCCACCAGCAGCCCCACCGCGATCGCGGCCAGCACCACCAGCAGCATCACGAGGAAGATCCCTCCGCGCTTGGTCGACTGCGCGGGCGTCGAGGGCACGAGCGGCAGGGACTGCGGGACGGACGTGGGCACGGGCGCTGCCGGCGGTGCCACCGTCGGGCCGATGTTCCATCCCGCCACGTTGACCGCGGTCGGCGGGACGTACCGCGGCGGACCGAGCGGCGTGCTGGGCACCGGTGCCATCGACTCGAGCGGACGGCTCGTCGACACGTAGCCACCGATGGTCGGCGCCGCGTCGTCGGGCGGCAGCGGCACCGGGGGAGGAGGCGGGGGAGCGGCCTCCATCTCGGGCACCGTCACCGCCCGCGGCACCGGAACGTTGGGCACGAGCGCGAACGCCTGCGCCGCGGCGAGGCCCCGCGTGGTCGACGCGCGCAGATCGGCCGGTGTGGCCTCGTAGCCCGTGATCGGGATGCCGGCCTGCGGTGTCGGCGAGGGGGCGCGACGTGGCAGCGGCGGCGACGCCTTCTTGGGCGCGATCTTGGGCTTCGGCGGCACCGGCCGGTAGGCCTCGGGGCGCATGCCCACCGGCATCTCGCTCGGCGCCGCCACCAGCGTCGGCATGTCCTCCTCGTCCTCGTCGTCGGCCTCGACCGGCTCGATCCGGAACGCGTCGGGGCGACGCGCTTCGTCGCGTGCACGCTGGCGCAGCGACTCGGCGAGGGCCGCGACGGCGTCACGCGGCTCACTGGCCGGGGTCGGTCCTGCGGACGTGGGCTTGAGCTCCGTGCCGGGGCGCGACCCGGCGCCCGTGTTCTTGCGCGGCCGCGGCGCGAGCGGCGGCAGCGCCGGCACTGCGCCGGCCGGTGGCAGGGGCATGGAGGCGAGCGGTGGGGTGTCACCGACCTGCAGGGCACGCACGTCGGTCTGCATCTCGCGCGCGCTGCCGTAGCGACGCTCGAGCTCGAACTCGAGCGACCGATCGATCACCGCGCAGAGCATGGGCGGCAGCTGCGGCGCCGCCTCGCGCAGCCCTGGCGCCCGCATCGTCGCGACCTTGGCGATCTGCTCGGCCCCCCGCCCGACGTGGACGTGGCGACCGGACAGGATGCGGAACAACGTCGCGCCGAGCGCGTAGACGTCGGCGCGCCCGTCCGCCTCGCGCCCGAGGCCACGCGCCTGCTCCGGCGCCATGTAGGCCGGCGTCCCGAGGGGCACGCCGGTGCGGGTGAGTCGCGCCGCCCCCGACTCGAGCACGCGCGCGATGCCGAAGTCGAGCACCTTCACCACGCCGTCGCGGCACACGAACAGGTTCGCGGGCTTGAGATCGCGGTGGACGATGCCCTTGTCGTGCGCGGTCGCGAGCACGTCGAGCGTCTGGTCGGCGATGTCGAGCGCGCCGCCGATGTCGAAGACCACGCCGCGGTCGAGCAGGTCCAGGACCGAGCTGCCCTCGAGCAGCTCCATCACGAGGAACGGCCCGTAGTTCGGGTCGGCGTCGTCGTCGAGGACGTGAACGGTGCCGGGGTGCTCGAGCGAGTTCGCGAGGTAGGCCTCGCGGAGGAACCGCTCCCGCACGACGACGTCTTCGCTGAGGGGGCCGTGGAGCAGCTTGATGGCCGCGCGCGCGCCGTTGCGGTGGCGCGCCGCGTACACGGCGGCCATGCCCCCCACGCCGATGACCTCCTCGAGCTTCCATCGGTCCTTGAGGACGTACCCAATCCTCTCGCGTGCGAGAGCGAGGTTCGGGTCACCCATGGAGGGCCGAGTCTACCCGAATCTCGTCGAGATGTGCGCGTCACGAAGTGGAACGAATCCGAGCACTTGCGCGACGGGGCGCTCCCTCGGTGGTAGCCTGCCGCGACCCCCTTGTCCGAGCCGCCTCGGGTCCACCACGCGCTCGCCGTACCCGACCCGCGCGGGCACCTCCTGTCGGTGCGCAGCACGTTCGAGGCGGAGAGCCTGCCGGACCCGCTCGAGATCGTCCTGCCCGTGTGGACGCCCGGCAGCTACCTCGTGCGCGAATACGCGCGCCACGTCGAGTCGCTCGGCGCTGCGACCCGCGCCGGCGCGTGTCGGGTCGAGAAGGTCCGCAAGAACGCGTGGCACGTGTGGCACGACGGCGCCGCCGCGGTCACCGTCGCCTACACGCTGTACGCGAACGACCTGACGGTCCGCACCAACCACGTCGACGCGCACCACCTGCTCGTGACCGGCGCGGCGACCTTCCTGTTCGCTGCCCACGCGCGCGACGCGGGCGCGCGCGTGGCGGTCGCCGTGCCCGACGGCTGGGAGGTCGTCACGCCGCTCGAGCAGCTCGACGGGGAGTTCTTCGCGCCCGACTACGACACGCTCGTGGACGCGCCGATCCACGCCTGTGCCACGCCCGCGCGGACCCTCGAGCTCGCCGGCCGCCCGTTCGTCGTCGACACCCACGGTCGCGCGCCGACGGCGCAGCGCCCGGAGCTCGAACGCGACCTGCGTGCGATCGTCGAGGCCGAGGCCGCCTTGCTCGGCGGTGTCCCCTGGTCGCGCTACACGCTCGTGCTCCTCGACTCCGCGCCGAACCGTGGTGGCCTCGAGCACCGCGACGGCGCCGTCCTCACGCTGACCGCCGCGGCCTACGACGACCGGGCCGCGGTCCTCGACACGCTCTCGCTGATCGCGCACGAGGTGCTCCACGCCTGGAACGTCAAGCGCATCCGACCCGCGGCGCTCACCCCGTACGACTACGAGCGCGAGCAGTACACGCGCGCGCTCTGGTGGTTCGAGGGTGGCACGAGCTACTTCGACTTCCGGTTCCTGCGCCTCGCGGCCGTGTGCACCGACGACGAGTGGCTCGACCACCTCGGCCAGCAGATCGGGCGCCTCGAGGACACCCCGGGCCGGCGGCGCCAGTCGCTCGCCGACGCCTCGTTCGACGCCTGGATCAAGGCGTATCGCCCCGACGAGAGCACGGCGAGCACCGCCGTCAGCTACTACCTCAAGGGGGAGATCGTGTGCCTGCTGCTCGACGTGACGATCCGCGTCCGGACCGCGGGTGGCCGCTCGCTCGACGACTTCCTCGTGGCCCTCCACGACCGCTTCGGGCGCCCCGCGCGCCCGGTCTCGGACGCCGAGCTGGAGTCAACGCTCGAGGACGTCGCCGGAGTGCCGCTGCGCGACGTCCTCGACCCCTGGCTCCGCGGGACCGAGGAGCTCCCGATCGACGCCGTGCTCGGCTCGATCGGCCTCGAGGTGGTGCGTCAACGCAAGCGCTCGCGCGGCTCGCTCGGCGTGCGCACCAGGCAGGACCACGGGCGCACGGTCGTCACGTCGGTCCTGCGTGGGCGCGCGGGACACGCCGCCGGGCTCGACCCGGGCGACGAGCTCGTCGCCATCGATGGCGTGCGGGTGGAGGGTCGCGTCGAGGCCGTGCTCGCCGACCACACCCCGAACACCACCGTCGAGGTGCTGGTCTCCCGCGGCGGCGTGCTCACCACCTTCACCGCCGAGCTCGAGAGCACGCCGTTCGACCTGGTCCGGGTGGTCCGTCGGGGCGACGTCTCGGCAGAGGTCCGCGCGCTCCGGGAGGCCTTCCTGCGCGCCGCCGATCGGGGCACAGGAGCCCCATGAATCCGAAATCCTCGGAGGCCTCGGTCTGCCACATGACGGAGCTCGTGCTCCCGAGCCACGCCAACGCCCTCGGCACGGTGTTCGGAGGCACCATCATGTCCTGGGTCGACCTCTGCGGCGCCGTCTGTGCGCAGCGCCACGCCGAGCAACGCGTCGTCACCGCGTTCGTCGACGACCTCGTGTTCCAGCACCCGGTGCGCGTCGGTGAGGTGGCCCGCCTCGAGGGCCGCGTGACCGCGACGTTCCGCACGAGCATGGAGGTCGAGGTCGTGGTCTCGGGCGAGGAGTCCACGAGCGGCAAGATCTGGCCCTGCGTGCGCGCGCTGCTCACCTTCGTCGCCATCGACGCGATCGACCGCAAGCCGGTGCCGGTCCCGCCGCTCTTGCTCGAGACCGACGCGGCGCGCGCGGCCCAGCGCGCCGGCGAGGAGCGCCGCGCC
>JAEUKC010000429.1:0-7916 GCA_016794445.1 Myxococcales bacterium
GGCGCGGCGCGGTGAGCCCCTGGAGCGCGAGGGCGGCCGCGCGATCGGGGCCCGGCCCGGCGTCGGCGGCGAGCGAGAGCACGAGCCGCTCGAGCGCGGGGAAGGTCGAGCCGCCGAGCGCGGCGAGGGTGGCCGCGAGCAACGGATCGCCGAGCAGGTGGAGCTCGCGCAGCGCGTCGTGGGAGCAGCGCGTGAGGACGAGCTTGCCGCTCGCGAACACCCGCTCGAGGGAGGGGCAGGCGACGAGGGTGGCGGTGAGATCGCCGATCGAGTTCTCGGCCTGCCGCGCCTGCGTCTGCGAGGGGGTGTCGAACACGAAGGCTGTGATCGAGGGGAGGGAGCGCCCTGCGATCGCCTTGGACCAGGCGCTCGGGCTCCCGAGATCGCACACCACCTGCACCGCGCGCGGCGCGTCGCGCTCGAGGCGCTCGACCACCTTGCGGCACCGCGCGGGCGAGACGCTGCCGTCGCCCTTGAAGGTGACCTGCCAGCGCTCGCCGACCTCGATGGCGAGCAGGTTGTCGGGGGCCTCGGCGGTGGCGTTGGCGTCGACGGGCTCCACCGAGGCGACGGTGTACCCCTCGCGACGCCGCAGCGAGAGCACGTGCTCGAGGTGCTCGCGCGCGGCGACGGCGGTCGAGAAGCTCTGCTCGACGTCGTTGGTGACGAGCCGCTTGCCGGCCAGCGTGAACACGACGTGCACGTGCCCTGGCGGCGCGACGAGGGTCGTGCGCATCGCCTTCTCGACGGGCGCCTTCTCGGTGCTCGGCTCCGCGTCGGGGTCGACCTCGACGTAGCCCTTGCCGAGCTTCTCCTCGACGAGCTTGCTGGCTTCCCGCGTCGCGACCCCGGCCGTGGCGAAGGCCTTCTCCTTGGTCTGGCCGACCGCGCCGATCCGGCCGAAGCGGATCAGGTGGGTGTCGTCCTCGACCTCGATTTCCCAGAACTTGCTGCTGGAACCCTCGATCAGCTCGAGACGACGCCGTGAGGACATGGAAGAGCCTGTACTCGATCGTCGGCGGGCCGGCAGCGCCTCGCGCACCGAGGTTGTGGTTGCCAAGCGCCCCCGGGCGTGGCTTCGTGAGGGGGCATGCGCCTCCAACCCCTGCGTTCCCGCCTCGCGGCTTGCCTGCTCGGCCTGGTGGTCGGGTGTGGGTCGTCGTCCTCCGCGGAGGACACGGGGCCCGTCGACGCTGGTGTGGACGGGGCCGTCGACAGCCCCTCCACCACCACGACCGACGTCTCGCTCCTCGTGATGCCCGAGGACGGCGAGGCGGCGATCTACGATCCGATCCGCAACGCGAGCAAGTCGGTGCACTGCGAGGTGTACATGCTCACGGACAACGGCGCCGTGAACGCGCTGGTCGCCGCGAAGAAGGCCGGCAAGGACGTGAAGGTGCTCCTCGAGCACTATCCCTATCTGGCCACCACCGCCAACGACGCGGCCTTCAAGACCCTCACCGCGGCGGGGGTCGACGTGCGCTGGACCAGCAGCAAGTACGCGCTCACCCACTCCAAGTTCTTCGTCGTCGACGGCGTGGTCGCCTACGTGATGACCCTCAACCTCACCAACGCGGGGGTCGGCGGCAACCGCGAGTACGCGGCCGTGGTCCGCGACGCCGACGACGTGGCGCAGGCCGAGGCGATCTTCGAGGCCGATCTCACGGGGGCCACGCCGCCCCCCGGCG
Organism: Myxococcales bacterium; assembly: GCA_016794445.1. Lineage (GTDB taxonomy): Bacteria > Myxococcota_A > Polyangia > Polyangiales > JADJMO01 > JADJMO01. The sequence goes on from JAEUKC010000429.1 coordinate 1,689, forward strand.
GCAAGCTCCTCGCCTCGCCGATCGACGCGCGCGCCCGCCTGCTCGCGCTGATCGACGCCGCGACCAAGACCATCGACATCGAGATGGAGGAGTTCTCCGACGCCGAGGTCGCGAGCCACATCGTCACCCGCATCGAGGCGGGCGTCGCCGTGCGCGTCGTCGCCCCGAGCAGCGGTCGCAGCACGGGCACCTCCACCACCCTCGGCTCGCTGCGCGCCAACCGCGCGACCATCAAGGTGCTGGCCACCCCCGACCTCCACGCCAAGCTCATCGTGGTCGACGGCACGGAGGTCTACCTCGGCTCGGTGAACCTCACCGCGGCTTCGCTCGACAGGAACCGGGAGGTCGGCGTCCTCACCCGGACGGGCGCGGTCGTCACGCGCGCGAAGGCCACGTTCGAGGCCGATTTCGCCAAGGCCGTCCCGCTCTAGCAACACGCGCTGGCTTGCGGCACCGGCGGACCCTATGGTCCGCGCCCCATGACGGAGGAACGCAAGCTCCCCGAGGGTCGCCTGGGTCGGCTCGCCCGCCTCGCCGGCGTCGGTCTGCGCACGGGCGTGAGCATGATCGGCGACTCCGACGGGGCCGCCGCGGCCAAGCACGCCGCCGAGGTGCTCGGCACGCTGCGCGGGCTCGCGGCCAAGGTCGGGCAGATGGCGAGCTACGTCGACGGCGTGGTGCCCGAGGGCCAGCGCGCGGCCTACGAGACGGCGATGAAGGGGCTGCGCGCGGCGACGCCGACCTCGAGCTTCCCCGAGGTGCAGCGCGCGATCGAAGAGGAGCTGCGCGCGCCGCTCGACCGCCTCTTCGTGCGCTTCGACGAGGTGCCGATCGCGAGCGCGTCGATCGGCCAGGTGCACCGCGCGTGGATCGCGCCGCCCGAGGGGGCGCGCGACGAGCCCCTCGAGGTGGCGGTCAAGGTGCAGCACCCGGGCATCGTGAAGGCGATCGACGCCGACCTCGCCAACGCGGGCATGCTGCAGGTGGTGCTCGGCAGCGTCGCCGGCAAGCGCTTCAAGACCAAGGAGCAGCTCGCGATGGTGCGGCAGCGGTTCCGCGAGGAGCTCGACTACGCGCTCGAGGCCGAGCGCCTGCGCATGTTCGCGCGCTTCCACGAGGGCGACGAGACCATCCGCATCCCCGTGGTGCACGACCACCGCTCCACGGGGCGCGTGCTCACGACCGAGTTCATGCACGGCACCTCGTTCGACGAGGCGTGCGGGGCCGACGTCCGCGAGCGCAGGTTCTTCGCCGAGACGATGTGGCGGTTCGTCTACAAGGGCAACCTCGTGCACTGCCACTTCAACGCCGACCCGCACCCCGGCAACTACCTGTTCCGCGACGGCGCGGTGGTGTTCCTGGATTTCGGGTGCGTGCAGCCGATCCCGCTCGCCAACATCCGCCTCGCGCGGGTGATGCACGCGGCGGCGCAGGCCCGCGACGAGCGCATGTTCGCCGACGGCTTCGCGCGGCTCCTGAACGCGAAGCCGGGCGCGCTGCTCGACATCGCGGTAGCCTACACGCGCACCTGCTTCGAGCCGCTCTGGCACCGCCCGTACCACCTCACGCGCGCGTTCGTGGCCGCGCTCGTGGAGCGCACCAAGGAGATGGCCCTCGCGGCGCGCAAGGTCGACGAGGACGAGTTCTTCGCCATGCCCGAGGAGATGCTCTTCATGAACCGCCTGCAGTTCGGCTTCTACTCGGTGCTCGCTCGCCTCGACGTGGAGGCGGACTACTCGGGCGTGGAGCGCGGGTTCTGGCCGGCGGTGGACGCGATGGCGAGCACGGGGCGGTAAGCAGCCGGCGGACGGGTTCGCATCAGTCGGGGTGCGAATGGTGGGAATAGCTGGCCATATAAACGAGATATCGCAGACACAGAGACTGCATAAACAAATGTTCTATACGCCCAGACCGAGCCGCCTGAGAGCTGAGCTGAGCTGAGTGAGTGGAGAGGTCCGGGCGGACCGGAGGCCGGACGACGTCGGCCTATGTGCGCTTTCTTGACGATCCGGATTGCGCTGCGTCATTCGAGGTCCAGGTGGGCCGTCGACCCGTCCTTTGGACGCTCGAGCCGCGCTTGACAGACATCATTGATCGCATACCGTCGGACCATGGGTAGCGGGGGTTGGTCACTCGGTCGGTTCGTCGTCGCTCTTGCGAGCGCGCTGACAGTCCTGGTCGCGGCAGCCGATGGCAAGGCTGTCTCGCGCGTGAACCGCGACGTGTATGCATCCCAGGTCTATCGGCAGGCTCTGTCGCTGGCGGCCGGCGTGACCTACCAGTTCCGAACGCGCGCCGACTCCTCGGCGACCGATCCCGTGATGCACTTGCTTGCGCGCGACGACGACGCGGGCGGCGGCATTGCGGGGCGGGACTCCAAGGTCTGCTACAGTGTGCCGGCGGGTGCTGGGGGCACCTATTTTCTCGTCGTCCATGCCTACGACCACTCTTGGCGAGGCACCGGCAAGGTGCAGCAGGTGGTCGCGGGGTGCGCCACGACCCCGAGCGACCCGAGTTGGACCAATCTGACGACGTCCGCGATGTTCGGAGGTAGCACCGTCCCGGTCGACAGCGCCCTCTACGGTGCGACCCACCACCAGACCGTCATGCGCAATCTCGACGATGGGGCAGTGTACGACACCGTCCTCTATGGCCTTTTTGGCCTCGGCGTCCAGCGCATCACGTCGTACGACGACGACTCCGGCGTCGGTCGCATGGATCAGCTCTCGCCGACCAGCGGCAATGCGGACGAGGTGAACTACGTGGTCGTCGGCGCGTACGTTGGCGAGGGGCCCGTCGACCTGCTGTCCAACGACCTCGGGCTCGGTGACGATGCCGACGCGGACGGGGTGGGGCAGATGCTCGAATTTGCGCTCGGTAGTTGCGATCGCTCGAGCACACCGTTGTCGCACTGTCCCGGCAAGCTCAACAACTGGCTGCTCGTTGACACGGACCGCGATGGCCTCGACGACTACGCAGAGATCTTTGGCATCGACAACGCAAACGCCAGCCTCGCGCAGCAGTTGCCCGCCTGGGGGGCGCGGCCTAACAAGAAGGACCTCTTCGTCGAGCAAGACATGAAGAGCCTGCCGTGGTGCAAGGTGGGGGCGTGCACGACCGATGCCGACTGCAACCCGAGCGGGTATGCCGCTTCTACCTGCGTCGGCTCACCCAAGAAGTGCGCGCCCGTCGACGGCAGACTCTGCTGGCCCGACACCTTCACTGGGAATCCGTTGCCGGAGTCGATGGTGCTCTTCATCCAGCAGCGCTTCTCGAAGGGATACGCCTACTCGCTACAGAACCCCGACGGGACCGACGGCGTGAACGTCCACTTCGACATCGGCAAGGTCTGCCCGAACGGTCACACGCTGTGCGGGAACTGGGGTGGAGGCGGACAGTGGGCGACCGGACGCACGCTGGATCCGAGCCGCCAGTACACCTTCCGACACTTGCTCGTGTACCCCGAAGGCGGCGGCTCACACACCCCTTCAAACGGCTACGAGGCGGGCCTGGCAGCGTGGAGTGCGTCGGACTGGCCGATCCCCAACGGGGTGGTCCACGAACTCGGACATAGCGTGGGGCTCCATCACTGGGGTCACGACTCCTGGGGAAAGCTGAACTGCAAGCCCAACTACGTGAGCCTGATGAACTACGCGCACGACTGGGCGCCTGCGTCAGCGCGCGCAAGCAACCCTCCGTTCGAGTTCTCTCGTGGCACGTACAATCGGTACCCCGTGCTGAACCCTCAGTCGGTCGGGGAGGTGGGGGGCTTCTTCGGGACGGACTCAACGATGCTCGGGGACAGCCGGAGCCAGTACAGCTTTCTGCTCACGAGTGCGACGGGCGACGTCGACTGGAATCGGAACGGCTCGCTCGATACAGGCGTCATCCGTTCGGCGCTGAACTTCAACGAACAGTGTGGGATGCCGAGCCGCCAGCAGGACAAGGTAGCCGCCGTCGGCACCTTCAAGGAGGTGTCTCCGGACGCGATCGTCTTCCAGAGCGCACTCATTGCTTTCTACGTGAACGCGGCGGGCACCAGCGTCCAGGCCGCAGCGACAGAGCTCTTGCCAGGGCCGACCGCCTTTGGGTCGTGCAACACCGGGACTGGCCAGCCGCTCACGCCGTGTCACCCATGGAGTGAAGCTTCGACGGTCGTCACCATGCCGTTGCAGATCACCGGCCTGTCGGCGTATGCCTACCAGGGCCACGTCTTCCTCGCTCTGCGAACGAGCGACGGTGTCGTCCACGTCGGCAAGACGAGCACCCTCGACGGGCTCCGCCGTCCGGTGTTCTCCGCAGGCGTGTCGGCGGTCGAGTCCGCGGGCACGTTCGGCAACGATGTGGAGCTCTCGGCAGTGTACGTGGATCCCTCCTCCCCGACGTACGGCGGCGCAAGTGAAGTGCTCGGTCTGTTCTACCTCGTACCCTCAGGCTCGTACGGTCGCCACACGCGCCGGTGGCTCGGGCCTCCGGCGGGGACCTGGAGTAGCGCATCGGCGTTGGTCGTCGAGGCAGGCGGGTTCACCTTAGCGCTCGACGGCAGCATGACGGCTGGGGTCGCCACCTGGCCGGCGCGCAATGGCGACCTCGCCGTGCGGCCGGATATCGGCGTCCCCTGCGCCGCGCTGTCGGCGCGCGCAGGGAGCCCCGCCACAGACCGCATCGGCTTCTACTGCTACAACAAGGCCAACGATCGGTGGGTGCAGCGCATCGCCCCCTTGGCGCTCACGGACAAAGTCGTCAGCAAGCCTGGGCTGGCCTTCCAAGCGGTGTACGCCGGTGCGTCGAGCGGAAGCGTGGCGACCACCTGTGGATCGGGGTTGTGTGGGAGCTTCTACCTCGTCCCGAAGGGGCCTGGTCTTGACGGCTTCAATGGTGCGCCTGCGCTCTTCGTCTCCAACCGGATCGACTCGAGCTTCACACCAACCTCGCCCGTGTCCTTTGTCCTCAAGGCCAACGTCCACGACTACACCTCGGGTCTGACCGCGCCCTCGCTGGTGTCGGACCAGCAACTCTCGGCCCTCAAGGGGCTACTCTTCAACATGTTGGTCGACGTCCAGGACTCGCCACGCGAACTCTACAGCTTCGGCTTCCTCGACGGGACGTTCAACGGCTTCATGGCGGACGGCGACGACTTCCGCGTGATGGAGCGGAACATCTGCATGGGGCTCCACGCGAGCGAGACCCGCTGCGGCTCGCCGCTCACCAACCCGTGGGGGTACTGACATGTGGAAGCGTATCCTTGGATGGGGCGTGTGCATCTGGTTCTGCGCGATGGCCGCCTGTGGCCGGGTGGCCGACACGGTCCCTGATGCCCTGCCGGACGCAGACGACGCAGGCGATGGCGGAGTGGAGGACGGCAACCCCCCTGGATGCCCAACGTATGAAGCGGTGCTCAGCGACCAGAAGTGCTCGGAGGCTCTCGCGGGCACGCGCTGCTTCTACCCCTGCAAGGGGGGCAATATCCTGTGGACGGTCTGCAAAGCCTACTGCCGTCGCGAAGACCCCAACTACTACTGGTGCGGCTACAAGACGGAGAAGTGCTGATGCGAGTCCGTCCTCGTCGCTGGCTCCTGGCCCTGACCCTCCTCCCGGTCCTCTTGGTCCGCGGCACCGCCGAAGCCACGCCTCCGGGTGGGGGCGGCGCAGAATCGAGCGCTCCGCCGTCCGCGACCGTGGTCGTCGCCCTGCCCGCCAGCAAAAAGCCCGGAAAGGCGCCGCCCAAGACCGAGACCACGTTGGGCAAGAAGCCCCACGAGAAGTGCCTCGCGCCCCTCCGCGCAGCTTGGGACAAGAAGCGGGCCGAGATCGAAGCGTCGATGCCCGACGGCCCGGCTCGCGACCTCAAGCTGGCCGAGCAGAAGCGCCTCACCGTGGGTGGGGCCGCCGTCGCGGCGGCCGGCTGCAAGGACCTCGAGTAGCCGTCGCGGTTCTCCGTCGATGGAGCGAGACGGCTCGCGCGTCCATTCGGGCTCGCCACTCACCAGCCCGTGGGGGTACTGACATGTCGAACCGCATCGCTGGATGGGCTGCCTGCCTTGGGTTCTGTGTGATGGCCGCCTGCGGCCGGGTCGTCGACCCGGACCCCGATGCGTCGGCGTCGGACGCCGGGGACGGCGCGGTGGAGGACGGCAACCCTCCTGGGTGCCCGACGATCGAAGAGCTGATCAGTGACGAGAAGTGTTCGGAGGCCCTCGCGCGCACACGCTGCTTCTACCCCTGCAA
>JAEUKC010000445.1:0-11044 GCA_016794445.1 Myxococcales bacterium
CCGATGGCACCGCCGGTGACGACGCGTCCGATGGGGGGACGGACACCCCGTCGGACACCACCGTCATCGACTCCCCGTCGGCGCTCGACAGCGCGGTCGACACGACGGTTGCCGAGGCCAGCACGGACGCGCCCGCCGAGACCGCTGCCGACACTGGCGCCGTCGATACGGGGGTCGCTGCGGACACCTCGGTGTCGGACACGGGCAGCGACGCCTGCACCAAGTGCGGCGCCACGGGCTGCTGCACCGCCAAGCAAGCGTGCCTCCTCGGCACCTGCGTCGACTGCGGGAGCTCGACCGTCTGCGGGGCCTCGTGCGTCGACACGACCACGGACCCGAGCCACTGCGGGGCGTGCGGCAAGGCGTGCAAGACGGGCGAGGTCTGCGCCGCGGGCACGTGCGGCACCACCTGTCCGTCCGGGAAGACGCTGTGCGCGGGGGCGTGTCGCGATCTGGCGATCGATCCCAACGACTGCGGCGCGTGTGGCAAGGTCTGCCCGGGCGCGCCGGCGGCCTCGCCCACGTGCACGGCGGGGGTCTGCGGTCATGCCTGCGTCCCAGGGCGCGCCGACTGCAACACGTCGATGACCGACGGCTGCGAGGCGCGGCTCGATGCGTGGTCCAGCTGCGGCGACTGCGCGACCAAGTGTGGGACGGGCTACGTCTGCTCCTCCTCGCTCTGCACCAACGGGCTCTATGTCTTCGCGACCAAGGAGACCTTCTTGCCCGGCTTCTCCGGCGGACCTGGCGCCGACACCAAGTGTCAGGCGGCCGCGACGGCGGCGGGCCTGCCGGGGACGTTCAAGGCGTGGATGAGCGCACCGGCCACGCGCTTCGCCAAGGGCGTCGTCCCCTATGTGCTCCCGAACGGAACCGTGGTCGCGAGCAACTGGGGCGACCTGGTCGACGGCACGCTCGCGCACGGCATCGACGTCGACGAGTTCGGCAACTCGGTCACCGGCTCGGTGTGGACCGACGCCAACGCGGCCGGCAACGCCTTCTCGCTGTCGAAGAACTGCTCCGGCTGGGCCTCGGCGTCGAGCTCGCTCGACGGCAGCGTCGGCAAGGTCGGCGCGACCGACCTCACCTGGGCGAGCCAGTTCGGCTGGCACTCGCAGTGCAACAACAAGCACCACCTCTACTGCTTCGCGCAGTGAGCGCGTCCTTGCGCCCGGTGCGTTTCGGATCGAGGTGGGGTCTCGGCGGTTGGCGGCGCTCGCCGCGCATGCGACGCTCGCTGGAGGCATGGGAGCCCCCCCCGTTCTCCACACCACCGACACCTCGAGCAGTGGGCCAGACTCGGCGTTGCCACTCGTGCACTGGCTGGTCGTCTTCCGCTCCCCGGATCCCGCGGCCGTCGGCCGGCGGCTCCGCGCCGATCACCTCGTGCTCGGGCGGGACACCCACGAGCTGTTCCACCGCGATCGCAAGGCCTCCCGCCGTCACGCCGAGTTCGTCGAGAGCGCGAGCGGGCTCGAGATGGTGGACCTCGGCAGCCGCAACGGGACGCGGGTGCGGGGCGCCAAGGTGGCGCGCAGCCGCCTCGAGGTGGGGGACTACGTCGAGGTCGGGAGCTTCGGCTTCCTCGTCGCCCGCGCGAGAGAGCGGAGGGAGCTCCGATCCGACACGGCGCTGGTCGGGGACAGCCACGCGTTCCAGCGGGTGCTCGCCGAGATCGAAGCGCTCGCGGCGAGCCGCGCGACCGCGCTCGTCCGAGGCGCGCCGGGGACCGGTCGGACCGCGGTCGCGGCGCGCATTCACGCGCGATCGCGCCCCGAGGGTCCGCTCGTGTGGCTCGACGCACGCGCCTCTCGCGAGGTCGAAGCGGCCCTCCGCGATCCGACCCGCCTCGTCGACGCGGCCGCGGATGGCACGCTCGTGGTCGAGTGCATCGACGCGGCGAGCTCGGAGGCCCTCACGGCGCTCGGGGTCTTGCTCTCCGCCGCGGAGCGCGGGCGGAGCCGGGTGCTGCTCACCGCCGGGTGCGACGCGGCGGCCGTGGGCGCGACCTGGACGGTGGACCTGCCCTCGCTCGACGAGCGCCGCGACGACCTGCCCGCCCTCGTCGCGACGTTCGCCCGCGCGTCGGGTCTCGACGTGGCGCTCTCGTCGACCGTACACGCGCACCTCGCCTCGCGGCCGTACCCCGGGAACGTCAAGGAGCTCGCCACGATCGTCGAGCGCCTTGCGCGTACCGCGCAGGAGGAGCACGCGCTCGCCCTCGGCCTCGAGCAGGAGACCCCCACGTCGCCGACGATCCGCATCCTCCGGGGGGGCCAGGCGTTCTATCTGGATCGGCGCCGCGTCGACCTCCGGGCCTCGCCGCGCCTGGCCGCGGTGCTGGCCGCCCTCGTGGAGGCGCACGGCGAAGGCAGAGAGAGCCTGGCCGCCGAGACCATCGCCGAGAAGGCGTGGCGCGGGGAGCGCATCATCCCCGACGCGGCGAAGAACCGGGTGTACGTCGCGGTGAGCTCGCTCCGGAAGCTGGGCCTCCGCCGCGTCATCGCCCGCGCGAGCGTGGGCTATTCGCTCACCGGCGACTTCGTCGTGTCCGACGGTCCCTGACCGCCACGGAGCAGCGGCGCGAAGCCGGGGAAGTCGATGCGCGCCCAGGCCTCGGGGTTCCGCACGCCATGGGCGCGGTAGTACTCCCGCGCGCGCACCTGGTGCTCCGCGCGCTCCGGTCCCGCCACGAGGCGCGCGAGGACGTACGAGCCGTTCGCGCCGAGCGAGACGAGATCGCTGCGGGCCGCGGTGCGTACGAGGGCGCGGAGCTCGGCCCGGGCCGTGTCGAGGTCCCCACGGTGGAACGCGAGGCCAGCGCGGAGCACCCGCGCCTTCGCGAGCGCGTGGGACTCCCGCTCCCGCACGAGCGCGCGCGCGAGCTCCGCCACCTCGGCGAGCGCCCTCCGCTCCTCGAAGGAGGAGAGCGAGAGAGCGGACGCGCGGGCGAGCAACACGCGGCCGAGCATGTACCTGTGGAGCACGCGCTGCGTGTCGGCGAGGTGGAGCGCGGAGCGGCGGAGGCGCTTCCACTCGAGGGCGCTCGGCGCCGGCACCGCGCCCTCGTAGAGCGTGGTCTCGAGCTGGGCCTCGAGCAGGAGCCAGTCCTGGCTGTGGTACGCCGTGGGGCTGCTCGGCCACCGCGACGCCGCGAGCTCGGCCCGGGCGCGCGCGGGGCGGTCCGCCGCGAGGTGGAGCAGGGCGTGACCGCGGCGGAGCGTGACCGCGCCGTAGAGGTCCTGCTCGGCCTCCGCCCGCGCCACGAGCGGGTAGTAGAGCGCGCGCATGGCGACGAGGTTGCCCATCAGCCGCGCGCACCGAGCCCGGGTGATGCGCAGGCTCCAGATCACCCACGCGTCGCCCTCCCCGAGCGCCTCGAAGAACGCCTCGCACGCGCGGAGGTCGTCGTGGTTCTTCATGTTCGGCGTCTGGTTGCGAGCCAGGACCGCGCGCGCGGCGGCGACGAACCCGCGCACGCGAGCGGGCACGGTCTCGCCGAACGGAGCGAGGGCGAGCTCCTGGAGTTCCCGCGCCCGCTCGCGCCCTCTCCTCCCGGTCGAGCCGACGAAGATCGACTCGAGGGCGAGCATCTCACCGCGGAGCACGGGGTCGGGCGAGCGGAGGCCGAGACGAACCGCGCGTGCGTGGAACGCGGCCGCGCGCAGGTTGTCGATCATGCCGAGGCCCTCGGCGAACGCGCGGAGGCCCGAGAGGCGAGCCGGGTCCAGCGCGCCCGGGAGGGGCCGGTACCCCGTGAGCCGATAGAGGAGCAGCGCCGCTCCGAGCGCCCACCGCTCGAGCAACAGCGCGGCGATCGCCTGTGTCTCCCGGGCGGGCGGGAGCCGGTCTCCGTAGCGGGAGAGCGCCTGGACGAGCAGCGCCTGGCCACGGGCGAGCTCGCCCGCCGCGATGAGGAGCCGCGCCGCGTTCGTGCGGAGCTCGAGCGCCTGAGCCTCGCCGGCGTCGGACGCGAGCTCGGTGAGCATTTCGGCGGCCTCGACGGATCGGCCGGCTCGCCGTAGTGCGTCGGCGAGCCGCGCGCGCAGCCGACGGGCCGCGGACGGGTCCTCGGGCGTGAGCTCGAGCGCGATGCGACAGAACCGCGCCTCGCTCGCGAAGGCCATCGCCTCGCGGGCGTGGTCCGCGGCGAGCCCCGCGAGCCGAGCCGCCTCGCTCGAAACGCCAGCCTCGCGAAAGTGGTGACACATCGCCTCCGGCGTCATCTCGCGCTCACCGAGGCGGTCGACGAAGGCGCGGTGAATCGCGCGCGCGTCGGCCGGGGTGAGCGCGCGCCGGATCGCGTCCGCGAGGCGATCGTGGAACGGCGAATACCGAACCGAGTTCGGGCCCTCCACCCGCCGTAGGTACCGCCCCTTGACCAGCGCGTCGAGCTCGCGGGTCACGGTGCCGAGATCCCGCGCGACCAGCGCGGCGAGGGCGCGCCCATCGAGGGCCTCGGTCGCGAGGGCAGCGACGGCGAGCAGCTGCCGAGGCCCCGCGGAGAGCCTCGCGACGCGCCCGTCGAGGGCCTCGTCGAGCGAGCGAGGCACCGCCCCGCGCCCCACCGAGAGCAGCTCCTCGACGAACAGCGGATGCCCTCCCGACTCGGCCACGACGAGCTCGGGATCGAGGCCTCCTCCGCCGTCGCGCGCGGCGACGAGGCTCCGCGTCTCCGCCGGGGAGAGGGGCCCGAGCACGATCGTCTGGACCTCGGCGGCGAGCCGCGTGACGTCCATGCCAGAGGAGGGGCGCTGCGCGAGCAGGAGCAGCACCGCCGGCGCTCCCGGTGGAGCGAGCGCCGCGCGGAGCACGCGTTCGCTGTCTCCGTCGGCCCACTGCGCGTCGTCGAGCACGAGCACGGACCGACCGAGCGCCCCGAGCACCGTACGGAGCGCGCTCGCCATGTCGCCCTCGAGATCGGGCTCGACGGCGCGCGGCGCGGTGCTCGCCCCACGGAGCACCGGGAACGCGCGCCCGAGCACGTCGTACGCATGCGCCACCTCGGCCGTGCGTAGCGGCGCGAGACCGTCGGCGATGCCGTCGAGCATCTTGAAGGGCAGGTGCTCACCCTGGGCCGCCCGGGCCGACAGCACCGTGAGGCCCCGGGGGTGCGCGGAGAGTCGGCGCTCGATCGCGTGGAGGAGCGTGGTCTTCCCGATCCCGGAGGCCCCCTCGAGCACGAGCACCACCGGTGCGCCGAACGCGAGCTCGTCGACCGCTGCGTCGACCGCTGCGAGCACGTCCGCGCGACCGACGAAGCTCTCCCGCACGACCTCCGGGCGCGACCGGCCCACGGCGACCTCCCGGGCGCGAGGGTCGCGTGACAGCAGCGCGGCGACGAGCCCGGCGAGATCGTCGTCCCCGGGAGGCAAGAGTCCGCGCAGGGAGGGTGGATCGCGACGCTGCTTGTTCTCCGCCGCCTCGACGCCGGTGCCGAACGGTGCGTGTCCCACCAGGAGCTCCCACGCGAGGGCGCCGACGGCGTAGAGATCGCAGGCCGGTGTGACGGTCCCCGCGAGCTGCTCCGGGGCCGCGTAGGCCGGCGTCCCGGCGAACGCTCCTGCCGCGCGGCGCAGAGGGCGCGCCAGCCCGAAGTCGAGGAGCACGACGCGGCCCTCCGGGGTGACCCGCACGTTCGAGGGCTTGACGTCGCAGTGAACGAGCCCGGACCGGTGCACGAACGCGAGGACGTCGAGGAGCTCGCGGACGACGGCGCGCACCCGCGCGACCGTGGTGGCGTCGATGCTGGACGGCCCGGGCAGAGGCGCCCCGGCGACGCCATCGAGGACGGGGAAGGCCCCCGACAGCGTCGCGGTGCCGGTCTCGCTCCGGACGACCTGAGGCGGGATCCCGACCCACTCGCGCAGCCCGTACCCGCCCACGAGCTGCATGCTGAACGACCCCTCGCCGCCCTCGACGAACAGCTCGTGGAGCTCGGGGAGGCTCGGGTGCGTGAGGCCCGAGAGGAGGCGGAACTCGGACTTGAAGGCCGCGAGGGCGCTGGGAGTCGAACGATGGAGCCGCTTCAGCGCGACGCGCTCGCCGCGCTCACGGTCGAACACCTCGAACACGACGCCGTATCCCCCCTCGCCGAGCAGACGAACCGGCTCGAACCGCTGGGCCAACGCAAGAGCCGCGACGTGCCACTCTTGGTTCTTCAAGCGCCATCACCCGAGGAACACCCCAGCACGATACCACGCGCAGCGGGCGCTCGATCTCGGCCCCCGCTCCATCGTGCCACCTCCGAGGGGCTCGTAAGGTCGGCCGTTCCCGAAGCGGCGGAGCCTGCGCGAGCCAGGCGCTCGCGCCGGACGCGCCGTCGCGCGGGCGCGCCTTAAGCGCTCCCAAAACGGTCCTTTCGCGGTGATGTGGCGGGGCCGCGGAACCGTCTAGGGGTCCACACCCTCGGAGGTCTCCATGAACAAGCTCATCGTCTCGCTCGCGTCGCTCGCTGCCCTCACCCTCACCGGCGTCGGATCGGCCGACTCGGCGTGCACCAGCGCCGCCAGCTGCGGACGCTACGTCGCCTGCCCCCCGGGCGCCGAGAAGGTCACCACGGGCGGCGAGACGGCGTGCAAGCTCGTGTACCCGGCCGACACCGACACCCCGACCTGCAGCGCGCACAACCTCATGAACGACTGGAAGTGGAGCGCCAGCGACAAGAAGTGCAAGCGCTCCAAGAACAACGGCGACGAGGTCTTCTCCACCGAGAACATCACGTGCAAGTCCGACTACACCTACAAGCCCGCGAGCGGAAAGTGCGAGCGCGCCGCCAAGACGGTGTTCTACAAGCCCGTCCTCTCGACCACGACCACCTCGACGGCCGCGCTCGGCGCGGTCACCTACACCTCCGCGAGCTGCGCCGTGGGCCCGTCCTGCGCGGCCGGGTTCAAGCTCGAGGAGACGAACGGGAAGTACCACTGCGAGAAGACCGAAGGGGGCTCTGCCGTACAGCCCACCTGCAGCGCGCACAACCTCATGAACGACTGGAAATGGAGCGCGAGCGCAAAGAAGTGCAAGCGCTCGAAGAACAACGGCGACGAGGTCTTCTCCACCGAGAACATCGAGTGCGGCGCGGGCTTCACGTATTCGAGCGGCGACGGCATGTGCAAGAAGCCGGGGGGCACCTACTACGCCACGCCGACCCTCAAGTAGGCGCCGAGCCGGAGCGCCCGCACGATTTAGGTCACGTTTTAGGTGGCCGCAGCCCCTTGCGAGGTAGCTGACGTCCATGGACATGGACGCCCAGGCCCGATCGCTCGTGACGCCGCTCCTGCGCGCGGGCGAATCGATCATGGGCGTCGGCTTCGTCTCGAACGTCATCCCTCTGGCTGCGCGGCTCGTGCCGCTCCTCGTGTCCGCATACGTCGGCCACTACGTGGCGGTGGCCACCGACCAGCGCCTGTTCCTGCTCCCGGCCAGGCTCGACCTGCTCTTCGGAAAGCCCGTCGAGGTCTTCGCGCCGCAGGCCCTCGAGCTCGCCGACCTCGCCTCCGCGGAGACCTTCTCGCCGACCATCATCGGTCACTCCGCAATCCGCCTGATTGGCAAGGACGGCTTCCAGCGCGAACTGATGTGGCCGGCGTCCAAGGACAACGTCCCCCACCACGGAGCGTTCGCGACGGGCTTTCCTCCGTGGCTCGCGGGGGCGCTCGCCCAGGGCACGCTGGTCGCGGGTGCGCCCGATCCCCGCGCTCCGCCGCCTCCGCCGATCTCGCTGCGCGCCTACAAGTGGCTCCAGATCGTCCCCTCGATCTTCGCAGCGCTGGCCGTCGCGTGGTCGTTCCTCGCGCCGTCTCTCCTCGTGATCAACCTGACCGTCGCGCTCGTCCTCGTGACCATCGCGGTGATCGGCACGCAGGCGCGCCGTGATCGCGAGAGGCGCCTCGCCCTCGAGCCCGCTGCCCGGGTCGCGTGGGCCCAGCAGCACGGACCTCCGAAGAGCATCGGGAAGCCGCTGCTCGGCGTCGTCGTGGGGGGCGTGCTCCTCCTGCCGGTGGCCTTCTTCGTCAACATGCTCTTCCAGCGCACCGGCGCCGACGAGGCACCGAAGTCGGCGAAGTCGGCGAAGGGCGCGAAGGACGACGACGAGGTCAAGCCCACGAAGACCAAGACGGCGAAGAGCAAGGCCGCGACACCTCCGGCCGCGACCGTGGAGTCTCCGATCGGTCTCCGGGTGACCGCCGTGTGGCCGAAGGACGGAAAGCGCTACCCGGGGAAGGTCAAGCGGACCTACGGCAAGTTCGCCTTCGTCGTCTTCGACGATCCTTCGGCGGTGTGGGCGGAGGGCTCCACGCTCGTGCCCGCGCTGGACGATCCGCCCGAACCGAAGGACGACGACTGCGGCGTGAAGGTCGGCGCGCGGGTGAAGGCGCCCTTCAGCGTCGCGCGCACGACGCTGTATCCGGGCAAGGTCGACCGGATCTACCACCAGCTCGTCCACGTCGCCTTCGACGACGGCGACACCGGCTGGGCGGAGTGCAGCGAGATCAAGCGGTGAGGTCGCGACGCACCCTCCACGATGGCTTGGCGGGTGACGGGACGGCGACGCCTTCCACGCCGATGGCGCCGGCGGTCAGAGGCCGGCGAGCTTGGTGAAGGCGCCCTCCACCTTGGTGTAGCCGTTGCCCTTGTAGAGGATCTTCATCGTGGAGAGCTCCACGAGGAAGGTCCACTCGCGGGGCGAGAAGTCCGAGACGATGCGGAGCCCCACCCCGTCCGGATCGCGCAGGGTGGTGAAGGGGATCTTGTAGGTCGTCACCCAGCTGTCGAGGTTTCCCTTGGTCGTCGGATCGGTGTGGAGCGGCCTGCCCTCGGCGAGCAGCTCGACGAACGCCGCCTTGCTGGCGAGGTCGGGGTAGCGGACGGTGAGGAGGTCGCGCACGGCGGCCTGGCAGGCCGTTCACGTGAAGCCCGAGACGTGGACGATGGCCCACTTCTGCGGGCTCTTGGCGCGAAGGTCCGCGAACGAGGTGGGCGCGTAGGGCACGTCCTTCGCGAGCCCGGTCGTCTCGCCGAAGCGCACGTAGCCCTCGAGCGCGAGGTCTGCGATCGTGTCCCCGACTGCGTTGCCGTAGGGCCCGGGCGGGTAGCCTGCGGTGTCGGCGGGGTCCGTGTCTCGGGAGGCGGTGTCGACAAGGGCCGTATCGAGGGCGCCGCTGTCCGTGCGCACCTCTTCGGTAGCGTCGCCGACCACGCCGACGTCGTCGGTCGTGGAGGCGGGAGACGACGAGCAGGCGACCAGCAGCAAGAGCGAAAGGCCACGCGGGAGGGACATGGGGAGGCGTACGCCGTCCAGACGGATTCGTTTCGCAGGCATGCGAGACCTTGGGCCGCTTCGTCGCCACGCGCCAGAAGAACACTCGAGTCACGATTGTATCGATGGTTGATACTATCTGGCCGCTCGCGCGGGCCCGGACGCGTGACACACTGGCCGGATGCGCGCCTTCCAGTTCTTGCCCGTGTGCATCCTCCTGGCCTGCAGCTCGTCGAGCGAGGTCGTCGCCGATCCCGACGCCGAGCCGATCGACGGCGCCGTGGACGACGCGGGCGATGCCTCGACGGTCGATGGCGCGACCGACGCGCCGGTCGGCGACGCCCCGCCATCGGACGCCCCACCAGCGCCCACCAGCGGCAAGATCCCGCTCACCCTCGAGGCCGACCGCGGCGCCGCGGCCGCTGCCGTGGTCTCGCTCGGCGTACCGTTCCCGCCGGGTGCGCTCGCCAGCGACAAGAGCCTCGCCCTGTTCGACGCGGCGGGAGCCGAGGTGGCCATCACCACCACCGTGCTCGCGAAGTGGCCCGCCGACGGGTCGCTCCGCAGCGTCCTCGTCGCCTTCAAGACCACGCTCGCCGCAGCGGCGAAGGCCACGTGGGAGCTGCGATACGGCGCGCCGCGCACGCTGGAGGCGACCGGCCTCGCCGCGAACCCCGACGGCCCGGTCGCGGCGACCCTGCCCGCCACCTGGCTCAGCGGCTCCCGCGTCAGCGGCGTGTTGCTGCCAGTGGCTGCCAACAAGAAGTTCGCCACCTACGACACCGAGCTCGAGTCGCAGCTCGGCAAGATCGCGTGGGGCACGTTCGGCTCGAACTGCGCGAGCACGACCAACCACCGCACCTACTACGACTCGCCGCACGGCATGTACCAGCTGTACGCCCGCGTCGGCGACGCGCGCCACTACCGGCGCGCGCGCGAGGAGGCCGTGTGGTATCGCGCGAACGAGCTGCGCTGGTACGAGGGCCGCGCGATGGCGGTCCAGGTGTGCCAGCCGAGCGGGTGGACCCCCTCGGTGATCATCGACTGGGGCGTCCTGCGCCGCATGCTCGGCCAGGGGATGCTCGACGACTACCTCCTCACCGGCGACCCGGCGGCCAAGGAGGCGGTGCTCGGCCTCGGCGAGGCCTACCGGCGCAACCTGCCGGCGCTGACGAGCGGCAAGGAGGTGACCCTCGAGGTCACCGAGCGCAACATGGCCTGGCCCTTGATGGGACTCTCGGCCTACTACGCGATCGACCCGCGCAAGGAGGTGAATGACGCCCTCGAGAGCGTGGTCACGCGCACGGTGGCCTGGCAAGCGCGCGGCAAGAGCGGCGCCTTCGAGCACGACATCGTGCGCCCCGACCCGAGCGAGTGCTCGAACGGCCCCGCCGGCGGCTCGCCGTTCATGACCTCGCTGCTCGTGGACGGGCTGATGGACTACCACGCGCTGACCCTCGACCCGCGCGTGGTCGACGTCGTGAAGAAGGTCGCCGCCTGGTACGAGACGAAGGCGATCACGACCGACAAGAAGGCCTTCCGCTACCTGTGGAACTGCCTCTCCGATCCCTACGACAGCTCCGACTACGCCGACCTCAACCTGCTCATCGGGCACGTGTTCGGCGCCGCCTACCACCTGACCAAGGACCCGAAGTGGATCGCCTTCGGCGACACCATCGCCGCGAGCGGCGTCGAATCGATCTACGTCGGGCGGCCGAAGCAGTGGAACCAGGGGGCCCGCGCGTTCGGGCGCTACCTCGGCTACCGCGCAGCCGGCGCCGCGCC
>JAEUKC010000463.1:0-4125 GCA_016794445.1 Myxococcales bacterium
GCGAGGTAGACCGCGGCGTTGCCCCCGCTGCCGAGGCGGGCGATCAGCCGGTAGCGGCCTGCGAGCGTCCTGCCGAGCAGCGGATCTTCGTCCACGGGGTCGCTCACTTCTTGAGGACGAGCACGGCGATGACCGCGAGCAGCAGGACGATCAGGACCACGAGCGCGGAGACGGTCTTGTTACCCCCCTCGGCCACCGGCGGCACCAGGGTCGGCGACGGGTCGGCGGGGGCGGGCTGGGGGCGCGCGCGGGCGGGCGGGTCGCTCGGCTTCCTGGGTGGCTCGCTCGCGCGCGGGGGGTCGCTGCGGCGGGGCTCGGCGGCGGGCACCTTGGTCGACGACTTGGCGACCACGCCGCTCGACGAGCGCCGCAGCTCCGGGTCGACGCTGGCCTCGACCGCGGCCCGCAGGGTGCCGTCCGAGGTGCGCAGGGTCTTGGAGGCCTCGGGCGCCATCGTCTCGGCGTCGGGCGCGTGCTTCGGCGGGGGCGGCGTCGAAGGGGGCGGCAACAGCGAAGGGCGCCGGGCGCCGTTGATGACCTGACTGTCGCGCAGGCCGATGACGCCCCGGATCGCGGCGCGCATCTCGCGGGCGTCCTTGAAGCGCTCGTCGCGGTCCTTGGCGAGCGCCCGCATGCAGATCTCCTCGAGCCGCGGGTCGACCGTGGCGAGGATCTTGTGCGGCAGCGGGGGCATCTCGCTGATGTGGGCGAGCAGCACCTTCATGCTGTTGGCGGACCTGAAGGGGAGCCGCCCGGTGAGCATCTGGAACAGCATGACGCCGACCGCGTAGACGTCGCCCCGCGCGTCGACGTCGTCCCCCCGCGCCTGCTCGGGCGACATGTACTCGGGGGTGCCGACCAGCGCGCCGGTGGCCGTGAGCGTGGCGGTGTGGGTCACGCCGGTCATGTTGCCCTCGGCGTTCTGGACCGGCACCTGCTTGGCGATGCCGAAGTCGCAGAGCTTGAGGACGTCGATGGGCTGGCCGTCGTCGTCCTTGCCGCGGACGACCATGATGTTCTCGGGCTTCAGATCCCGGTGGATGATGCCGCCCTCGTGCATGGCCGCGAGGGCGGCCAGGAGCTGGCTCATCAGGTCGACGATCTGCTCGGGCGGGAGGGCATCGTGCTCGCGGAGGATGGCCTGGAGCCCCCGCCCGTCGATCAGCTCCATGGCGATGTAGAGGAGCTCGCCGTCCTGCCCGAAGTCGATCACCCGCATGAGGTTCGGGTGGTCGAGGCGGGAGGCCGCGCTGGCCTCTCGCTTGAAGCGGGAGGCGTAGCTGGAGTCGTCGTGGAGCTCGGGCCGGAGCACCTTGATGGCGACCTGGCGCTTCAAGGTCTTCTGGCGGGCCTTGTAGACCGCGCCCATGCCTCCCCGACCGATCAGGGATTCGATTTCGAATTTTCCGTCCACGACCCGACCTAGCAGCGGGTCGTTTCCCGTGCGGTCCTGATCGCGACCGGAGCGGTCGGGCTCGGGCATGAGCCGCGCAGCATACCGGCGGTCCACGCCGGGAGCCATGTCGGCCTTTGTCTCACCGGCGTTACTGGAATGTTCCCGCAACGATGAGAAGTCGGATAGATTCGGAGGACGGACGGGCAGCAGAGTTGCCCGACCTGGGAGCGAGGAGGAGTCTTGGACTTCCGTTCTATGCGGCGGGGTGTTGGCATCGCGGTGTTCGGCCTGCTCAGCGTGATCGCAGGCAGCGCGTTCGCTGGCGAGAAAGAGGAAGCGCGTCGCCACTTCAAGACCGGCATGAAGCTGATCGAGAATGGCGAGTACGAGAAGGGAATCTCCGAGCTGAAGCAGGCTTACGAGATCCTCCCGCACGCGAACGTTCTCTACAACATCGCTCGCGCGTACGCGGAGAGCGGTGACCTCGAGAACGCCATCGCGTCGTACCGCAAGTACCTCGCGGAGAATCCGCCCGACAAGGACGAGATCGAGGGCGTCGTCAAGAACCTCGAGGCGCGCCTCGCCAAGTCCAAGGCCGCCGCGGCCGCGGCCGCCGCGGGCACCGGCACTGGAACGGGGACGGGCACGGGGACGGGCACGGGAACCGGTACCGGCACGGGAACCGGCACGGGCACGGGAACCGGCACCGGCACTGGAACCGGAACCGGCACGGGCACCGGCACCGGCACGGGAACCGGCACGGGCACCGGCACCGGAGACCCCGCGGCGAAGAAGGTCGAGAAGAAGGACCTCGGCGCGAAGAAGGACGAGGACGTCTACGAGACCAAGATCGTCACCGCGTCCAAGGGCGAGACGAGCCCGCTCGACGCCCCGAACTCCACGTACATCATCACCGAGCAGGACATCCGCCTCTCGGGCGCCACGAGCATCTCGCAGCTCCTCTCCCGCGTCCCCGGCATCGACGTCGCGCAGCTCACGGCGGCCGACAGCAACTTCAGCATCCGCGGGTTCAACGGCCGCCTCTCCAACAAGCTGCTCGTCCTCGTCGACGGCCGCAGCGTGTACCTCGACTTCCTCGGCACCACGTTCTGGGACATCATCAGCGTCAACGTCGAGGACATCGAGCGCATCGAGGTGGTGCGAGGCCCGGCCTCGGCGCTCTTCGGCGCCGACGCCTTCACCGGCGTCGTCAACATCATCACGCGCGCTCCTGGCGAGGGTAAGAGCGGCGTCTCGGCGGCCGTGGGCACCCAGAACGGCGCGCCGTTCTCCTACTACCGCGGCGCGCTCTGGGCGACCGGCACCACCAACGACTGGAAGTACCGCATCAGCACCGGCTACGAGCAGGCGCCGCGGTGGTCGCGCGAGGCGGGCCCGGGGCGCACCGACCTCGGGTATTTCCAGGCCAACGGCGACCAGGGGCTCGAGACGATGCACGCCGACGCTCGCTTCACGCGGCGCCTCGGCAAGGACTACCTGCTCGGCATCGGCGGTGGCTTCTCGCGCACGTTCCGCAACTTCTACGGCATCGGATCGCTCGCCGACACGGCCACCCAGGTCAACTTCGGCGACTTCACGAGCACCCTCACCTCGAAGCACCTGAACCTCCGCGGGTTCGTCAACTCCGGTCGAGCCATCGCGGGCCAGAACCAGTACTACCTCGGCGACCCTTCGTATCGCGCCAACGTCGGCTTCACCGTCGTCGACGTCGAGGCCCAGTACGCGAACGACTTCCAGCTCGGCCCGACCAACCACGACCTGCGCATCGGCGTCGGCTATCGATACAAGGACATCGCGTGGCCGTGGCTGCGCTCGGCGTTCCTCACCGAGCACCACCGCAACGCGTACCTGCAGGACACCATCAACCTCTGGTCCAACAAGGACACCGGCGCGGGGCTCCTCCTCGTCGGCTCGTTCCGCGTGGACTACGTGCCGTACCTCGCGAAGTACATCCCGTCGCCGCGCGGCTCGCTGATCTACAAGCGCACCAAGGCCGACGCCTTCCGTATCTCGGTCGCCTCCGCGTTCCGCAAGCCGAGCTTCCTCGAGTCCTACCTCTCGTTCCCCGTGACCACGCCGAACAGCGGTGGTGAGGTGCTCTCGGAGACGACCGGGCAGGTGACCCAGGAGAAGATCCTGAGCTTCGAGGCCGGCTACCAGAACAACCAGTCCGACTACGTCAACGTCGAGCTCAACGTCTACTACAACCGCGTCAGCGATCTCCTCCAGCTCTCCGCGCTGCGCTCGCTCACCCCGAGCAGCTTCGCGGGCGGCCTCGGCACCTACAACGACGCGACCGGGCGCTACCCGGTGGCGTTCAGCGGGTTCACCAACGACTGCCAGACGATCAACTCGTACGGCGGCGAGCTCGGCGTCCGAACCTTCCCCACGACCGGTCTCGACGTGTACGGCTCGTACGCGCTCAACCAGGTCAGCCAGAACGCGACCGGCAACTGCGTCGCGACGGTGAAGGACGAGCGCACGAGCCAGCACAAGGTCATCGCCGGTGCGCAGGTCCGTACCAAGATGGGCTTCGACGCCGAGGTCGACTTCTGGTTCCAGAGCAAGCAGACCTGGGCCGAGCAGCGCGTGAACATCACGACCCGCGAGATCGAGTACCAGCGCTACGAGATCCCCGGCTTCCCGCTCGTCAACGCGCGCATCGGATACCGCTTCTCGTTCGAGCCCATCGAGCTCGGCCTGAGCGC
>JAEUKC010000002.1:0-24639 GCA_016794445.1 Myxococcales bacterium
TCCGTGGGCGGCGTGCCCGTGTCTGTGCTCGAGTCGGTCTTGCCCGTGTCCGTGCCACCGGTGTCACCGGTCGACGAGTCGACCGCACCCGTGTCTTCGGCTCCGGTGTCCTCTCCACCCGTGTCCTCCGTGGAAGAGGTCTCCGTGCTCGAGCAAGCGACGGAGCTGAAGGCGAGCGCACAGAGCGCCGCGGAGAAAGAAAGGCGAGCGTGAGTCATCCAACCCCTCGTGATGAAGGCAACCGTGAGCGGCCAGCATGGCGCAACCACGGCAAAGGTCAATTCTTACGATGCCACTGGAAACCGTTCCTGCCACACGACCGGAACGGTCATGCCCCGCGTTCGGAACCCAGGCCACAAAACGCCGACACCGCCCGAACCCGATGGGGTTGGAGCGGTGTGAGCGAGTGAACGACGAAGAGCGGGAGACTACTCTTCCGATTCGTCGCCACCGGCGGTCGTGACGACCGGGCCTTCTGCAGGAGCAGCAGCCTTCTTCGGCGCGCGCCGAGCCTTCTTGGCCCCACCCTTCTTGGCGGTCTTCTTGGCAGCGCCCTTCTTGGCGGCGCCCTTCTTCGCGCCACGCTTCGCAGCGGTGCGCTTGGCGACCTTCTTGGTCGCCGTCTTCTTGGCGCCACGCTTGGCAACCTTGGCAGCAGCGCCCTTGGCGGGCTTCTTCGCAGCCTTGGTGGTCTTCTTCGCAGCAGTCTTCTTCGCAGCCTTCTTCGCAGCCATGGTCGTACCTCCCTGTGCAGTACGTGCCACGACATATATCGTCACCTAGCGTACCTGTCAAGGCGGGTTGTGGAAAAATTGTTGGCCCTATGTGGACTTCTGGTGGAGGCGCCTGGCCGAGGTTGTCCGAGCGCAAGTCCGGGGCGGTTTCGCTGCGAAAACCCGTTGACCGCCCTCGGTCGGCCTCGTTAGCGTCCCCCGCCATGAACGCTCGCTGGATCTCCACGATGGGCCTCTCGATGGCGCTCACGTTCTCGGGTGGCGCTCTCCTCACCAGCCTCTCTGGCTGCGGCCACAGCGAAGAAGAGTGGCAGTCGCAGCTCGACAAGGAGAAGAAGCTCCGCGCCGACTTCGACGCCGAGAAGGCCGCGCACGACAAGAGCAAGGCCGAGCTCAAGAAGGTGCAGGGCGAGGTCGATCAGCTCAAGAAGGATCTGTCCGCCTTCGAGGACATGAAGAAGCAGTTCGGCGACGAGAAGGACAAGAGCGCCAAGCTCACCAAGGCTCTCGCCGAGTCCGAGGCCCGCGCCAAGGCGCTCGAGGCCGCGAAGAAGCGCCTCGAGGCGCTCAAGAAGAAGCTCGACGAGCTCAAGAAGTTCAACCTCAAGGTCGCCGTGCGCCACAACCAGATCGTGATCGATCTGCCGGGCGACGTGCTCTTCGCGCCGGGCTCCGAGCTGCTCTCCAAGGACGGCAAGGAGGCGCTCATGAAGGTCGCCGACGTCGTCAAGAGCGACCCCGACCTCCTCAAGCGCCAGTACCAGATCGTCGGCCACACCGACAACGCGCCGTACGCCGGCACGTTCAAGGACAACGTCGGTCTCTCCGTGATGCGCGCGCGCGAGGTCTACCAGTTCATGACCGGCGTGCCCGACGCGAAGCTCAAGAAGGACGGCGCAGGCCTCCCCGCCGAGCACTGGAGCGCGGCCGGTTACGGCGACCTCGACCCGATCGCAGGTACGCGCGCCACCCAGACGCCGGAGCAGAAGAAGATGAACCGCCGCGTCGAGATCGCGATCCTCCCGGACGCGAGCGAGCTGATGAAGCTCGACGTGGAGTGACCGAGAAGGTCGCTGCCTTCGACATCGGCACCAACACGGTGCTGCTCCTCGTCGCCGAGCGCGGGCCAGATGGTCCGCGCTCTGCGTTGGAGCGGGCCGAGATCACGCGCCTCGGTCGCGGCGTCGACAAGACCAAGCGACTCGACGCCGACGCGATCGCGCGCACGCTCGCGGCGCTCGAGCGCTTCGCCGGAGAGGCCCGCGCCCTTGGCGTGACGCGCGTCGCGGCGGTCGGCACGAGCGCCTCGCGCGACGCGGAGAACGGCGCCGAGTTCCGGGCCCGCGCGGCTGAGATCCTCGGAGGCACCGTCGAGATCGTGAGCGGCGCGCGCGAGGCCGAGCTCACGTTCCGCGGCGCGCTCGGCGGGCTCGGGATCACGGGCTCGCACGTGGCGGTGATCGACGTCGGCGGCGGCAGCACCGAGATCGTCGTCGGCCAGGACGACGCGATCGTGTTCGCGCACAGCTACGACGTCGGCAGCGTGCGGCTCACCGAGCGGCACGTCCCGACCGACCCACCGACACCAGAGGCGCTCGCGGCGGTGCACGCGGCCGCGTCGGAGACCTACGCCGCCCCGAAGCCGCCCACGGGCCCGTTCGACGCGGTCGTAGCCATCGCGGGCACCGCCACCACGTATGCGGCCATCGAGCTGGGCATCGCGCGCTACGAGGAGTCTCCACCACACGGCGCCCGCCTCTCGCTCGACGCGCTCGAGAAGCGCATCGCCTCCCTCGCCGCGCTCCCGCTCGCGGCGCGCGCACAGGTCGTGGGACTCGACGCCAAGCGCGCCGACGTCATCGTCGCCGGTGGCATCGTCCTGCTGGAGGCCGCGCGTTCCCTCGGCGCGCGCGAGATCGTCATCAGCGATCGCGGCGTCCGCTGGGGCCTCGCCGACGAGCTCCTCCGCGCCCCGTGAGCCCCGCAGCAACACAGCAACGCAGTGCACCAAAAATTCGTTGACACGGCCGTTGCCAACAAGTAGAGTGCGCCCGCCTGCAGCGATCCGTCTACGGTCGGTGCGGGCTCTTCTCGTCTCCACGGATGGCCTCCGCTTCCCCTGCTGCAGAGCAGGTCCGAAGCAGGATTTCTAGCAAAGGAACAACGACCCTCCACCATCTGTTCATCGACAGCGTGCGCCGCTCTAGCACCGTTTTCGCTCTTCCCGCGAGGATTCCCCCTCAGGTGTCGCTCCGAAGGCTCGTCCCAGGATCGACCCCACGTATGCGGCTCTCGTACGCGCTCCCTCCCTGCTGCGACCCATTGCGTGGGCCGGCATCGGACGGGGCGCGTTTCCATCGCCGCGGCCAGGTGAGCCAGCGCTGGTGACCCAGCTCTGCCGAAGCCCGCCGAAGCGAATCAAGCAAAAGGAGACCTTCTCTATGTCCGTTGGCACCGAAATGCAGTTCAAGGTCGGCGACAAGGCCGTCTACCCCGCTCAGGGTGTGGCCGAAGTCGTCAGCATCGAGGAGAAGGACATCGCGGGCAACCGTCAGCGGTTCTACGTGCTCCGCATCCTCGATACCGACCGGAAGATCATGGTGCCGGTGATGAACGCGAAGGCGGTCGGGCTGCGCAGCGTCATCAGTGAGGACGAGATTCGGGAGATCTTCGACATCCTGCGCGAGCGCACCATCGCGTTCGACAACCAGACCTGGAACCGCCGCTACCGCGGGTTCATGGACAAGATCAAGACGGGCTCGATCTACGACGTGGCCGAGGTCATGCGCGACCTCTACCGTCTCAAGACCGACAAGCAGCTCTCGTTCGGCGAGCGCCGCATGCTCGACACGGCGCGCTCGCTCATCGTGAAGGAAATCGCGATCGCCCGCGCGCAGACCGAAGACCAGGTCCGCAACGAGATCGAAGCCATCTTCCTCTCGAACTGATCCGCGACCGAGCACTCCCACGAGGGGCCTCTGCCAGCGATGGCAGGGGCCCGTTGCTTTTTGCGACTACACGGCGCGGGCGAGGCGGGCGAAGGCGCCGACGTCGCGTACCCCGAGGAGCAGCGCACCCTCGAGCGCGGCCTCGATCGTCGCGTGCGCGGCGGCCTCGTCCGCATCCAACGTCGCGAGCGCGTCACCGAGGGCCGCGAGCGCGTCGGTGGAGGCGAACAGATCGCCGCCGAGCTCGACGCGCCCCTCGACGCTGCGCCGTGCGCCGAGCAGGCCAATCGCCTCCTCGATCATCGCCGTGAACGGGGGTTCGTCCGCGTCCACGCGGGTCATCGGCAGGCTCGCGGGCGCCTCCGTCGCGACCGAGTCCTCGGCCTGCAGCGCGTAGGCGGCGACGATGGCTCCCACCACGGCGTCCGGGTCGATCGCGCGGCCGAGCACCGCTTCGAGCGTGCTCGGCGTGCGACCGAGGAAGCGAGGCGCGATGGCGCCGTGGGCGAGGTCGAGCTCCGCGGCGAGCTCGAACGACCGCGACAGCGCGACGATGGCCTCGATGGTGGTCGCGCCGGTCGAGCGCACGTGACCGATCCCCACCCACGCGATCGGCGCGGCGCCCATGAGGACGATGTCGCGACCCCCGAACGTGGTGGGCTGGTTGCCGAGCGCGTCGAGCGCGCGCAGGAGCGGGCGCACCTGGCGGTTGAGCGCGCGGTTCGGATCGGCGACGCCGCCGAGCACCGCGGGGTTCGTGAGCGCGAGGGTGACGTGGACCTGCCCTCGGCCGACGCGGAGCGCAGGCCCGCCGGTCGCGCGCCGCACGAGCGAGATCCCCGAGCCGTCGAGCCGCGGCAGATCGATCGTGGACTTGGCCCGCTGGAAGGCCCCGAGCGCGATCGCCTCGCCGACCAGCGGCGCGACGGTCAGCGTGGCCTCGAGCGGCACCTCGAACGACGCGCGCGCGCCGGCGTTGCCGCGGAGCGCGGGCCCACCGATGCGGGTGACGTCGAGCCCGCGGAGCTCGGAGACGTGCAGGCGCGGCACTCAGTTGGCTCCGGCCGAGGGCCCGCTCCGTCCGCCGAGGCGCGCGAGCTGACCGGCGAGGACGTCGCGCACGAAGCAGACCCGCGCGGCGGGATCGAGCAGCTCGAGCGCCGACTGGCGATCGGAGGCGTCGAGGATCAGCCGCTGCGCGCAGAGGTCGGCGAGGCGCGGACCGGGCAGGCCGGCCTCGGGCACGACGAACCGGAAATCCGGGTCGCGCGCGCGGACGAACGCGACGAACGCGCGCGCCGTGGCCGAGAGCGCCGCGACCTCTGCCCCCGCGGGCTCGGACAGGAGCTCGCCGAGCAGCAGCGCCCGCGCGCGGCGATAGGGCGCGACGAAGGGCAGCTCGAACAGGCGCACGCGCGCGCACCCCTCGAGCACCAGGTTGAAGCGGCCATCGGGGAGCGGCTCCGCCTCGACCACCATGCCGACGCCCGCGACGATCGCGATCGGCGGATCGGTGCCCCCTTGGCCGGGGCCGAGCAGCTGGGTCACCGCCATCGCGCGGTGGCCCGCGAGGCAGTCGCTGGTCATCTTGCGGTAGCGCGGCTCGAAGATGTGCAGCGGCAGCCGGGCGCCGGGGAACAGCGTGACCTGCGGCAGCGGGAACACCGGCAGCGCCTCGAGCGCGTCGTCCGGGACCTCGAGCACGGTCAGCCCGCGCCGAAGATGGGGACGGTGGCGCCGTGCAGGGCGGCGGGTGCGTCGAGCGCGGTCCACACGATGGTGGCGGCGACGTCGTCGGCGGTCATCTGCGGCGCGAACCCCGAGCCGCGCAGCATGGCGGTGTCGACCGATCCGGGGAGCACGGCCATGGTCTGCACCGAGGTGCCGCGGAGCTCCTCGGCGAGGGCCTTCATGAAGCCGACGAGGCCCCACTTGGAGGCGCAGTAGGCCGAGAGCTTGGGCGTGCCGAGGGTCGCGCTGATGGACGAGACGTGCACGATGCGCCCGGCGTCCTGCTCGCGCATCGCGGCGAGGAACGACCGGCTGACGAGGAACGGTCCCTTGAGGTTGACCGCCACCACGTGATCCCACGCTTGCTCGGTGGTGTCCTCGACCGGGGCGCGGTGGACGATGCCCGCGTTGTTCACGAGCACGTGGGGGACCCCGAGCTCGCGCAGCACGCGCGCGGCGGCCTCGTCGACCGCGGCGCCGGAGGAGACGTCGCACTCCACCGCCAGCACCCGGACGCCCTCGGCGCGGGCCTGCTCGGCGACGGCCTCGAGATCGCCGGCCACGCGCCCGTACAGCGCGAGATCGAGCCCGCGGCGGGCGAAGGCGAGGGCCGTGGCCCGGCCGATGCCGCGCCCGCCCCCCGTGATGACTGCGATGCGGTTCATGGCGCCGTCAGGTTACCCGAGACCAGCGCGGCGAGCACCAGGCCTCGCGGATCGTCGCCCGCAAACGACATCGTGCGCACGATCGCGGCCGCCTTCTTCGGGCCGTGGTGGGCGAGGCACCCGTGGGAGAGCTCGAGCCGGCACCCCGCGGCGCGGGCCCCCAGCTGCTCCACGAGGTCGTTCGCGATCGCGAGCCCGACGTCCTCCTGCAGGGCGAGCCGGTGCGCGCGCGCGTCGACCAGGCGGGCGAGCGCGCCGAGGCCGACCACGTGCGCGCCCGGCACGAACGCGATCGCCGCGAAGCCGCGGGCCACGGTGAGGTGGTGCGGGCACACGACGTGGGTCTCGATGGCCTGCATCGCGACGACCTGCTGCCCGACGGGCGCGGAGATGCGGCTCCCGAGGATCGCCGCGATGTCCATCGCGTAGCCGTCGAGGAGATCGTCGAGGTAGAGATCGGCGACCCGCTGCCCCGTGCCCTCGAGCGCCGGCTCGGCGGCCGGGTCGTGGCCGATCGCGCGCAAGAACGCCTCGATCGCGACGGCCGCAGCGGCGCGGTCCATGTCAGTTGTAGAGCCGCGCGGCGACGGCGCCCTCGATGCGCTTGCGCCCGGCGAAGCCCTCTTCGAGGCCGTGGTAGTGCTCGATGGTGGGCTCGTCGTGCTGCCAGCACAGGTACACGACGCGCCCGTCGACGCGGCTGTAGAAGTCGACGAGGCCGGTGCGCGCGTCCTTGAGCACGACCCCCATCGTCTCGAGGCGGTTCCAGCCCTGCTGGTAGCGGTCGACGTGCTCGCGCAGCGTTCGCTTGGCCGAGAGCACGGCGGGCGCGTCGCCCTCCTTGTCGGAGAGGTCTTCGGGCGCTTCCCCGACGAGCTCACCGAGCTCCACGAGCCGACGCTCCAGGTCGGCGCGACGGGCCAGCTGCTCGGCGACGATCACCCGCACCTCCGGCAGGAGGGCGCGGGCCTCTTCGAGCGTGAAATAGCGACGAACGGTCATTCTCCCTCGTACTCCGCGCGGGCATCGCAGGTCTCGTAGACGGTGACGCGGCACAGGCCCGGCAAGGTGGGCTGGAGGCGCTCCCAGATCCAGCGCGCGAGCACCTCGCTGGTCGGGTTCTCGAGGCCCTCGATTTCGTTCAGGTAGTAGTGGTCGAGGCGCTCGAGGAGGGGCGCGAAGGCGGCCTGGAGATCGTAGAAATCGACGTACCAGCCCGTGGTCTCGTCGACCGGTCCCTGGACGGCGACCTCGACGCGGTAGCTGTGGCCGTGCAGGCGCGCGCACTTGTGCCCCACGGGCACGCGCGGGAGGCGGTGCGCGGCCTCGAAGCGGAACTCCTGGACCAAACGGGCTCTCATCGGGCGCGGACGCTAGCACTACTCGGCTCCAACGGCCGCTCGGGGGTGCCGGGGGCGCTCCGCTGCGACGTGACGCTTGACGGGTCGCGCGCACTGACCGATGAAGCGGGTCTCTTGGACCCCGCGCCCGCGCTGCCGCGAACGTTCGGTCGCTATGTGCTCTTCGACCTCGTCGGCAAGGGCGGCATGGCGGAGATCTACCTCGCGCGCGCCAAGACCGAGGAGGCCGGCGGCGCTCGGCTCGTGGTGGTCAAGCAGATCCTCCCGGAGCTGTCTCGCGACGCCAAGTTCGCCGAGGCGCTGGTGCAAGAGGCCAAGCTCGCGGCGCGCCTTTCGCACACCAACGTGGCGCAGGTCTTCGACCTCGGCGCCGAGCAGCAGCCCGACGGCCGCCGGCTCTTCATCGCGATGGAGTACGTCGAGGGGCTCGACCTCAACGAGCTCCTCCGCCGGTGTGCCCGCGAGAAGGTGCCGCTCCCCGTCGAGTTCGTGTTGCTCATCGTGATGGAGGCGCTCCGGGGCCTCGACTACGCGCACCGCCGCAAGGACGACGAGGGTCGCCCGCTCGGGATCGTCCACCGCGACGTCTCCCCGTCCAACATCCTGGTCTCGGTCGAGGGCGAGGTGAAGCTCTGCGACTTCGGCATCGCCCGCGCGAACGACAGCGCCGACGCGCTCTCGCCCGACGCGATCCAGGGCAAGGCCGGGTACATGAGCCCCGAGCACGCGCGGGGCGAGCCGCTCGACGCGCGCGCCGACGTGTTCGCGGCGGGCGTCGTGCTGTTCGAGCTCCTCGCCGGGCGGCGCATGTACCGGGCCGACAAGGACTCCGGGGAGACGTTGCTCGCCGTCGCGCGGCGCGCCGAGATCCCGGAGCTCCCGGTGCGCTCGTTGCCGAGCGAAGACGAGCTGCACGGCATCCTGCGCAAGGCGCTCGCCGTCCGCCGCGAGGAGCGGTTCGAGTCGGCGGCCATGATGCTCGACGACCTCCAGCGCTACGTCGCCAAGGCGCGCCTGGTCGCGAGCCCGATCCGCCTCGGCGAGTGGCTCACCCAGCACTTCGGCGCGGAGCTCGTCGCGGCCCGTCGCGCCCGCGAGCGCGCGATCAAGGCGCTCGAGGTGGGGCCCGTCGCGCAGATCACGCCGAGCGTGCCGGTGGTGATGGCCCCGGTGGCTCCGAAGGTGGCCGCCGTGGTCGAGCCGACGCCGGCCCCCGCCGCGATCACCAAGCCCGAGGCCGATCCGGTCGAGGCGCCGCTGCTGGTCGCGCCTCCGCCCAAGAACCGCTCGCTCCTCGCCGTGACGGTGCTGCTGATCCTCGCCGCGATCGGCATCATCCTGTTCTGGACGCGCCGCTGAGGCGTGGTCAGGTCCGCGCGCGGCGGCGGGTGAGCATCAAGAGCCCGAGCGCAGCGAGCCCCGCGTAGGTCCGGGGCGTCGACGACGTGGACGCGTGCCGGCACCCGCACCCGCTCTCGTCGGTCGTGGTCGGGGTGCCCTCGTTGCCGGCGTCACCACCGTCGGCGACGGGACCGCCGTCGGGATCGACCGGGAGCGGCGCGCCGATCGTGAGGGTGGCCGCGGTCCAGCCCTGCACGTCGGCGTGGACCTCGACCGAAGGCTCGAGCCACCCCGTGCGCTTCGCCGTCGCGCTCTTCGCGATGCCCACCGCGAGCACGTCGACCCGTGCCCCGACCGCGCCGGGCAGCGTGGTCGTCAGCGTGTCGCCGTCGGCCTCCGCCACGCGCTTGCCCGCGACGTAGAGGCGCACCTTGGCGACGCCGTCGGGGTGGGTCGCCTTGACCGCGAACAGCGTGCCCGCGCGCGCCTCGCCGAGCGTGACCTCGGGGCGCTTGGCCCACGGCGTGAGCAGCGGATCGCCGAGGTGCAAGTTGTACCAGGCGAGGAACTGCTGGTGGAACAGGAACGCCTCGCCCGCCGAGTACCCCATCGTGTAGTGGAGCAGCGCGCCCGCGTTCGGGAACACGTTGTTGTTGGGCTCGGCCACCGTGCCGTGCACGAAGCTCGCGCCCGCGCGCACGAAGCGGGCGATCGAGGTCTGGCTCTCGCTCGCGGGGCAGGTCTTGCCGTCCGCCGAGCAGAAGAAGTTCTGCGGCACGGCGCCGAACGAGGTGAGGTTGTCGACGACGGCGCCGGGCGCGTAGGTGTTGCCGGCGATGGCGTCGCGCAGGCTGTCGGCGCCGGTGAAATACGCCGACACCGTCTTGCCGGTGAGCTTGCCGTCGAAGGTCGGGAGCCACGTGGCGTCGAAGCCCGCGGCCTTCAGCATGCGGGTCGCGTGCTCGCACTCCGGGTCGCGCGCGCCGCGGGCGTCGTCGGCGCCGTGCATGCAGAGCAGGGTGCCCTTGGGCGGGGTCGACTTCTCCGCGTCGATCGCGCGGGTGATCAGCGCGGCCGCGTCCACGAAGTCGAAGCCGTCGAGGCGCGCGACCACGTAGAGCTGCTTCTGCACCTTGATCGAGGCGCCCTTGTCGACGACGCCGAGGCGCGTGAAGGCCGGGGGCGCCACCTTCTGGCTCACCACCTTGGCCGAGGATTTGTACCAGTCCTGGTAGGGGTTGCTGATCGTGAACTCGGAGCTCAGGCCGCCCTTCACGAACAGCGGGTTCGGCACGGACGCCGACGGGCCCTGGGCGAGGGTCGAGAACTCCACGCCGTCCTTCGTTCCGTGGCCCACCTGGAGGAGCGCCTCGAAGCCAATGACGCCGGTCGACAGCTTCACGAGGTAGGGCAGGCCGCGCACGGTGACGAGCGCGTCGATCTCGTCGGGCTCGGGGGCCGCCGCGAGGCACGCGTCCAGGGGCTTCCGGACCTTGCTGTCCCAGGTGGTGAGGTCGATCGAGGTGACCTTGGGATCGAGCCCCGAGAGCGCGCAGACGTGCCCCGCCGGGAGCGCACGCGCCTTCACGTACTGGTCGGCCACCTCCTTCGCGCCCACCGCGTCCGCGTTGTAGACGACCATCACGTGCGCCGGTCCGAGGCCCGCGAGCGCGAGCCGAGGGGCGAACAAGGCGAGGGCGGCGAGGGGGGCGACGACGGCGCGCATCGAGGGAGCGTACCCCAGTCCTCCGGCCCGGGTTACCGGGCCGGGTTGCAGCCACGGCCGGCTCGTTCCACGCTCCACGACCCATGGATTCCCCCCTGCTCCGGGTCGGTCGCGGTCCCCGCGAAGTGCCGACCGAGGCCGACCCGAGTGTGGCACGGCACACCTGCTCCACGCGCACGCTCGGCCTGCTCTCCGACGCGCCGGACGACGCGCCGGTGAAGGTGCACCGCCGCTTCGATCGCCTCGCGCGGCTCGTCGGCGACCCGGGCGTCGATCGGCTCGCCCGCGCGCACGTGGTGGTGTTCGGGTGCGGCGGCGTGGGCTCGTGGGCCGCCGAGGCGCTCGCGCGCAGCGGGCTCGGTCGGCTCACGCTCGTCGACTTCGATCTCGTGTGCATCACCAACACCAACCGCCAGCTCCACGCGATGAAGGGCACGGTCGGCAAGCACAAGGTCGACGTGATGGCGGAGCGCCTGCGGCTCGTGCACCCGACCGCGCGCATCGACGCCGTCACGCGGTTCTACGAGGGCCCGGCGCGCGACGAGCTGCTCCCCGAGGGCGACCGCCCCGACTACGTCATCGACGCCATCGACAACGTCACCGCGAAACTCGACCTCCTCGCCACCTGCAAGCGCCGCGGGATCCCGGTCGTCAGCGCCATGGGCGCGGCCGGGCGCCTCGACCCGACACGCGTCCAGGTGCGCGACCTCGCCCACACCGTGCGCGACGGCCTCGCCAAGGACGTGCGCAAGTGGCTGCCCCGCAAGCACGGCATCGAGCCCGGCGCCGACGGCACGTTCGGGATCGCCGCGGTGTTCAGCGACGAGCCCATGCTGCCCCCCGCCGAGGTCGGCGCCGACGGGAAGGAGGGCTTTGCGTGCGTGTGCCCCCATGGTGGCAACACCCACCACTCGTGCGAGAAGCGCGCGCGCATCGACGGCACCGCGTCGTTCGTCACGGGAGCGTTCGGTCTCGCGGCCGCGGGGTGGGTCGTCCGCCACCTCGCGGAGCCCGAGGCCGCGCGCCGCACCACGCAGACGCGCCACCGTCACTCGGCGCGCAAGGCCCCCCGCAAGTGACCTAGCTCCGAGCCCTTCGACGCGCGAGGAGCTGCAGGCCGAGCAGCAGCCCGGCGATCCCGCCGGCTCCGCCCCTGGTCGAAGTGCCCGCGGTGGAGCAGCCACCGGCCGAGGCGATCGACACCGACAGCTCGCCCGCATCGCTGGCGGGCCCGGCGTCGCCGTTGGGGTTCGGCGTCGTCCCGCCGTCCGTGGACCCAGCGTCCGTGGGGCCCGCGTCGCCGTCGGCAGTGACCTCGATGGTCCACGCCACGGCGTCGTCCTTCGGGCCGCCCTGGTCGCCGAACCACGCGGTGCCCTCCTGCACGAGCCCGAAGTGCTCGACGTAGGTGCCGGGCTTGGTCGGCGCGTGGAGGGTGAACGAGATCTTCTCGAGCGCGCCCGGGGCCACGGTGCCGGTGACCGCGCCGGGACGATCCGGCTTGGCCCAGCTCGCGTCGGCGAACGCGCTCACGCGATCGCGGGCGACCGTGGTGCCGAGGCGCGTGGACGCGTTCCAGGTGGCGCTACCGACGTTCTGCACCTCGAGCCACGCGGTGGCCGTCGAGCCCGCCTTCATCGTGGCCGGGTGCGACTGGCCGGTGACCTTCGCGCCATAAGCCGCGGTGCTGCGGGTGAGCGCCTGCAGATCGGCGAGCGTGCCGTTGAACACGTCGAGGTCGACGTTGCCGCTGATGCCCGAGACCGCGCCGGTGCTGCTGTACTGGAAGAAGCGCCAGTCGGACCAGCCGTTCGGCAGATCGGGGCACTTGGGCCCGTACGCCGCGATCCAGAGCCAGCTCTTGCCCCACGCCGTGGAGCCGACGTTGTCGTTCCAGAAGTACTTGCCCGTGTAGATGACCGGCTTCTTGCCGGTGCCGGCCTCGACCACGGCCATCCAGGTGGTGAGCTTCTTCAGGATCGTGGCGGCGGTCTGGCCGTCGGTCGCCTCGACGTCGCACGTGACCGGCAGGTCGTTGTCCCCGAGCTTGCCCACCTTGGAGACGACGATGTTCGCGAGCGCCGTCGGGTCTTCGCCCGGGCGGAAGAACTGGTAGGCGCCGCGCACGAGGCCCACCTTCTTGATGCCGGCCCAGTTCGCCTCGAACTGCTTGTCGAGGTAGGTGCCGTCGCTGATGCGCGCGATGGCGAAGGTCTTGCCGCTGGCCTTCACCTTGGTCCAGTCGATCGTGCCCTGCCAGGACGACACGTCGATGCCCTCGACGGTCGAGCCCTTCGCGCAGACGACCACCTCTTCTTCGGCGGTGCGCAGATCCTCGGGGCTGCCGCTGCAGGCCGCGACGAGGGCGATCGAGGAGACGAGGAGCGCGCGCAGGAAGCGACGGGAGGCCATGGAGCACGGAGTGTAGGACGCTCCCGCACCCGCGCCCGGGCGAGTTGGCGCCGTGCGTCGAGGGTGGACGAGTGCCCCGCGACTGCGTGATTTCGTCACGCGTGCGAGACGTCATCCCGCCGTGACGCACGCGACGGTGACTAGAGGTGCAGCGCTTCGCGAAGCAGCTGCATCGCGTGCGAGCGATGGCTCGTGTCGTCGCCGACGATGCGGCGCGCGAGCGCGAGCGCGGCCCTCCGATCGCCGACCGGAGAGTCGGCCCACCGCGTCCCCACGTAGCGCGCGGCCTTGTGCGTGCCGAGCAGCGTGACGCGCGCGAACGCCGCCGCCCCCGCCTCGCGCAGGGTGGCCATGTCGACGCCCGCGAAGCGTTGCTGCAGGTCGAGCTGGATGGCGTGGACGATCGCGCGGTCGTCCTCGCCGAGGCAGGAGATCGGGTCGCAGGGCAGGCCGTCGGCGAGGGCCACGACCGTGGCCGCGTGCACCGCGACGTCGGCGCCGTCGGGGAGATCGTCGACCGCGTCGGGCTCGCCCGGGCGCAGATCGAGGATGGCGATGCGGAAACGGATGGCGCGGGCGCGCGCGAGCAACACGCGCAGATCGGGGGGGCGCTCGGTGTCGATGTCGGGCCCGTTGTCGAACGGTCCGAGCATCGGCAGGCTGCGCACGAGGCCGTCGCGCACGCTCTCGGTCAGGGTGACCTCGCCGCTCTTGTAGTAGTCGCCCTCGAGCGTGGTCTCCTCGATGCGGGGCAGATCGACGAGGGTGGACTCGCCCTCGAACCCATGATCGGCGTGGCCGTACCCGTACGGCGTGGTGTGCTCGGAGACGACGAGGGGAGGGGGAGGCGGCGCGAGCGTGCGCGGTGCCTCGACGATCGGGAACGCGAGGGTGAAGGCCACCGCGCGATCCACCTCTTCTCCCGCCTGATCGAGGGCCTCCACGGCAGCGCGCAGGTCGAGCGGAGGCGCGACGAACGCGGGAGCATCGTCCGCACGGGGGAACCCGCTCGGGTGGATGGGGTGCCTCACGACGGCCAGCATACACGTCACTTCCGTGACGGGTCGGTTCTGAAGCGCCCGTGCGCGGACGCACGCCGACCTGATTTTTCCTGCTCTCGCGCAGAGTCTGGGCGGGAGGAGCAGGGAACGTGGTTTGCTAGTGGACCGCCGCCCGATGTCCCTTCGCCCCTCTGCCCTCGCCCTCGTCGTCGCCACCTCCGCCCTCGCCGTGCTGGCCGGCCCCACGGTCACGGCTGCGCCGGTGGATCCGCTCGGGGGCTCCACCCCGCCTGCGAGCACGACCCCGACCGGGGGTTCCGCCAAGCCCGTCGTCCCTCCGCCGGCCCGCGCGAAGATCGACCCGAACCTGCAGGCCGTCCTCGCGTTCCGCGCCCGCTTCGGCAAGACCGCCCCTGGCTATCGACCGAGCGAGCGGCTCGAGCGCGACGGGGTCTTGCCCGTCACCATCCGCTTCACCACGCCGCCCGACGACGCGCGGGTCGCCGCGCTCGCGATCCGTGGGGTCGAGTGGGAGCGGGGGGCCGCGCCCTACGCGAGCGGCGTGGTCGGCGCCAAGGTCTCCGCCGTCGGGGTCGCTGCGCTCTCGGCCGATCCGACCGTGGTCCGCGTCGAGATCGACCTCCCGCGCGAGGTGCCCCGCCCGCTCGACGGTTCGGCCACCGAGACCGGAGTGGACGCGGTGCGGCGCTCGTTCCGCGCGAAGGACGGCACGCTGCTCGACGGCAAGGGCGTGCGCATCGTCGACATCGACAGCGGTTGCTTCGTCTTCCACCCAGCGTTCTTCAAGGCCGACGCGGGCCGCCTGCCGTGGGTGGACGTGAACGGCGACGGCGCGTTCACGCCCGACGTGGACGGCGTCGATCTCGACGCCTCCGGGACCATCGAGGCCGCCGAGGTCTTGCACGTGCTCACCGCGACGGGCGTCGCGCACGCGGGGTTCGTGCCCGCGCTCGACTACCTCTACCTGGACACGAACGGCAACGGGAAGCGTGACTTCGGCGCCGGCTTCGACGAGTCCACGCCGGCCTACGGCGAGCCCGTGTTCGTCGCCGACGACGTGGACGCCGACGCGGTGGTCGCCCCCACCGAGAAGCTCCTGCGCCTCGGCACGAGCAAGATCACCATGGCGCGCGGCAGCCGCAACTACACGCGCGGCGCGGCGCCGTACGGCATCCTCGACTACGGCAAGGCGGTCACCAAGACCGACGCGACGATCGCCGACAGCGGCCACGGCACGGGCGTCGCCGGCATCCTCGTCGGCGGAGTACCCGATCGCTCGCGGCTCCTCGGCCTCGCACCGGGCGCGGATCTGCTCACGGTCGGCTACAGCGGTCGCGACCCGACGGGCACGCTCGGCTCGGTGCAGTGGGCGATCGACCAGAAGGCCGACATCATCCTCACCGAGTACGCGCCGTACACGGGGTACCCGCTCGATGGCTCGAGCGAGGAGGAGCTGCTCCTCGACGCCGCGGTCGACAAGGGCATCGCGGTGGTGGACCCCGCCGGCAACCTGTCGACCGGCTTCAAGCACCGCACGGTGAGCCTGCCGATCGGCAAGACCGACCTCGCCTTGCGCACCGACACGTATTTCCGCGGCAGCCCGTACATCGCGCTGACCGTGCTGCACCGGGGCGCGGCCAAGCTCACGGGGAAGCTGCTCTTGCCGGGCGGCGTGAGCCTCGACATCCCCGCCGACTCGACCGGCGACTTCACGCCCGTCGGCGACGATCGCTATCTCAACGTGGTACGCGAGACGAGTCCACGGGGCACCCATCAGATCCACCTGCAGCTCTATCGCTACACCGATTCGGGCACGCTGCCGCTGCCGTCGGGCGACTGGACGCTCTCGCTCGAGTCCGACGCGGCCACCGAGATCGACGCCTACGCCGGGGACGTACGCCGGGGACGCCTACAACTCCTGGGCCTACGGGTTCGTGTTCGACAAGAACACGCCGAGCCGCACGATCTGCCACCCGGCCACCAACGACAAGGGCCTCACCGTGGCCGCCTACGTGCTGCACGGCGAGAAGGAGTACCAGCCCTTCGGCAAGCAGGGCGAGCTCGCGGGCTACTCGTCGCTCGGGCCGCGCCTCGACGGCGTCGCGGGGATCGATCTCGCCGCGCCGGACAACCCCTTCTCCACGGCGGCGCCGGGCAAGCTGACCCAGCTCTTCGACGTCCTCTACGATCCGTTCGGTGGGACCTCGGGCGCAGGGCCCCACGTGGTCGCCGCGCTCGCGCTGATCAAGCAGGTGCACCCCGAGCTCTCGGGCGCCGCGCTCCAGGCCGCGCTCCTCGACCACACGCGCAAGGACGCCTTCGTCACCGACGACGCGAACAAGTGGGGCAAGGGCAAGCTCGATCTCGCCGCCGCCCTCGGCGTCCCGCGCAAGGTGGGGAGCGCCCCGACCGTGAAGCTGACCGCCTCGGACAAGCCGCAGGTGGGCCGGCCGATCACGCTCACCGCGCAGATCGACGACGACGCACCGGGCGCGAAGGTGCGCTGGGATCTCGACGACGACGGCAAGGTCGACACCGAGTGGTCGAGCACCACCACCAAGCAGATCACCATCGACGCCGAGTCCAAGCGCGTGGTGCGCGTCGAGGTGCTCGACGCCGACGGCTACCTGCGCGGCGCGAGCATGGCCCTCGTCGTCGGGCCGTACGTGGCGGATCCGGTGGCCCCGGCCGAGACGAGCGGATGCGGTTGTCGCACGACCCCCCGGGCGCCGTCGGCGTGGCCCTGGGCGCTGCTCGCGCTCGGTCTGCTGGCGCGCGCCCGCAAACGGTGAACTGCCGACCGGCGTGCTCGTGCCTGAGGCCGTCGAGCCGCCGCCCAGCGGCTGCCCCTGATCGAGCGCGCGTACCCAGCGCGGCCGTACTAGCATCCAAGCGGCATGCGACTGTCCCTGGTGCGCGAGCGGCTCCAGGCCTTCTCCGGGCGTGAAGGTCCGGCCAACGATCCCGTGCCCGAGGGCGAGGCGCGGGCCGCGGTCGCGCTCATCCTGCGCCCACGCGACGAGAGCACCGAGATCCTCTTCATCCGGCGCGCCGAAGATCCGCGCGACCCATGGTCGGGGCACATGGCGTTCCCCGGTGGGCGCATGGACCCGGAGGACCGCGACGCGCACGCCACGGCCGTGCGCGAGACCCACGAGGAGATCGGCCTCGCGCTCGACCAGCACGCCGTCTCGCTCGGCCCGCTGCCCGATCTGCCGGCGATGGCGCGGGGCAAGCGCGTGGGGCTCACCATCTCTCCCCACGTGTTCCTGCTCGAGCGCGGCACGCCGGCGCTCGCGCCGAACCACGAGGTCGCCGAGACGATCTGGGCCGACCTCGCGCCGATCGCGGCCGGCGAGCTGCGCACGTCGTTCCCCTACGTGTACGAGGGCCGCAGCCTCGAGCTCCCCGGTCACAAGCTCGGCGAGCGCGTCGTCTGGGGGCTCACCTACCACATGCTCGAGTCGTTCCTCGGGATCGTCCGGAAGTGACCGGCACCGCGGCGCAGTACGATTGCGTGGCGTGTGGCGCGTGTTGCGTGAACCCCGACGAAAACCGGCAAGAGGGGTACCTCTGGTACCTCGAGGTGCGCGACACACCGCTGCTCGAGAAGAAGGATCTGCGCAAGAAGCTCGTGGTGCTCGATCCGGACGGCGTGCCGCACCTGCGGCTCGAGCGCGAGACCGGGCGCTGCGTCGCGCTGCGCGGCAAGATCGGCGTGCGCGCCACGTGCTCGATCTACACGCTGCGGCCGAAGGGCTGTCGGCTCCTGATGCCGGGCGATCCCCGGTGCCTCCTCGCGCGCAAGGAGCGCGGCGTCGATCCCTAGCGCGCGCGATCCTCGGGGGTGTCCCAGTCGAGGACGGTGCGCGGATCGGTCGGCGTGAACACCTCGGCGCCCGCGCGCTCGACCACCGCCGACAGCGCGCGACGCCCCTCGGCGAGGAGCGCTGCCACGATGGGGCGGGCACGCGGTGCGTGGTAGCGCGCGAACAGCGGCTCCCAGTGCTCGAAGGTGCGCGCGGCCAGCACGGCCGCGGACGACGGCGACGCGACGAGCGCGGCGAGGTCGACCTCCGCGACGAAGGGCATGTCGCAGGCGAGGGCGATGGCGTGTCCATCACCCGCCTCCGCGAGCAGCGCCGCGAGCCCCCCGAGCGGGCCCACGCCGGTCGGCGTGTCGACGAGGCGCGGGAGGCGGGCGTGCGGCGCTCCGTCGCCCACGAGGAAGACCCGGAGGCCGAGCCCCTCGGCGAGCGAGACGGTGCGCTCGAGGATGCTCGGGCCCGCCGGGGTCGGCAGCGCGCTCTTGTCCACGCCCCCCATCCGGGTGCCCCGTCCGCCCACGAAGAGCCCCAGAATCACGCTCATTCCAGCACCTTGGCGGGAGGGAACGGGGTCCGCAACCCGAGCGTTGGTGCCCGGTCCCCTTCCGGATTCACCTCTTGCCCCGCCGTGGGCGCCGCGGGAGAACCGCCGGCCGCGGCCCGTCGCCCGCCGCTTCCTTTTATCCCCATGTCCGAATCCGAATCCAAAGAGACCAAGGAATCCGCTGCGTCCGAGGAGGCTCCCGAGGGCGCTTCCAAGGAGGCTTCCCCGTCGAAGGAACCGGGGCCGCCCGAGGCCGAGGCGAAAGACGAAGGGCCTGCGAAGGACGCGGACGCCAAGGACGCGGACGAGAGCTCCACGAGCGGCGACGCGGGCGAAGAGCCGCCCGCGAGCGACGAGCCGGCGGACGGCGCGAACAGCAGCGAAGCGGCGAGCGACTCGGGCGAAGCCGCCGAGGAGGCGCCCATGGGCTTCCTGCGGGGGGGACACGCGCTGCAGCTCAAGCGAGGCCTCGTCACCTTCGCCATCGGCGCACTCGTGCCGATCCTCATCATGTCGCGCGACGTGCAGTGGCGCTGGGGCGTCCCGGTCGGCTTCCTGTTCGTGCTGGTCGCGGCGTTCGGCGCGCTCGACATCATCGGCTCGTTCGAGGACCACCTCCCGTGGCGCCGGGGCCTGCCCAAGAAGGGTGAGTTCGGCGTCGCCACGCTGCCGCCGGCGCGCGTGCGCAAGGAGATCGTCGACGGCGCGGCCGCCCTGCGCCCCGCCGCGGCCACCTTCGTCGCGCTCGTCGCCACCATGTACCTGATGGGCACGGCCGTGGGCTGGGCCTCGGGCCTCGCGGTGATGGTGGGCTGGGTCGCGGTGTGCGCGCTCGGCTTCCGCACGCTCGCCGCGCTCGGCCTCGTCGACGACGAGTCGCGCCCGCTGCAGGAGCGCGAGGGCTTCTGGCTCATCGTGTTCTGCTGCATCCTCTACCTGCCCACGCTCGGCGCGCACTCGCTCGTCGATCCGTGGGAGACCCACTACGGCGAGGTCAGCCGCGAGATCCTGGCGCGCGACGACTGGATCACCATCTGGTGGGCCGAGGAGGGCTTCTTCACCAGCAAGCCGATCCTCGACTTCTGGGTGCAGGCGCTCGTGATGGCCACGTTCGGCGTCGGCTACCGGCCGGACAAGATGATCGCCCCCAAGGAGATCGGCGGCGAGCTGCAGCACCCCGAGTGGATCGTCCGGCTGCCGTCGCTCGCGCTGTCGGTCGTCGCGCTCTACCTCGCGTACCGCGCGATCGCCCAGATCCGCGGCCGCCG
Source organism: Myxococcales bacterium (assembly GCA_016794445.1). Lineage (GTDB taxonomy): Bacteria > Myxococcota_A > Polyangia > Polyangiales > JADJMO01 > JADJMO01. The sequence continues at coordinate 19,580 of JAEUKC010000002.1, forward strand.
CGCGGGCCTCCTCAGCGCCATGGTGCTCTCGACCATGGCGTACTGGAACATGCTCTCGCACCAGTCGATCACCGACATGCCCTTCGTGGCGTCGCTGACCGCGGCGATGTGCCTGCTCATCATCGGCCTCACCACCGACGACGACAAGACCGTCGAGGGCACCACGATCCAGTTCGGCAAGCGCACGATCACCGTGAGCGCGTTCCACCTCGCGGTGGGCGTGATCCTCGTGCTCGCGTTGCCACAGGTGTTCTACCTGGTCTCCCGCAACTTCACGCTGCTCTCCGAGGGCGGGCCGCTCGCGGGGTGGGGCTTCGAGCCGCACAAGGACTCGTTCAAGACCGGCTCCGGCCTCGAGTGCTGGATGTCGCCCACCACCGGCGACTCGTTCGAGCGCCTGATGCGCATGGGCAAGTGGCCGTGCGACGTGCAGCGCTACGCCCACCCCGAGCTGCAGCCCGCGCTGCAGGGCCTCATCTGGCTCGCCGCCCTCGGCCTCCTCGTGGCCTGGAACCGCAACGAGCGCCGCATCTCCCGGCTCTGCTTCCTCGTCGCCTGGGTGTTCGCCAGCGTCTCCACCATGGGCAAGGGCGTCGCGGGCTTCGTGCTCCCCATCGCCGTCGCGGGCGTCTACGTGGTGACCGCGCGCAAGTGGAAGGACATCCTGCGGCTCGAGCTGTTCAGCGGGCTGCTCGTCCTCGCCACCGTGGCCGCGCCCTGGTTCATCGCCAACTACATCCGCATGGGAGACGAGTTCTTCCAGCAGCTGTTCATCCACCACATGGTCAAGCGCGCGCTCGACCACGTGCACGACACCAACACCGGCGACGACGTCAGCATCCGCTACTACATCTGGCAGCTCGGCTACGGCATGTTCCCGTGGACGGGGCTCGTGCCCGCGGGCCTCGTCTGGTGGATGCGCCAGCGCTGGGGTCAGAAGGCGGCCGTGCTCACCGTCGAGGACGAGCGCCGGCGCGACGTGTCCACGTTCCTCGTGATGTGGTTCGTCTTCTCGTGGGGCCTCTTCACCTACATGAAGACCAAGTTCCACCACTACGTCTTCCCGGCGGTCCCGCCGGCCGCGCTCCTCACCGGCCTGTTCCTCGACGACATGCTCGGCAAGGCGCGCGGCGAAGACGAGGCGAGGCCCTCCATCGTGAGTCGCCTCCCTTGGATCCTCGCGACCACCGCGGGCGTCGCGCTCGCGGCGTGGGGCCTCTCGCGGCTCGTGCCCGGCACGTTCTTCGGGTGGTTCGACCCGAAGGCGATGACCTCGGGGCCCAACGCCTCGCTCGATCTCTCGAGCCCCATCGCGCCGGCGCCGGGGCTCGGCCTCGCGCTCGCGTTCGTGGGCGTCGGCATCGCGCTCTTCGCGCAGCGCCTCGGGCCTCCCGCGGCCGTCGGGGTCGACGAGGGCGACGCCGCCGAGCGCGCGAGCCGGGCCACCATGCTCGGCGCCGCGGCCGTCGGCGCGGCGTTCGTCACCGCGCTCGTCACCCGCGACCTCGGCTCGCGTCCCGAGTCCGACATCAAGGGGCAAGAGCGCCTCATCCACCTCTACACGTACCGCTACGACCGGCTCTGGCCGCGCGAGGTGTCGTTCACCCCGGCGCTCGTCGGGTTCGGCCTCGTCGCCACGCTGTTCGTGGTGTTGCTCGTGAGCAAGAGCCTGCGCCGCCAGGCCACGTTCGCGCTGGTCGGCGTGGCCACGCTGTTCTCGGCGTGGACCCTCGACGTCTACATGATGAAGGTGGCTCCGCACTGGGGGCAGCGTCCGCTCTTCGAGGCCTACTACCGCGACCGCAAGTCCGAGAAGGAGCCGCTCGTCGCCTTCGAGATGAACTGGAAGGGCGAGAACTTCTACTCCGGCGGCCGGCTCATCGAGTTCGGCAACGGCATGGGGCAGGGGGCCACCGCGGGCGAGCGCGCGAGCGACCGCATGCGCACCTGGCTCAACGACATGAAGACCAAGACGAAGGCCATCTACTTCGTCACCGAGGCGGGGCGCGTCGGCAAGATCGACGACATGCTGCGCGGCGCCCTCGGGCCGCCCCCCAACGGCAAGTCGTGGACCGAGCGCATCACCACCGACGAGCAGACCAACAAGTTCGTCGTCGTGCGCGCGCGCTGGAACTGATCGCGGATGAGCGTGCGGCTGGTCTGGGAGGGGCGCGACGACGCGCCGCTCGCCGGCGAGGGTGCGCTCGTCCACGTCGAGGGCGAGGGCCCGCACGAGGTGATCGAGGGGCCCAACCTCCCGGCCCTGCGCGCGCTGCTCGCCGCCGGCCGCAACTACGGGGTCGCTTACCTCGATCCGCCGTACTCGAGCGCGGCCGACTACGCCCACACCGACGGGCGCGCGGCCTACAGCGACAAGTGGAGCGACCGCGACGCCTACCTCGACGCGCTGTTCCCGTGTCTGCGCCTCGTGCACGCCCTGCTCGCGCCGCACGGGACGATCTGGGTGCAGGTCGATCACCGCGCGAGCGGGCTCGTGCAGCCGCTGCTCGACGAGATCTTCGGCGCCCAGCGCCTGCGCAACGTGATCGCCTGGCGCCGCGCGCCGCCGCTCGGCCGGCAGGTGCAGAGCGGGCAGTTCCCGCGCAACCTCGATCTGCTGTTCGCGTACGCGAAGAGCGACAAGCCGCGCTGGCACCCGGTGTGGGGCCTCTCGCCCTTCGACAAGAAGAAGGCGCGCCTCGACCCGACCAACGGTCGCTACTTCACGACCGCGCCGCGCGGCGACTACACCGACGAGAGCGTCGCGCGCCTCGACGCCGAGGGCCGCATCCACCGCACCGAGAGCGGCAAGGTCTACGTGAAGTACTGGCTCGAGCAGGGGGAGGACGGGCAGCTCTACAAGCCGAAGGCGGTCGACGCGGTGTGGGACGACGTCGCGCCGCTGCGTCACGCTTCGCCGAAGGAGCGCACCGGGTACCCGACGCAGAAGCCCGAGCCGCTGCTCGCGCGGATCCTCGAGTCCACCAGCGACCCGGGCGACGCGGTGCTCGATCCCTACGCGGGCTCGGGCACGACCGGCGTCGTCGCGGCGCGCCTGGGACGCCCCTTCACGCTCGTCGATCAGAGCGCGGCGGCCCTCGACACGATGCGGACGCGGCTGCGCGATCTGCCCGTGCGCTGGCTGCGGACCTGACCCGATCGGTGGAGAGCGCTACGATGGCCCGGATGCAGAAACGGCTCTGGCTCCTCGGGCTCCTCGCCGCGCCGCTCGCGCGCGACGCCGTCGGCAAGCCGATGTGGGTCGACCCGGGCGAGGTGCCGTTCCCCGACGGCGTGCAGAGCGCGGAGATCCTCCGGGAGGACGAGGCCCTCGTCGCCGCGCCGGGCGGCACGCGCCGCGCGCTGATCGCCGCCGGGGTGCGTCTGCCGATCCTCGGGGCCGTGCGCGGTCCGGGGTGCCTGTCGCGGTGGCTCCTGGTCGGGCCGCTCGCGTACATCTGCTCCGACAAGGTGAAGCTCTCGATCGACCCTCCCGGGGTCTCCGAGACCATCCACCCGCAACCGGCCGACGGCTTGCCGTTCCGCTACTACTTCGTCGGCGCCAACGGCGGCGAGGCCTACGCGAAGCTCTCCGACGCCGACGACGAGACGGTGGCCGAGCAGCTCGAGAAGGGCTGGGGCATCGCGGGCGTCAAAGAGGTCTCGCACGGCGGCAAGACGTTCGTGCTCACCCGCAAGGGGCGCTACGTGCCGCGGGCGCAGGTCGGTGGGGTGGCGGCGTACGCGTTCCACGGCGAGCCGCTCGACGGCAAGCTCGGCGTGGGCTGGGTGCTGCCGGACAAGGCCAACGTGGTCGCCGACGCCAAGGGCGGCGCGAAGGTCGTCGGCGCGCGCACGCGTCTGCAGCTCGTGACGGTGCTCGAGACCAAGAGCACCGGCAAGGACACCTGGCACCGGATCGGCGACGGCCAGTGGATGCGCGGGATCGACCTGCGGGTGCCCACGGCGTCCGCGCCACCGAGCGAGGTACCCAAGGGCGCGCGGTGGATCGACATCGAGCTCCAGCAGCAGACCCTGGTCGCGTACGACGGCGAGCGCCCCTGGTTCGCCACCGTCGTGTCCACGGGCAAGGTCGGCACGCCCACCCCCAAGGGCGTGTTCCCCATCTGGGTCAAGCTGCGGTCGTCGACGATGTCCAACGCCGACGACGCCCAGACCACGACCGAGGACGGCACCCCGTACTCCATCGAGGAGGTGCCCTGGGTGCAGTATTTCTCGAAGGGCATCGCCCTCCACGGCGCGTTCTGGCACCGGAAGTTCGGCTTTCCGCACAGCCACGGGTGCGTGAACCTGGCCCCGCTCGACGCCATGCGGCTCTTCGACTGGACCCTCCCGCGGCTTCCCCGGGGCTGGGATGCGGCCTTCCCCACCCCGGCGGAGCCCGCCACGTGGGTCCGGGTACGCTGAAAGAGGGGTCTTCGCGGCGGGGTGGCAGGATGTGCTTCCCAAGAGCGGGTGCTTTCGTGCAACATCACCGTTGCGCACCCCACTGCCTGACACGAGGAGGGACCGTGGCGGACAACGAGTCGAAGGGCCGGATCAGCTTGACGGATGCACGATCGGACAAGCGCAAGCAGAGCCTCTACTTCCCAGAGGAGATGCTGCAAGAAATCAAGGACGAGGCGGCCCGCTTGGACCGCTCGCTCTCCTGGGTCGTCCAGCGCGCGTGGAAGATCGCGCGTCTGGAGATCCGCAAGCTGCCCAGCGTCAACGAGGTCGCGGGCGGCGAAGACGACGACGAGGAGTGAGCTCCTCTAGGTCCCGGCTCTGACGGGCTGGGACCTGTCTTCGACGCCTCACCCCGCCACGCCGAAGGCGCGCGTCGCGAACGCCACCAGGTGGCGCGCCATCCAAGGCGCGGCGACCGCCGTGGCCACGACGACCGCGATCATCTTGGGCAGGTGGCCGATGGCCGCGTCCTGGAGGCTCGTCGCCGACTGGAATGCAGACGTCACGAGGCCCACGAGGGCCACGGTGGCGACCACGGGCAAGCTCAGCGCCGTGGCCAGCAGCAAGGCTTCTCGGGCGAGCGAGAAGGC
>JAEUKC010000070.1:0-24488 GCA_016794445.1 Myxococcales bacterium
ACTCGCCGATCTACGCGGCGCGCCGGCGTTTCCGCGCCGAGCTCGTCCGGCTCCTCGACGAGGCGGTGCGGAGCGCCACGGGGAAGGAGCACGACGCCTTGCTCTACCTGGCCCTCGTCTCCGCGCTCGAAGGGGTGTCGCTCGAGCTCCTCGCCGGCGAGCCCGACGCCCGCGCGGTGGCGCGCGCCAAGGAGGTGATCCGCGAGCTCGTGACGAAGGTGCTGTGAGCCCGCAGTCCTCGTGACCCGCGACTCGGCTCCCGATCCGGGTACTCTGCCTCGAGGCCTCCACGCAGGTGACCACCATGAACATCCTCGCCCTCGCCTGCTTCAACACCGGTGACCGCTTCCTGCAGCGCGCCAAGGAGCGGGGCGCGCGGGTGTGGCTGCTCACCAAGGAGAGCTTCCTCCACAAGAAGCCCTGGCGACGCGACCTGGTCGAGGACGTGCTCGCCGAGCCCGACGGCGTCACCATGGCGCAGACGATCCGCTCGATCAGCTGGCTCGCGCGCACCATCCGCTTCGACCGCATCGTGCCGTTCGACGACGTCGAGGTGGAGGCCGCGGCGCACCTGCGCGAACACCTGCGCGTGCCGGGCATGGGCGACACGCGCGCGCGGGTGTTCCGCGACAAGCTCGCCATGCGCGTGCGGGCCGAGGAGGCAGGCATCCCCGTGCCGCCGTTCGTGGGCGTCCTCCACTGGGACGACGTGCGCGCGTTCACCGAGCGCGTGCCCGCCCCGTGGATGCTCAAGCCGCGCATGGAGGCGTCGAGCACCGGCATCCGCAAGGTCGAGAGCGAGGAGCAGCTCTGGCAGATCATCGAGTCGCTCGGCGACGAGTCCTCGAACTACCTGCTCGAGAAGTATCTGGCCGGTACGGTGGGGCATGTCGACTCGATCGTGTCCGAGGGGAAGATCGTGTTCACCGAGGTGCACGAGAACGGCATCCCGCCGTTCGACGTGTCGCACGGCGGCGGCGTCTTCTCGACCCACACCCTCGACCGGAGCTCGCCTGATTGGGCGGCGTGCGAGGCGCTGAACGAGCAGGTCCTGCGCGAGTTCGGCTACCTGCGTGGGGTCTCGCACCTCGAGTACATCAAGAGCGCCGAGGACGGGCGACCGTACTTCCTCGAGGCCGGCGCGCGGGTCGGCGGTGCGCACGTGGCCGACGTGATCGAGGCCGCCACCGGCATCAACCTCTGGGCCGAGTGGGCCGACGTCGAGATCGACAAGGGCGCCGTGCCGTACGTGCTCCCGCCGCGGCGCGCCGAGTACGCTGGCCTCGTCCAGTGTCTGGCGCGCACCGAGCGCCCCGACCTGTCCCGCTACGACGATCCGGAGATCTTCGACCGCAGCGCCGATCCGTACCACGCGGGCCTCATCGTGCGCTCGCCGAGCCACGCGCGCGTGAAGGGTCTGCTCGACGACTACACCCGGCGCTTCGCCGACGAGTTCCTCTCGGTGGTGCCGCACTACACGCTCCCGCAGCGCCGTTGACCGGCGGCCCGCATTGCGCTCCATGGATCGACGGTCCACAAGGTCCTTGTGAGCGACCCCCCCAGCGCCAACGCCCTCACCCCGCTGGGGTCTCTCGAGGAACTGGTCGAGCGCGACCGCGATCACGACTGCGCGGGGTTCGGCGTGCACCAGGTCTGCGTGAAGATCGACGCGGTCGCCGACCTGCCCACGCGGTTCGGCCGGTTCCGCATCGTCGCGTTCTGGAACAACCGCGACGGCAAGGAGCACGTCGCGCTGGTCCACGGCGACGTCCTCGGGCAGAGCGACGTCCTCACGCGCCTGCACTCCGAGTGTCTCACCGGCGACGCCCTCGGCTCGCTGCGCTGCGATTGTCGCGACCAGCTCGGGGTGGCCCTCGCGCGCCTCGCGCGGGAGCCGCGGGGGATCCTCCTCTACCTGCGGCAGGAAGGTCGGGGCATCGGCCTCCTCAACAAGATCCGCGCCTATTCGCTGCAGGACGGCGGTCTCGACACGGTCGACGCGAACCTCGCGCTCGGCTTCCGCGACGACGAGCGCGACTACGGGGTCGCGGCCCACATGCTGGCGAGCCTCACGGTGCGCTCGGTGCGCCTCCTGACCAACAACCCGAAGAAGGTCGAGGAGCTGGTGCGCCACGGCATCGGCGTGACGAGCCGCGTGCCGCACGTCATCCCCGCCAACGAGCACAACCGCTTCTACCTCGAGACCAAGGCCAACCGCTCGGGGCACTTCATCGACTTCGAGGGCAAGCCACACACGCCCGAGCAGGACGATCCGGTGGTCGTCGAGGCCGTCGAAGGCGACCTGCTCGGAGAGTAGCCACGTCGCGTTCAGCGGTAGGAGCCCGGTCGCGGGGCGAGCCACTGCTCGATGCGCGCGCGGACCCAGCCGGCCGGCGCGCCGATGGGGCAGCGCACCTCGTCGCGCTGACCGATGAGCACGAGCGTACCGTCGTCGGTCACGCGGATGGCCTCCAGCGCCGCGAGCTCCACGCGATCCCCGGACTCCTCGCCCGTCCACTCGATCGCGACGTCGTCGAGCGCGAGGCTCGCCCCGCGGGGCGCCGGGGTCTTCACGGCGATGATGAAGACGATCAACCCGGGTACGAGGGTGAACACCCCGGGGCGCGGATCGGCGAACACGATCAGCGCCACGCCGAGCGCGATCATCGCGAGGCCGATCAGGGCGAACTGCAGGCGACGCGAGGGGCGTGCGCCGAAGGCGATGACCAGGCGGCCGTCCGACTCGCTGGCGTCGACACCCGGCGGCGGTGGTCCCGGATCGGCGGGCGGGCCGCGCGTGCGGAGCGCCTCGACGAGCGACAGATCGAGCGCGCCCGCCGGGCGGAACACCGGCGCCTCGCCGTAGAGCTCGAAGACCGGCAGCCCGGCGACCTGCGCGATGGCCTTGCCTTCGCGGCGCGCGGAGGCGGCGCCGCTCGGCGACATCGCGTGGATCGATGCCTCGACGACCATCTCGGCCGCGACGCGGGTCGATCGCGCGGGCGGGGGCTCGCCGCGCACGAGCGCCTCCAGCATCGCGCGCACGTCGCTCCGCACGGCGCCGGGGACGAGGACGATCGAGAAGCGCATCGCCGGCACGAGCGTCGGCGTGACCGACCGATCGATGGCCTTGCGCACCTGCTTCTCCGTGTAGACGACGGCCACCGCCGAGACGTCGTGGAACGGGAGCACGCGCCCGTCACCGAAGCGGAACTCGCGGGCGATCGGGTCGATGGTGTCCAGCTCGATCGTTCCGGTCCCGGCCCGGTCGCGCTCGAGGCGCCCTTCGCGCAGCGTGAAGGCGAGCGTGTACGGCCCCTTCATCCCACCAGCCTACTCCGCGGTCCAGCCGCGGCCGACGATGCCTCGAGGACCTGACGTTTCGAGGGGGACGGCAGTTCGGATAGCATCACGCGCCATGAGCTCGAACGACCTGCTCACGCTGCTGCGGAAGAAGTCCTTCGCCAAGGCCTACGACCTCGCGCGCAAGGCGCCTCGCTCCGTGAACGAACCCGAGACGGGCGACGCCTCCGACACGCCGTTCCAGTGGGCGTGCCGGTTCGGCGACCAGGCGACCATGCTCGAGTTCCTGGCCCTCGGGGGCGACGTCGCGAAGCCCGCCGCCGACGACGGGCGGGTGCCCCTCGAGCTCGTGGCCGACGGCTCGCCGTACGCGACCGCCGCCCACGTCGAGGCGCGCACCGCGATGGCGACGGCGCTCCTCCGCGCGAAGGCCCCGCTCGGCCCCGAGGTGCTCGAGCTCGCCTGCAACCTCGGCGCGGGCAAGGCGCGCGAGCTCGTGAAGCTCCTGATCGCGGCCGGCGCCAAGGGCGACTTCGTGAGCGGCGGGTCGACCGTCCTGCACCTGGCGTGCACCTACGATCTGCCGGAGGCGCTCGAGTACGGGCTGTCGTCGGGCGTCGACGTGAACGCGACCATCGATGCCTCCGCGTTCGACGGCGGATCGACCGCGCTGCACATCGCCGTCAAGAAGCGTCGCACCGCGATGGTCGAGCGCCTCGTCGCCGCCGGCGCGCGCTCGGACCTCGCCGACAAGCGGGGGGCCACGGCGCACAGCCTCGCGACCGCGGCGCTGCGCAAGCTCCTCGAGGGCAAGCCGGCCGCCCCCGCCGCAGCCGCGCCGAAGCGCGCCAAGGACCCGGCCAAGATCCTCGAGCAGCTGTGGAAGGCGCCGACCGACCGCGAGACGTTGACCGTGTACGCCGACTGGCTGATGGAGAACGGACAGGCGAGCCGCGGCGAGTACATCGCGCTCGCGCTGCTCGAGAAGCCGACGGCGGCGCAGACCAAGCGCGCGACGCAGCTCCGCGAGAAGGACCGCGGGAAGTGGCTCGGCGAGGCGCGCAAGCTGGTGAGCGAGTGGGTCGACAGCGAGCGCACGCCGGGGTTCGTGGCCCAGGCCACGGTGTCGGTGGAGCGACTGATCGAGCATTTCGACGCGCTGCGCGCGCTGGGACCCGAGGCCATCCTGCGCGTGACGCCGATCAAGACGAGGCTCCTCACCAAGAAGCTCGCGGCGTTGCCGCTCGGGCGGCTCCACGGCCTCTTCCTCTACAACACGCTCGGCACCTACGGCATGAACCGGGACTGGGTCGACGACACCTCGCTCGGCATCCTCGGCCCGTCGCTCGTCGGGCTGCGCGCGCTGGTGCTCGCGCCCGCGGTCCAGGCGAGGGAGGGCGAGCACTTCACGCCGCGCGCGATCGAGGCGCTGCGCCCGGCCGGTGCCTCCCTCGAGGCGCTGACGCTCGATTTCACGGACTCGGTCCCGCCGCGCGCGCTGCTCGACGCGGTCACGCCGGCGGTCTTCCCGAAGCTGCGCGCCTTGAACGTGGTGGGGCTCGCCGCCCCGCACCGAAAGGGACTGCGCGCAGCGTGGGGAGACCGAGTCGCGTTCTCGTGATCGACGGAGGATCAAGCCGAGAGGGTCAACATGATTGGTTCACCCCGACCGGTGGGCGATCGTATCCTGGCCCGATGTCGCGACCCCTCCTCGCAGTGTCGTTGATCGTCGGTCTCGTCGGGTGCAAGTCGGCCGAGAAGAAGTGCGCCGAGGACAAGGACGAGGCGGCGTGTCAGACCGCGTGCGACGCCGGCAAGACCAAGAGCTGCGTGAAGCTCGCCGACATGAAGCTGCTCGGCAAGGGCAAGAAGGACCCGTCGGGCGCCTACAAGCTCTACAAGACCGCCTGCAAGGCCGACGACGCCTACGCGTGCGCCCGCACCGCGTACATGATGGGCCGCCCCGGCGGGCCCAAGTACAACAACGACAAGTACATCGAGATCGCCAAGGACGCGTGCAAGGCCGACGACCAGCTCGGCTGCGCGCTGTGGGGCCACGCGACCCACTTCGGCACCGAGGCCGAGAAGGTGAAGGCCGAGTCCCTCGCGCGCAAGGCCTGCGAGGCCGACATCGTGGAGGGCTGCGTGCTCACGGCGGCCTGGTCGATCGACAAGAGCGAGAAGGTCGAGAAGTCCAAGAAGAAGCTCGAGGAGCTCTGCGACGGCGGCAACTCGCTCGGCTGCTTCTACCTCTCCCTGGCCCTGATCTACGGCTCGGGCGGCGTGGAGAAGGACGGCGAGAAGGCCGAGGAGATCAACAAGAAGTGGTGCGACGAGGACGAGCCGCTCTTCTGCAGCCTGCTCTCCACGCAGTACGAGAAGGGCTACGGCGTGCAGGTCTCGGCCAAGAAGGCCTACGCGGCGATCAAGAAGGCCTGCAAGCTGATGGACGACGACGGCCACCAGTACTGCACGCTGGAGAAGAAGCTGAAGCCGAAGGACGACGACTGACGCCCGCGCTCCATTTCAGGGCCAGCCATTTCGGGGGCGACGCGCGGCCGCCGCGGCGCAAATGGATCGGCGCTCGGCCGGCCACTCACCGGGCGCCTGGCCCTCCCCATGACCGCCGTCGCCGCCCCGCGCCTGCCGATTCCTTCGTTCGCGGAGGTCTACGACGAGCATTTCGGCTTCGTCTGGCGCACCGTCCGGCAGCTCGGGGTGCAGGGGGCGACCATCGACGACGTGGTGCAGGAGACCTTCATCGTCGTGCACCGGCGCCTCGCCGAGTTCGAGGGGCGCTCGAGCCTCAAGACCTGGCTCTACGGGATCGTGCGGCGCATCGTGCGCGACGAGCGTCGTCGCGTGACCCGCAAGCCCACGAGCCCCGTGGACGACTACGACGCCATCGCGGGCGAAGGGCACGATCCGGGAAACCAGGCCGAGCGCGCCGAGGCCGCGCGGCTCTTGCTGCGCCTCTTGGCCGAGCTCTCCGACGACCGCCGCGAGGTGTTCGTGCTGGTGGAGCTCGAGCAGATGACCGCGCCCGAGGTGGCCGAGGCGACGGGCACCAACGTCAACACGGTCTACACCCGCTTGCGCGCGGCGCGTGGGGACTTCGCCGCGGCAGTGGAACGCCATCGCGCGCGCGACGCGGCCTTCGTGGTCACGGCGGGACAGGAGGGCACGTGAGCGAGCTCGGACCGGAAGCACGGAGGATCCTCGGCGCGGGTCGCGCGGGGCTCGAGCCCAGCGGCGAGGATCGCGCGCGCAGCCGCTCGGCGCTCGCGCGGCGGCTCGGGGCAGGGGCGTTCGTGGCCGCCACCACCGCGGCGGCGCCGACCGTCGGTGCGGCCACCGCCACCCTCGGGGTCTCTCTGACCACCAAGCTCGTGATCGTCGCCAGCGTGCTCGGCGTGCTCGGGGGCGGCGTGGTGGTCGCGCGGAGGACCACCCCTCCCGTGGCGAACAGCGTCGCCAGTGTGTCGGCTCCGCGCGTCGTCACACCCGCGATGTCGGCGACGACCTCCGCCGCGGTGGTCGTGCCCTCGACGAGCCCACCCGCGGCATCGTCCGTCACGGCCAAGGCGACGAACGCGGTGGCGCCGCCGGTCTTGCCGGCGTCGGCCTCCGTCAGCGCGAGCGCGAGCATCGACGAAGAGCTCGCCCTCCTGCGCGACGCCCAGGCGGCGCTCTCGGCGGGCAACGCGGCGCTGGCCAAGAAGCTGCTCGACCGCCACGCCGCCACGTTCCCGACCGGGAGCTTCGCCGAGGAGCGCAAGGCATTGCAGATCGTGGCGCGCTGCACCAGCGGCGATCCAGGTGCGCATACGGCGGCGACCGCGTACCTCACGGCCAGGCCCGACGCCCCGATGGCCGCCCGCATCCGCGCCGCGTGTGGCCTCGAATGAACAAGGGTGAACAAAAGCAAAACGGACTCCGCGCCCTCCGGCCACAGACGGTCGGGGCGGGTGATGCCCCCGCCGCGAAAGGGCAATCCATGAAACGTATTCTCGGCTGGATGATATCGGTGACCGCCCTCGGACTCTCTTCCGGTTGTGGCGCGGTCGAGAAGGTGTCCCTCGGCGGCTCCGACAGTGGCGACGAGGTCCCGACGGCCGACGCCACGGGGCCCGATGCGGCGCCTACCGTCGACACCGGGCTCGCCCTCGACTCCGGTCCGCCTCCGCCCGACGGCGCGCCGACGTTCGACTCCGGGCTGCCGCCCGACGTCGGTCCGCCGCTCGACTCGGGATTCCCGCCCGACGGAGGCCCCGCGTTCGACTCTGGCCTTCCGCCGGACGCCTTTCCGTTCGACGACGGCGTGCCGCCCGATCCGCCCGATGGCGGCCCGTCGTTCGACGCAGGATTCCCGCCCGACATCGGGGGCTCGGTCGACGGCGGCGTGCCACCCGATCCGCCGCCGCCCTTCGACGCGGCGCTGCCTCCCGACGTCGGCGCGTCGTTCGACGGCGACGTCCCGTGGGCCGACGCGGGCGCGTGGACCGACGGCGCACCGCCCGACCCCTGGGACGTGGGAGTGTGGTTCTCGGTGCCGACGCGCTAGCTTGCGACGATGGGGCGAGCGGCGACGGTCGCAGGGCTGCTGCTCACGGCGAGCTCGGTGCTCGCGGGCACCCCTGCGCCACCGGTCGTCCTGCAGTGGGCCGCTCCGCCGGACGAATGCCCGGATGCGGCCTATGTCCTCGCCGAGGTACGCCGACTGATCGGCGACGAACCGACGAGTGTGACGGTCGCCGCCAAGGCCAAGGTCACCCACCTCGGCGAGGCGAAATGGCGCGTGGAGCTGACCACGCTGGTCGGCGCCGATCCATCGAGCGTGGGGCGCCGCACGCTCGACGCCACCAGCTGTCGCTCGCTGGCGGATGCGACGGCGCTCCTGATCGCGCTGGTGGTGAGCCCCGACCGCGTGGGCGCACCGAAGGCTCCTCCCGCTCCTCCCGCTGCGCCCCCGAAGCCTCCTCCGGTCCTCGCCACTCCGGTCGTGCAGCCGGTCGCGGTCGCCCGGCCCGTCCCGCCCGTGGTCGTCGACACACCCCGACCGGCACCGCCGCGCCCACAGTCGGCGCCGTGGCTCGGCGTCTCGATCGCGGGCGCGCTCACGTACGGCGTCTACCCGGCGATCACGCCCGGGATCGCCCTCGGCCTCGACGCGCGCGTCGGTCGCTTCCGCGCGAGCCTGTTCGGTGTCGTCGATCGCAGCCAGCGGGCCGCGGTCCTCGGCGGTGTCGACGAAGGCGGGCTCTTCGCGGGTCACACGCTCGGCCTCCGCGTGGGCCTCTCGTGGCTGGATCCGTCGTCGCGCATCGAGCTCGTCGGCGCCCTGGTCGGAACCTGGACCCGCGTCGAGGCCGAGGGCTTCGGCGCGCCCACCACCACCTCCGCCGTGAAGCACCAGGGCGGCCTCGGGCCGGGCCTCACGCTGGCCACCCGCCTCGTCGGCCCGTTGTTCGCGCGCCTGCAGCTCGACCTGCTGGTGCCCCTCCGCCGCTACGCATACGAGATCGGCGGCGGCGAGATCCACACCGTCGGGCCGCTGCTCGCGATCACCCAGCTCGGCCTGGAGGCCCGCTTCTGACGCCTGAGCACCTCACCACGCGCAGGGCTTGTAGTCCTTCAAGAACAGCCCGTGCACGTGCTCGCCCGTCAGCTCCCCGTCGAAGATCGGGGCCAGGATGCGCGCCGCGCCGTCCACCACGTCGAGCGGCGGCGAGAACCCGTGCACCGCGACCTTGCGCTCCGCGACCTCGTGCGGGTCCTCGTCCGTGATCCAGCCGGTGTCCACGCTGTTCATGTGGATCCCGTCCTTCTCGTAGTCCGCGGCCGAGGTGCGGGTCAGCATGTTCAGGGCGGCCTTCGCCATGTTCGTGTGCGGGTGCCGGTCCGTCTTGAACGTGCGGTAGAACTGGCCCTCCATCGCCGACACGTTCACCACGTGCTTGTCCGGGTTCGGCGTGGCGAGCATGCGCGGCTTCAGGCGCGCGGCGAGCACGAACGGCGCGATCGCGTTCACGAGCTGCACCTCGAGCAGCTCGATCGTCGGCACCTCGGCCAGCGTCAGGCGCCAGCTGTTGTGCGAGCGCAGATCCACCTGCTGGAGGTCGGCGTCGAGCTTTCCGATCGGGAACAAACGGACATCGTCTGCCTGGTCTCCCGGCAAGAGCATGGCGGGCGGCAGCGCCGGGCCCGCGAGCTTGCCGCCCGGCAGCGCGGCGTGGGCCTCGGCCTCGACGAGGTGGCGGTAGAACCCCGGCGGGCGACGCACCGTCTGGCAGGCGTTGTTCACGAGGTAGTCGAGCCGGGGCAGCCGGCTCGCGAGCTCGTCGGCGAACGCCTCCACGCTGGGCGTGTGGCGCAGATCGAGCCCGTGGACCTCGAGGCGGTCGTGGAACTCGGGGTAGTCGGGCTCGCTCGCGTAGCGGCTGGCCGCGTCGCGCGGGAAGCGGGTGGTCACGATGACGTGGCAGCCGGCGCGCAGCAGCTTCAGCCCGGCGTGGTAGCCGATCTTCACGCGCGCCCCGGTGACCACCGCGTAGCGTCCGCGGAGATCCGCGGTTTGATGGCGCTTCTGTAGGTTGAATTCCCCGCACGGGATGCACATCTGATCGTAGAACGAGTGCACCTCGCGGAACTCCGCCTTGCACACGTAGCACTTGGCCGTCTCGCGCAGCGTCCCCGGGGTCGGGCGCTCGGCCTCGGGCAGGGCGGGGGGTGCGCTGAAGATCGGCGCGCGCCGCGCGGCGCGGATGCCGGTGGCGTCGCGGGCGAGCGTGTCCGCGGCGCGGGTCTCCTGCCGATCGCGGCGGTCCATCGCGCGGCGCAGCGCCCGCTGCTCCTCCCGCGAGGGGCGCGAGACGCGGCCGGCGGCGACGAGCAGGCGGTGGCGGAGATCGGGCGGGGCGTCGGCGAGGAGCGTGCGCTCCTCCACCAGGGACTCGAGCAGGTCGACCAGCGCGGCGAGCTCCCCCGGGAGCATGGGTTTCACGACGCGCCGGTAGCACGTCGCGCGACGCTCCGTCAGACGTCGGCCAGCGTGGACCAGCGGCCGTCCACCGTGGGGTGGAACGCGTGCGCGCGGCTCGACGTGAGCGCCACGTGGTGCTCGTGGAACAGCGGCAGCACGTAGGCGCGCTCGTGCACGCGGGCCTCGATGCGCGCGTAGAGGGCGCGGCGCGCGGCCGGATCCGTCTCCGCGAGGCCCTCGTCGATCCAGCGGTCGAGGTCGGGGTCGCGCACCCGCGCGCGGTTCGCGCCGGCGGGAGGGATCGCCTGCGAGTGCAGGTACCACCGCAGGTTGTCCGGGTCGGTCAGCTCGGAGGCGATCAGCGGCGCGAGGTGGAAATCTCCCGCGCCGAGGCGCGCGAGCAGCGTCGCGAGCTCGAACGTGCGCACCTCGACGGGGATCCCCGCGTCGCCGATGGCCTGCGCGATCACCCGCGCGATCCCCACCCGGATCCGGTCGACGCCCGTCACCAGCACGAGGGGGCCGCTCTGCCCCGCGAGCGCGGCGCGCGCCCGCTCGGGTGCCCACGCTCTCTCGGGCGGTGCGGCGACGCCGAGCGATGGCGGCAGGAGGCCGCGCGCCAGAGACCCCGCGCCACCGAGCTTGGCGGCGACCAGCCCGGCGCGGTCGATCGCCTCGGCGATCGCGCGCCGGACCTCCGGTCGGTCGAGCGGCGGCCGCTCGTTCTGCAGGAGGAGCATGGTCGTCGACGCAGAGGGACAGGTGCGCGCGAGCAGCCCCGCGGGCGCGTCGCTCCGCGAGGGCAGCGAGAGGGCGAGGGTGGGCCCGAGGGCGTTGGCCACCACGTCCGCGCGTCCGCCGAGGATCCGCATCGCGCGGGCGGCCTCGTCGCGGACCGTGCGCACGTGCAGCGTGCTCCGCCCCGGGCGGGCGCCGGCCGGCTCCAGCACGACGAGCCCAGGGGCTCGACTCGCGAGGCGGTGCGATCCCGATCCAGTGAGCATCGCGTCGCGCGGGCGCGCGGCCTCGTCGGCCTTCAGGATCGGGAAATCGAGGTCGCCGAGGAGCGTGGCGCGGGGGGATTTCCCCCGGAACCGCACGATTCGCCCGGTCTCTCCGTCGAGGGCCTCGGGCGTCTCCAGCTGGCTCAGCACCCGCCGCGAGGGCGAGCCGAGCGCAACGCCGGCCAGCGCTGCGAAGCTCGCGAGGACGTCGCGCGCGGTGAGCCGGCTGCCGTCGTGGAAGCGGGCGTCCTTCGGCAGCGTGACGACCACCGCGTCCTTCTCCCACTGGACCGTCTCGGCGAGCGCGGCGGTCGGCTCGAGGGTCGTCGGGTCGGGCCGCGTGAGCGTGAGGTGCACGAGGCGCGAGAGGCGCATGCCGTGGACGTCGACCGAGAAGCGCGGATCGAGCGACAGCGGATCGCTCGGCACCACCACCTCGACGCCCTCGGCCCGCGGGGCGTTGCGACAGCCCGCCACGACCGCGAGCGACCCGAGGAACGTCCGGCGACGCATGGGTCACCCGCGCCGGGGCAACAGCTCGGCGATGGCCGCGGTGATCTCGGCCAGCTCGAACGGCTTGCGGACCCAGCGGGTGCGCGGCGTGACCTCGGCGATCTGCGCGGCCGCGATGGTCGACGAGCCGCTGATGAACACGATGCCTGCGTCGGGGTGGGCGGCGCGCACCGCCGCGATCGCGCCCTCGATGTCGGTGGCGATGGGGGACAGGTCGAGCAGGACCGCGTCGATGACGCCGATCGTCGAGAGGCGCTGGCGCAGCGTGTGGTCGTCGTGCACGGCGATCACCTCGCACCCGCGGGCGCCGAGGCCGGCGTCGAGGAGGGCGCAGACCGCGCGGTCGTCCTCGACCACGAGCACCCGTGTGCCGACCACCGCGGAGCGCAGGGTCTGTGAGCTCCCCGCGTTGCGCGGGATCTCGCTCTGGGTGGAGGCGTTGGGGACGCGGAGCTCGAAGCACCCGCCGACCGCCCCGGCGCCGAGCGCGAGGGTCGCCGCGAGCTCGGCCAGCGCCGGGCCCTCCACGAGGCGGAGGTCACCGCCGAGCTTGCGCGCCGTCTGCCGCGCGTGGCGCAGCCCGATCCCGGCGCCCCCGGCGCGCTTGCTGCCGCCGGTGAACAGGGTGGGCGCCAGATCGGCGGGGATCCCGGGGCCTTGATCGATCACGTGGATCACGAGCTCGCGGCCCACGGACCGTCCCGCCACCACCACGGCCCCACCGCGCGGGCTCCACGCGAGGGCGTTGAGGACGAGGTTGGTCACCATGTGACCGAGGGGTGCGCCGCACGCGACCTGCGGGTCGTCGCCGCTGGATTCGAGGCGAATCGTGACCCCGGCCCGCTCGGCCTCGACCGCCAGCGCCTCGACGACCTCCCGGAGGATCGCGCTCGCCCCCCGGGGCTGCTCGCGGGGCGGGGCCGCGCCGATGGCCTCCCGGGACAGCGCCCGCGCCTCGCGCGCCTTCTTCGCGGCGATCTCGATGGCCCGTCGCACGAACGGTTCGGGTTGCCCCTCGCGCCCCGCCTCCTCGAGCCAGCCGAGCACGACCGTGAGCGCGTTGGAGGCATCGTGGAGGGCCTCGGCCAACCCGACGGGTTCGAGCGTTCGCTCACCCGTCACGGGTTCGCCCCTCGCGGGCTCGCTCTTTGCGGGCTCGCCCAATGCGGGCTCCAGGGCAGCGCGGGCGCGAGGATCCACGGAACATCAACGTAGCACGTCCACCCCGCGCGCCGTGATATGCAACGGCATGCGCGCGAGCGCCCTCGTGGTCGCAGCGACCGTGTTCTGTGGGGTGTCCGTGGCGCAGGCCAAGCCACTGCGCTGTCCGAAACAGGCCGTCCTCGTGCCGGCCGGACCGGCGCCGATCGGCACCCGACCCGACCTCGACTTCGACCCGGACGAGCGGTCCACCCGCACGTTCACCCTCGGCGCCTACTGCATCGACCGGACGGAGGTCACGGTCTCCCAGTATGGAGCCTGTGTGGCCGCAGGTGCGTGCGACGAGCGCCTCCCCGCGTTCCTCGGGGCCGAGCTCCCCATGACCGAGGTCGACTGGGACGATGCGCGCAAGGCCTGCAAGTTCCGCGGTGGCCGCCTGCCGACCGAGGTCGAGTGGGAGCACGCCGCGCGGGGCAACGACGACCGCCTCTACCCCTGGGGCAGCTTCTTCCCGGATTGCCCGTACGCGGATTTCTGGGGCGATCTGTGGGGTTCCTGCAACGGCTACGGCCCGAGCCCCGTCGGCACCGCGACCAAGGGGGCCTCGCCGTTCGGGGCGCTCGACATGGCCGGCAACGTGCTCGAGTGGGTGGAAGACGACTACGACCCGCACGCGTGGTCGAAGCTGCCCGACCACGACCCGGTCCGCCGCGATCCGCTCTCGCCGCGCAAGGTCGTGCGGGGCGGGAGCTGGGACTACGACGCGGTCCACAGCCTCCGCGTGTCCAACCGCAACGCCTATCCGTCCGTGGTCCGGGACTCGAGGGTGGGCTTCCGTTGCGCATACGCGCCTTCGCCCGCGCCCTGAGGCTCGTCGCGCAGCACGAGCTGGGACGCCGCCAGCGTGAGCGGTCCCGGTCGGTGGGTGACCAGCACGAGGACCCGCTGCCGGGCCGCCGCGCGCAGCACCTCGATCGCGCGCGCCTCTCCCTCGGCGTCGAGGTTGGCCGTGGGCTCGTCGAGCACCAGCAACGGCCGATCGCTGGCGATCGCCCGCGCGAGCGCGACCCGCTGGGCCTCACCGCTCGAGAGGCTCCGTCCGCGCGGGCCGAGCCACGTGTCGTCGGGCAGCGTCGCGAGGCGCTCGTCTCCGAGCGCAGACAGGACCGCACGCGCACGGACGAGGTGGGCCGCGTCGTCCGGCGCATGGGGACAGAGGTTCTCCGCGAACGTCCCCGGAAGAGTGGGGGGCGAGGGCGGCACCCAGGCGATCGGTCGACCGAGCCCCGGCGGACCGACCAAGGGCTCCCCGCCGTACCGCGCGAGCCCGTGGTGCGCGCGCGCGCCGACCAGTGCCTCGAGCAGCGCGCTCTTCCCGGCCCCGGGAGGCCCCACGATCACCAGCGGGGCGCCGGGTCGGGCGCTCGCGTCGATCCCTGCGCGCGCCGTCGGGCCCCCGATGTCGACGCCGAAACCGATCAGCTCGAGCACGCCCGGGGCGAACGTCCGGACCGCCCCGAGCTCCCCCGAGCGGGGCAGTCGCGCCAGCGCGTCGGCGGCCAGCGCGCCCCGGGCCCGCGCCGCGGCGGTGTCGCCGAGATCGCGGAGCGGGCGATACGTCGACAACAGCACCACCAGCAGCGGGAGGAGGGTCGGTCGCGCCGTGGCCGAGCTCGGCGCGACCACCCCCACCAGCAGCGCGATGGCCGTCGCGGCCAGCACTTCGTTGAGCCCCGACGCCAGCGCCTGTCTCCGATCCGCGACGACGCCGAGCCGCTCGCTCTCCTGCGCGAGCGCGTCCGTGCGGCGAACGACCGTGGGTGTTCCGCCCCAGGCGGCCCAGACCGAGGCGTGGGTGATCACGCCTTCGACCGCGTCCACCCGCGCCGTGGCGGCCGCGAGCGATTCGGCGTGCGCACGGCGCAGCCCGCGACGCATGGGCCGCAACACGGCGCCGAAGACCGCGACGCCCAGCAAGAGGAGCATCGCCGCGGGAGGATCCAGCGCGACCGCCGTCGCGCCGAGGACGGACAGCTGGAGCGTGGCGCGCACGCGCAGGCGGGAGGCCCGCGTGGCCTGCTCGATCTGCTCCGGAAGCGTGAGGATCGATCCCAGTCCGAGCGCACGCGGATCGGCCAGCGCCGCCCGCAACACCTCGCGTCGGGCCACCGCTCCTGCCCGTGCTGCCGCCCGGCTCTGCGCGGCCGTCGCGGCCGCCGACATCCACACACGGAGGCCGAGCGCCACCACGGCGAGCCACGCCCAGGTACGAGGCTCCGCACGAAGGGAGCGCTCGGCCCACCACCGGGACATCGGCGTCATACCTGCGGACCCAGGTGCCAACGGAGCGAGCGCTCGGACGAGGCTCCCCGCGCACACGGCGACGGTCGCTTGCGCGAGCGCCGAGACCGCCTCGAAGGCGATTTCGGCAGCGCGTGTCGTGCGCCCAGAAACCGTTTTCACCCGCCGTGCGTATCGCGATTGATGAATCTGCGCGAGGGGTGGCGCAAACGCCGTGACCGCTCGTGCATCCAAGATCGGGAAGGAGGCACCATGGCCACGATCGTCGCGCTCTCGACCACCGTCACGACCTGGGCACATGCGTTGCACTCCAGGAACACATGTCCCGGCGATCGCATGCTCGAGAGAAGGACGAACGTCCTCTTGCACGCGGTCTACCCCAAACCAGCGCCCATGCAACTGCGAAGGGCGCAACTGCGAAGGGGGCGACTTCGAAGGGGACAGCTTCGAAGGCCCCAACCTCCCCGCGGACTCCGTCCAGGCCTTCCCCCGTTGGCACACCCACATCGGCTCCCAACTCCTCTGTGGAGGCGCCCATGACTGCTCCGCTCCGTAAGAAGCTCCAGAACGACCCGTCCACCCTGACGGCTCCCCCTTCGCTCGCCGAGCGCCCGCTGCGTCGCGCCAATGCGCCCCAGATCCTCCCGTCGCGGCGCCGTCGCACGGAGACGGGGCCGTCGGCCGCCGAGCGCCTCGCCGTCCCCAACGAGATGCCTGCGCAGCCACCCAAGGACAGCCGGGGCGGACCCGACACCGACGAAGAGGTCGACGAGCGCGTCCCCGACGAGCCCAACCTCGCCGAGCCGAACCTCGCCGATCTGGAGTCCGAATCGGTCACGGTGGTGGAGGAGCGCGTCGACGACAGCGGCGACTCCATGCTCACGCGGTACTTCCGCGAGATGGCGGGTCACGCCGTCATGACGCACGCCCAGGAGGTGGCCGCCGCGGTCGACGTCGAGAAGTGCGAGGCGCACCAGTGGGTCGCCATCTTCTCGTCGCCCAACACCTTCGAGCACATGCTCGCGCTGCTCGAGGCCGACCTCACCTCCGTCTCGGTCGCGCCCGCCTCGATCCCCGAGCTGGCCGAGCTGCGCCAGCTCCTCGTCAAGGGTGAGCCCAAGCCCGCCAAGGCCAAGGCCAAGAAGACCGCCAAGGACGCCAAGGCCGGCAAGGCCGGGGTCAAGTGGAGCACCGTCGCGCACGCGGCCGGCAAGAAGCTCCGCATCGCCGACAGCGATCGCCTGTTCATCGAGCACGCCGAGGTCGAGGCACGCCGGCTCGGCGAGGCCACCCTCGACGACCGGGTGTCCGACGAAGACGCCTCCGCCCACGCCACGTACGCGCCCACGGGCGACTACCGCAAGTGGATGGACCGCATCGACGCCGCCCGCGCGGCCTCGCTGCGCGCCAAGAACAAGTTCGTCGCCGCCAACCTGCGCCTCGTCGTCTCGATCGCGCGCCGCTACAACCGCGGTCGTCTCCCTCTTATCGACCTGATCCAGGAGGGCAACATCGGCCTCATGAAGGCGGTCGAGCGGTTCGACCACACCCGCGGCTACCGGTTCTCCACCTACGCCTCGTGGTGGATCCGCCACGCCATCAGCCGCGCCCTCGCCGACAAGGGTCGCGCCGTCCGCATCCCCGTCCACATGCTGGACACCTACAACCGGGTGATGCGGGCGACGCAGACCATCATCGCGCGCCTCGGCCGCGAGCCGCTCACCGAGGAACTCGAGAAGGAGACGGGCATCCCCGCCGACAAGCTCGAGAAGGTCCGCGGGTTCTGGGCCGAGACCCCGTTCTCCCTCGACCGCCCCGTGGGCGACGAAGACGGGCGCCGTTTCATCGACTTCCTCCAGGACGAGGGCGTCCCGACCCCGTACGACAACATCGCGAACGCGAAGTGGAACGACGAGGTCCGTCGCCTGCTCACCACGCTCTCGCCGATCGAGTCGCGGATCATCCGCTGGCGCTTCGGCCTCGACGACGAGGACGAGCTCACGCTCAAGGAGATCGGCGACAAGTACAACCTGTCGCGCGAGCGCATCCGTCAGCTGCAGGAGCAGGCGCTCGGCAAGATGCGCAAGCACATGAAGGAGTGAGACCCTGTCGATCCAGGCCCCCGGGCTGAAGCCCGGGGCACCGACGACACCGCAAGCCCGGGGTCTTTCACCCCGGGCTTCACGTCCCGAATCGCTGACTGACGTCACGCTGCAACGGACTGCAGCAGGGAGTTCAGCCAGTCGCACGTGACGTCGAGCCCGGGGTGGATGCCCCGGGCTTCAGCGGCGGTCGGTGCCCCGGGCTTTCAGCCCGGGGGCATTCTTCGACCGCCTTGAGTGAAGGCCCGGGGGGCCTTCTTCGACGGGCTCAGTTCACGTCCCGCCCCACACCTCGTGCACGATCTTCGCGACGATGCGGTCGGCGAAGCCACGCGCCTGCGCGACCCGCCCCTTGCAGTTGTTGACGAGGATCGAGAACGCGACCGGGCTGCGACCCGGCGGCGCGAGCACGTAGCCGCTCAGCGCGACCGCGTCGTCGAGCGTGCCGGTCTTGGCCCGCACGGCGCGGCGCGCGTGCTCGGCCTTGAAGCGACCGTGCAGGGTGCCGTCGACGCCGCCGACGCTCAGGTGCGCGGCCATCTCGGGCTGGATGCTCGGCTCGCGCCACGCCCACCGCAGGAGCGTGGCGAGTTCGTGCGCGGTGGCGCGGTTCGCGTCGAAGAGGCCGCTGCCGTTCTTGACCACCACGCCGGTGTCGAAGGCGCCGATCTTCTCGAGCAGCTTGGTGGCGAGCTCGGCGCCGTTCGCGGTGGTGGCGGGCTTGCCCTTCTTCTCGCCTCCGAGCACCTTCATCATCGTCTCGGCGTAGAAGTTGTTGCTGTCCTTGCCGACCGGCAGGAGCAGCGCGCCTACCGGCGCCGACTTGTGCTTCGCGAGCAGCGTGTGCGCGCTCGCGGCGCCCGCCTTCACGTCGCCCTTCACCTCGATCCCCATGTCCTGCAGGATTGCCTTGAGCGCGTAGCCGGCGAGCAGGCGCGGGTCCTCGACGCGGCGGGTGTAGGTCACGCCCTTCACGCTCGCGGGGATCGACCCGCTCACCTTGGCGAGCATGCGCGACGGGTCGGTCGGGTGCGCCGAGAGCGCGAACTGCACGTTGGTGCCGCCGCCCTCGTTCAGCTTGATGGTGCCCTCGACCTCGACGAACCCCGGCGGCCAGAACGAGACGATCGCGTGGTCGCCGCCCCCGGGCCGGATGGTCGCGACCACCGCGTTCTCGTCGAGCGAGATCGCGGCCACCGGCGCGCGGAAC
The DNA here is from genome assembly GCA_016794445.1 of Myxococcales bacterium. Classification (GTDB taxonomy): domain Bacteria; phylum Myxococcota_A; class Polyangia; order Polyangiales; family JADJMO01; genus JADJMO01. The sequence goes on from JAEUKC010000070.1 coordinate 18,577, forward strand.
GGCATCCACTCGTTCGGTTGCTGCTCGAACGCGGGCGGCGCGAAGGCCTCGTCGTAGAAGCGCTGGTCGACGAGGATTCCGCCGTCGATGCGCTTGACGCCATCGCGCTTGAGCTCGAGCGCCATCGCGTAGAGGTCGCCGGTGCGCAGCGAAGGATCCCCGAAGCCGCGGAGCACGAGCGGCCCCGACAGCACCGAGCCCTTGCCCGAGGGGCCGTAGAGGCCGGTCTCGAAGCGGTGCTCGGGGTGGAGCAGGACCAGCGTGGCGACGGCCGTCACGAGCTTCGCGTTCGAAGCGGGGTTGAGCGGCTGGTGCTCCCCGGCGGCGACCAGGACGCGACCGGTGTCGATCTCGATGGCCTCCACGCCGACATGGAAACCCTTCACCTCGGCGCCCGCGGCGAGCCGAGCCAGCTCGGCGGCGATGGCGCCCGGCTTGGGCGCCGCCTCGCTCGAGGCCCGCGCCGGAAGGAGCAGTGCAGAAGCAGCGACCAGCCCAGCAGCGAGCGGGCGGAGCCAGCGTGATCGAGCCATGCCTCTCCTCTAGCCCAGCGAGCCCCCTGCCGAAAACTCGGCCCGCGGCGCTGCCCCTCGGTAAGGCGGGAGGCACATGCGGGTCCGCTCGTTCGCCACCGCCGTGATCGGGGCCGTCCTCGCCCTCGCGCCCTCGAGCGCGGGCGCCACGGCGGCGTGGGGCGACGCCACGCTCCGCTCGGCCGATCGGCGCGTCGTGATCGACAAGGACGGCATCGCCGAGGTGGTCGAGGAGGTCGGGATCCACGTGACCTCGAAGCACTTCCGCACCTTCGTCGTCGAGGGGATCGAGGAGGGCGCGACCGCCCCCACCGACCCGACGACCGTCGCCGGCATGGACGGCCTCGGCTGGCCGATCACCGTCACCGATCCGAAGGGCAACGTCTCGCCGGCGTTCGCGGAGCCCGCGAAGGAGCCGCGTCAGTTGCGCGTCCGGCTCGGGGCCGACGGCCTGCCGCGCGGCGAGTTCACCGTCCACCTCCGCTACCGGGTCGACTTCGTCCGCACGCACCGCATCGTCCGCGACGGCAGCGCGCTCCGTCTCGCGCTCGGCGCGCCCCGCTGGCCCGAGGGCTACGACAACGGCAAGGTCACCGTGGTCCTCCCGGCGGCCGTCGGTGAGCCCCGCCTCACCGTCGCCGACGTCGGAGAGGTCGAGCACGCCATCGACGGCCTCGCGCTCGTGAACGTCAAGCGCGAGGGGGCCAAGGACACGCTCACCATCGTGCGACCGCACGTGCCCCCGCACGACGACGCGCGGTGGATCCTGCGCGTCGATCCGCAGGCGTTCCCGGCCCTCGCCGCCGCCACCGGGGCCGCCGACGTGGACGCAAGGCCGCTCGGGGGCACGCGCGCGCGCGGCCGCCCGGCCTCGCTCGCGATCGGCGCCGGGCTCCTCGGGCTGCTGCTCGCCTTCGTCCTCCGCGCGCGGGACCGGGCGGTGCGCGCGCTCGCGACGCGCCTCGAGCTCCCGCCGCCACGCCCGCTCGTCTCGTTCCTCACCGACGACGTGCGCGCGGCCGCCTACGGGCTGACCGTCGGTGGAGCGGCCCTCGCGACCCTCCTCCTCCCGGCGCCCCTCGCGGTGCCGTGCATCGTCCTGTCGATGTCGCTGGCCGTGCTCCGTCCTCCCCGTGCCCCTTCCGCCCGCACCGCGGGTCGGTGGCTGCGCGTGCCGCGCACCCCCGCGCCGGCGCTCCCGCCGGCCTCCTTCGTGGACCCGAGCGGTCTCCCGGGTGCGCTCGCGGCGCTCGTCGTGATCGCGGGTGCGACCCTCGCGGCCGCGCTGCTCGGCGGCACGCACCCCCGCCTGGCCCTCGCCGTGGCGATGAACGTCGTCGTCCTCGGGCCGCTGTTCGTCACCGGTCGCCGCGCGCAGATCGCGCCGTGCTCCACCCGCGGCGCGCTCGAGCTGCTCGCGCCCCTCGCCGCGCGTGGTCAGCTCGTGCAACGGGCCGGCGCGCGGGGCCCGGCCGACGTGCGCGTCCGTTTCGAACCCTCCGCGGAGGCGCGCGCGCGGGGCCTCGTCGGCATCGAAGCCGGCGCCGGCACCTCCGAGGGCTTCGCCGGCGTCGAGCTCGGCCTCGAGGTCCTGTTCCGCAGCGAGGCCGGGTCGGCCGCCGATCGCTCCCTCCGCGCGCTCGCCGAGGACCTCGAGGTGGTGCGCACCCTCGGTCGGGACCCGACCGAGAGCGTCACGGCCGTGCGCCTGTCCTCCCGGGCCAAGGAGGGGGTCTTCGAGCTCCTGACCCGCGCGGAGGCCGCGATCCTGGGGACCGAGGACGCCACGCTACCCGAGCGAAGAAGGACTCCGAGGGCCCTCGTCGCGCCGGCAGTTGGCTTCGGGCCGTCGCACTCCTAGGCTCCGCCCCCCGTGTTTCCGTCCCATGTCCTCGCCGTTCACGCGGAGCCGCTCGTATCCGGGCGCCGTGTGGCCTTCCTTGCGCCCAACGATCCGAGCCTCGTCGAACTCCTGTTCGATCGAGGGGCGAGGGCGGTGCACGTGTACGACCCGTCCTTGCCGCCCTCCGAGCCCGCCAAGAGCGACGGCGAGGGGCTGGTCCTCGCGCCGCTGCGGGCCCTGGATCTCGGGCTCCGCGAGGGCGTGTTCGACCTCGTCTTCGCGCCCGATCTCGCGCTGCTCGGCGACCCGGAGTCGGTGCTCGCGCAGGTCCGCCGCCTCGTCGGTGCGCGCGGCGTCGCCCTGATCGGCTGCCGCAACGAGGCCGGGGGCTCTCCCTGGCTGCCGGCCCCCGAGGCCAACGTCCCCGCGCCCTCGTACCGCGCGTTCTACGACCTCTGCGCGCTGCAGTTCGCCGACGTGCGCATGCTCGGCGTGGTGCCGTTCGCGGCCTATGCCGTCGCGGAGCTAGGCCCCGATCAGGAGCCCGCGGTCGCGTTCGACACGTCCCTCACCGAATCGCCCGAGGCCCCCGAGTGGTTCGTCGCGGTGGTGGCCCAGCACGGCGGCGCCTCGGTGCTCGAGGCTTTCGACCTCGTGCAGTTCCCCCGCGACGAGCTCGCGAAGACGGGCGTCGATCGCTCCCTCGTGGAGCAGCTCGAGGCGCGCCTCCTCGTCTCCGACCAGAAGCGCTCCGAGGCCGAGGCCCGCGCCGGCGAGGCGGGCTTGCGCGCCGAGCGAGAACACGCCGAGCTCGCCTCCGCGCTCGACGACGTGCGCCGTCTCCGCGACAAGCTCTCGAAGCTCCCCCGCGAGGTCGAGGAGGAGCGTGGCGCCAAGCGCCGGCTCGAGGCCGAGCTCGCCAAGGTCAAGCCGGAGCTCGCCGAGCTTCGCGAGCTCCGCCTCACGCTGGAGGCCGAGCTCATCGAGGCCCGCACCCAGCTCGCGACGCCCGGCGTACGCGGTGGCGTGCCGCTCGCCGAGGCGCAGCGCATGGCGGAGGAGCTCGCCCACGCGCTCGCCGAGGTGAGCGAGCTGCGCGAGCGGTTCGCCACCCAGACCCGCGCCGAGAGCGAGCTGCGCCACCGGCTCGACGAGAAGGAGCGCGAGCTCGCCGCCTCGCTGACCCGCGCGAAGGGCCTCGAGGACCGCCTCGAGAACCAGCTCGCCGAGGACTCCTCTCGCTCCAACGTCGATCAGGAGACGATGACCGTGCTGACCCAGCACGCGCGGGCCGCCGAGGCCCTCGCCGAGCGCCTCCAGCGCGAGCTGCTCCACGGGCAGAAGACCCACGAGCAAGAGGTCCAGGAGCTCGAGGCCGCCCTGCGCGCGCGGGGCGCCGAGCTGCGCGCGGCGCGCGCCGAGAACGACCGCCGCGAGCGCATGCTGCACGAGCTGCTCGCCGAGCTCGAGACCGCCCAGGTGTCGGTGGAGCCGGTCGCTTCGGCGCTCGAGGCGTCCCTCGAGAACGCGCTCGTGACCGCCCGGGCCGAGCGCGATCAGCTCGCGCGCGACGCGGCCCGTCGCGAGGCCGATCTGCAGAGCGCGTTCTGGCGCGTCGCCGAGCTGGAGCGACAGATCGAGGCGGATGCACAGCGTGTCCTCGGCCCGGAGCCCGCCCGCGACCTGCCGAATCCGCCTGCCGACAAGGCCACGGAGCTCGACGCGCTCCGGCAAGCCCTGCAGCAGGAGCACGAACGCGCCGCGCAGCTCGAACGCCGGCTCGCCCAGGGAGACGACGCCAGCCTCCGCGCCGCGCTCGCCGAGCGCGATACGCTCATCGCCCAGCTCTCGGCCCAGCTCTCGGCCCAGCGCGCCACGTCGCGTGGCGTCTCCTGACCCGAGCTCCCTCCACTTCGTGCGTCGTCACCCGTTGACAGGCCGCCTGACCAGCCTCAGCTTGCGCGACAGCGTCTGACCCATCCTCGTGGGCCAACGCGTCTCGACACCGATAGCGCCTCGATATCCCCATGGACGAACGCCGTGATCTGTACGAAGTGCTGGGGGTAGGGCGCGAGGCGGGGCCCGACGAGATCCGCAAGGCCTACAAGCAGGCCGCGCTCAAGCACCACCCCGATCGCAACAACGGCGATCCCGTCGCTGCCCAGCGCTTCAAGGAGGCCACCGAGGCGTTCCAGGTCCTGTCCGACGAGCAGAAGCGCTCGATCTACGATCAGTACGGCTTCGCGGGCCTCGAGGGTGGCGGTGGCTTCCCGGGTGGCGTCGACCTCGGCGACATCTTCGGCAACTTCCAGGATCTGTTCTCCGAGTTCTTCGGCGGTGGTGGTCAGCGCGGGCGCGGGCGCGGTCCACGTCGCGGCGCCGATCTGCGCGTCCAGGAGCGCCTGCCGCTCAAGGACGCCGCGTTCGGCTGCAAGCGCGAGCTCGCCATCGCGTTCCCCGCGCCCTGCGAGCGGTGCAACGGCAACGGCGCCGAGCCGGGCACCCAGCCCACGGCGTGTGGCACGTGCCGCGGCTCCGGACAGGTCTCCAACGCGCGGGGCTTCGTCATGTTCACCGCGCCGTGCCCCACGTGTCGCGGCGAGGGGCGCATCCTCAAGAGCCCCTGCACGCAGTGCCGCGGCCAGGGACAAGAGGCGCGACAGAAGAAGGTCGTCGTCAGCTTCCCCGCGGGCATCGACGAAGGCCAGGTCCTGCGCATCCCCGGCCAGGGAATGCCCGCGCCGAACGGCGGCCAGGCCGGAGACGTCCTCGTCCAGATCGAGCTCGAGCCCGACCCTCGCTTCGAGCGTCACGGCGCCGATCTCGCCATGCGGCTCAAGGTCGGCGTCGCCGACGCGATCCTCGGCGCCCGGCTCCCGGTGGAGACGCTCGACGACGAGCCGCTCGAGATCGAGCTGCCGGCCGGCACCCAGCCGGGTCACGTGGTGGTGGTCCGTGGTCGCGGCGTCCCCAAGCTCGAGGGCAAGGGGCGCGGGCGCGGCGCGCTGCACGTCGTCGTCGAGGTGGAGGTGCCGCGCGGGGACGCCCTCGAGACGGCGACCCGGCAGCTGGTCGAGCAGCTGCGCGAGGCTCTGCGCGCGAGCGGCGCCGAGTCCACGCCGGGTGAGACCAAGAGCGCCGAGGCCGTGGAGACCGAGACGGGGACGGGCTGAGTCCACACCGATCCACGGCCGCCCCTTGCCGATGAGGGGTCGCCTCCGCTAGGGTGCGCGGCCCATCTCTCAACCCTCGTCGAGGCCACTCCCGATGTCGTCGAAGCTCGAACAGTTCCTGACCGCCCAGAAGATCGACCAGCGCCAGCTCCTCGCCGTCTCGGCGGACCTCGAGTCGCTGCGCCCCGAGGATCGCGCGCTCCGCCTCGCGAAGCGTCAGGGCAAGAAGGAAGAGGGCGACAAGAAGGGCGCCGCCGAGACCCGCAAGCCGCGCTCGGGTCGGCCCCTCAACGAGGTCACCCTCAGCAAGATCTACGCGGGCAAGCCGGTCAGCGGCCCCACCAAGACCCGCCTCCTCCGCGC
>JAEUKC010000107.1:0-4877 GCA_016794445.1 Myxococcales bacterium
ACCAGCGCGCTCACGTAGAAGTAGAGCGGGTTGTAGATGAACGGCACGAAGTCGATCGACGGCTTCACGTAGAGCTTGTGGCCGGCCAGGATCCACCGCACCTGGTCGACCATCCCGCCCTCCATCCACTCGAGGTCGAACGGGTAGACGAGCCGGCGCAGCGCGACGAACACGTAGAGGACGAGGAACGACCCGCCGACGCCGGCCAGGACGCTCTTCCAGGTGTCGACGCGCCGCTCCATGGCCGCCACGGTCTACCAAGGTCGAGCCAGGAACGTAAGCGGCCTTCCGCCACCCGTGATACCCCCTCGGCATGTCGAAGAGAGCCCTCCCTGCCCTCGCGATCGCGCTGCTCGCCCTCCTCGCCCCGTCCTCCCACGCGCCCGCGCACGCCGCGCCGCCCAAGGTCGAGGCGCCGGTGCTCGAGCCGAAGTTCAGCGTCGAGCGCTACTCCCTCGCCAACGGCCTGCGGGTCGTCCTCAACCCGGACCCGAGCTCGCCCACCGTGGCCGTCGTCGTCTGGTACGACGTCGGCTCGCGCAACGAGAAGGCCGGCGAGGGCGGCTTCGCGCACCTCTTCGAGCACATGATGTTCGAGGGCAGCGCCAACTTCCCGCGCGGGATGCACGACAAGCTGGTCGAGGGCCGCGGCGGCAAGCTCAACGCCTCCACCAGCGAGGACTGGACCCGCTACTACGAGATCATGCCGGCCGGCGAGCTCGGGCTCACGCTGTTCCTCGAGGCCGACCGCATGAAGTCGCTGCACGTCGACCAGGAGGCGTTCGAGAACCAGCGCAAGGTCGTGCAGGAGGAGTACCGGATGCGCGTCGACAACTCGGCGTACACCAAGGGCTACTTCCGCCTGATGGAGCTGGTCTACGAGGGCTACCACCCGTACGCGCACCCCGCGATCGGCTCGATGCCCGAGCTCGACGCGGCCAAGCTCGACTGGGTCAAGGCGTTCCACGCCGCGTGGTACGCGCCGAACAACGCGGTGCTCGTGGTCTCGGGCGACTTCGACCCCAAGGAGGCGCGCGCGCTCGTCGAGAAGCACTTCGCGGGCGTCCCGAAGGTCGAGGTCGCGAAATACCCGGACCTGCCCTTCGCTGGCCGCAAGACGCCGTCGGGTCCCGAGCCCGTGATCGACCCCAACGCGCGCACGCCGAAGGTCTACTACGGCTGGTCCATCCCGAAGGACCGCACGCCCGAGCACTACGCGCTCGAGCTCGCGTCGGTCATCCTGAGCGACGGCGAGTCGTCGCGGCTGCACCGTCGCCTCGTGAAAGACCTCGCCATCGCGCAGTCCGCCGGCGCCTCCACCGAGGACCACCGCGGACCCGACGCGTTCGTGCTCGAGGCGCACCTCTCCGACAAGGCCACCGTCGAGGAGGTGGAGAAGGCCATCTGGGCCGAGCTCGACGACCTCGCCAAGAAGGGCCCGACCGAGGCCGAGATGAAGAAGGCGCGCGCCAAGGTGGAGCACGGGTTCCTCTTCGGCCTGCAGTCGAACCTGCAGCGCGCGAACGCCCTCGCCAAGATGGAGGGCCACCACGGCGACGCGAGCCTGCTCCTCGGCGAGCCCAAGCGCTACGCCGCGGTCACCGCCGCCGAGGTCAAGGCCGCCGTCGCGAAGTACCTCGTGCGCGCGACCCTGGCGCACGTACGCGTGATGCCGCCGCCGAAGCCGGAAGGCCCGAAGCCCGCGCCCAAGAAGGAGGGCAAGTGATGATGCGCCGCTCGATCCGCTGGGCCCTCGCCCTCCCGCTGTTCGTCGCGTGCTCGAGCACGCCGCCCGTGGTCGCGACCGCTCCGGTCGCCAGCACGACGACCCCGCCTCCGGTCGCGAGCTCGGCGCCGCCCGCCAAGCCCACGGTCGACGTGCCCCCGCCCGCCGCGGCGCGGCCGATGAAGCCCGCCCAGGTCGTCGCCGTCGAGAACAAGAGCGCGTTCGGCAGCGCGACCGCCATCGTCTCGGCGACCCTGCCGATCGTCTACGTGCGCGTCATGGTCGACGTCGGCATCGGCCACGCACAGAACACCCCGACCAAGTCGGCCGCCGCGATCGCCTCGATGACCGGCGACATGCTCAAGGACGGCGGCGCCGGCAAGTGGAGCGGCAAGGAGCTCGCCGAGCAGATCGACGCGCTCGGCGCCGACCTCACCGTCGACACCGGCATGGACCGCACCATCCTCGGCATCGCGGTCACCAAGGACAAGCTCGACGCCGCCCTCGACGTCCTCGGCGCGGTGCTCGCCAAGCCGCGCTTCGACAAGAAGGAGTTCGCCAAGCTCAAGGCGCGTGAGCTCGACCGCGTGCGCCAGGCCCAGAAGGGCAGCGGCGGGTGGATGGCGCGCCAGGCGCTCTACCGCACCCTGCTCGACGGCACGCGCTACGCCATGCCCGACGCCACCGAGGCCACCCTCGCCGGCATCGAGCTCGACGACCTCAAGGCCTACTACGGCAAGGCCTACCGTCGCGGCCAGATCCACGTGGTCGTCGCCGGCGACGTCGACGCGACCAAGCTCGGCGCCGCGCTCGACGGCAAGCTCGGCGGACTCCCGGCGGGCGCGACCGCGATGGTGTTCCCCGCGCCACCCGCCCCGACCGCGGGCATTCGCGTGGTGCTCGCCAAGAAGCCCGGCAGCAAGCAGGCGGACATCTTCGTCGCCCGCCGCGTGATCGCGCGCAACGACCCGCGCTTCCCCGACCTCGCGCTCGCGACCCACGTGCTCGGCGGCGGCATGGCCATGCGCCTGTTCTCCGACGTGCGCGAGAAGCGCTCGCTCGCCTACTCGACCAACGCCAACGTGCGCGAGCTCGCGTGGGGCAGTGACTCGCTGGTCGCGCTCTACGCCGGCACGCAGACCGCGCTCGCCGGCAAGTCGGTCGACGCTCTGCTCGAGCACCTGCGCTGGATCTCCAAGGACAAACCGGTCACCCAGGAGGAGTTCGACATCGCGCGCACCAGCCTCGAGACCGCGTTCCTCTACCGCCTCGAGACCATCGGCGCGGTGGGCGGGCTCGCCCTCGAGCAGAAGCTGCTCAAGCTCCCCGGCGCCGACGTCTACGACTACGTCGAGAAGTACCGCGCGGCGATCCGCGGGGCCACGCTCGCGAGCGTGCGCGCCGCGGCCGCGGACCTGCTCGCGCCGAGCAACCTCGTCATCGCCGTCGCGGGCGACCCGAGCCTCGCCGGGCCGCTCTCGCACTTCGGCGCGGTGACCATCGTCGACCCGGAGAAGAACTTCGAGAAGGTGGGCGAGAAGGCCGCGGATCCCTCGGCGCCGCTCGCCGTGGGCCCGTAGTCGACCGAGGCGCTATGATCACGGGGATGGGGGGCACGGTCCCAGGTACGGAGATCACCTATCGGGTCGAGGGCGAAGGCCCCGACCTCGTGCTGGTGCACGGCCTCGGCGGCCTGTTCCACTCGTGGCGCGCGTTCCGGCCGCTGCTCGCCGCCACGCACCGCGTGTGGGAGATCGGCCTGCCCGCGTTCGACTCCGACACCACCCGCGCGCGCCGCGGCAACTCGGTCGAGGACTGGGTCGAAGACCTCGGCCGCCTGCTCGACCACGCGAAGCTCGAGCGCCCGGTGCTCATCGGCAACTCGATGGGCGGGCAGGTCGTCGCGACCTACGCCGAGGCCCACCCCGCGCGGGTGCCCGCCGTGGTCTTGCTCGGGTCCTCTGGCATGGGTGAGCAGCGCGAGGGCTACTCGCTGTTCCCCGAGGGCGCGGTGCGCCGCCTGGTGAAATCGATCGAGGAGGACGTCATGCGCGCGATCCTCCGCACGGTGTTCGCCGACGACCGGTTCTTCGAGACCGAGCTCTCCGACATCCGCACCCACCTCTCGGACCGCCGCTGGAAGCTCGGCCTGCTGACCACGGCCCGGCGGGTGCGCGACGCGACGTTGCTGCCATTGCTGCCACGGCTCCAGCAGCCCACGCTGATGGTCTACGGTGACCTCGACCGCATCGTGCCCATCCGGTTCGCGCGCGCGGCCGCGCCGCTCCTGCCCCACGGCGAGCTCGTGGAGCTGCCCGCCACCGGCCACGCCCCGCAGATCGAGCGGCCCACCGAGACCCACGAGCGGGTGCTGGGCTTCCTCCGACCCCTGGGGCTCTGAGACTCCGCCGCGCCGTGCTACCCCTCGGCCCCCGTGCCGGCCATCGACGCAGAGAACCTCCACAAGGCGTTCGGCCCGCAGACCATCCTGCGCGGCGCCTACCTGACCGTCGCGCGCGGCGAGAAGGTCGGCCTCATCGGCGACAACGGGAGCGGCAAGTCCACCCTCGCCCGCATCCTCGCCGGCCTGGAGACCGCCGACGAGGGCAACGTACGCGTGCGCCGTGGCCTGTCCGTGGGCTACCTGGCCCAGGAGCCCGAGCTCCCGCCGGACCTGAGCGCGCGCGAGGTCGTCGAGCTCGGCCTGGTCGGCTGGCGCAAGGCCGTCGACCGCCACGCCGAGCTCACCGCGCTCCTCGCCGACCAGCACCACGACGACGCCCTGCTCGCCGAGCAGGCCGCGCTCGACGAGACCATCGCCCACCTCGGCGGCTGGGACCGCGGCCACGTCGCGCTCGATCTCCTGCAGCGCCTCGACGTGCGCGACCCAGAGCGCGCCGTCGGGCCCCGCAGCGGCGGCGAGCGGCGCCGGATCGCCCTCGCCCAGCTCCTCGTCGCCCAGCCCGACGTCGCCATCCTCGACGAGCCCACCAACCACCTCGACGCCGACACCGCGGGCTGGCTCGAGGGCTACCTCGCCGACGACTACCCCGGCGCGGTCATCCTCGTCACCCACGACCGCTATTTCCTCGAGGCCATCGTCGATCGCATCCTCGAGCTCGATCGCGGCGAGCTCACCGAGTACCTCGGC
>JAEUKC010000120.1:0-42341 GCA_016794445.1 Myxococcales bacterium
CGAGCTCGCCGATCCCGACTCGTCGGCCGTGCTTCAATGGGGCCGCTCCCCGTTGGAGAGCGGAAGCAGGCGTCCCACTCGAGGATGCGCGGGCGACGATGGCGCTTCAATGGGGCCGCTCCCCGTTGGAGAGCGGAAGAGCTCAGCGAATTCACCACCAATTCCGGCAGCCTGCAACCCACTCTGCGAGCGGTGCCACTGCCGGCACGAACGACGCCCACCACCACCGTCTTCCATGCCGGCGGCGGTGGGCCAAGAGAGCTGGTTTTCAAAGACCAAGCGCGCCCTGCGAGCGCGACCGGGAACTCTGCGATCACTCGAGCGCTCGCACGACCGAGTCGACCACCGCTGTGGGTACATCGAGCTGAACCACCCACCCAGCCGAGGTCTTTCGCGCCGCGGCAGTGGTCCCCTTGCCGCCCGCCTTCCGAACCGCTGCCTGCAGCGCCCGCGCCGATCGCGCAGCAGCGTCCTTGGCCGCATCCTTCTTCACCGGCCGCGCGGCCTGTGCGGCCTTCACGAGCTCGCGCGTGGAGAGCTTGGCCACCGCCTTCTTCCTGCCGCCGACCTTCACGCCTTCGGCGAGCAGCGACTCGGCGCTGTCCAGCGCCGGCGTCGCCGCCGAGAGCCGCGCGAGCGCGTAGGCGCGCTCCACACCGAGGTCGAGCGCCTTCGTGCGCGGCAAGGCGCCGACCACCTCGATCAGCTTCTCGGCGCTGCGCGGCGACATCACCTTGCGCTTCTGCAGCAGCTCCGCGAACGAGTCGAAGCCCAGCGCGACGTACAGCTTCTTCTTCTGCAGCTCGCGCAACGCCTCGCCGATCTCGAAGAAGTCCTCCGTGATCCGCTCCTTCGCACGCGCGATCAGCTCGAGCAGCTCCTCGGCCCTCTTGGCAGCGGCGGTCTGTGCCTTGGTGCCCTCGGTCACGAGCTTCTTGGTGACCGCCTTTGTTGCCTTCTTCGCCTTCCCCATGGCTGCAGATTGTACCTCGCGGACACGCAGACGTCTGCGGGTTAAGACGCAGACGTCTGCGGATCACACGATGAGCGCGCAGCCCGGAGGTGGGTCGTACGCCTTGCCGATCGCGCGGATCGAGGTGGCCGCCCGGCCCTCGCTCGGACCGACGTCGATGAAGAGCACCTGGTCCTCGACGTGGTGGATGATCTCCTCGAGACGCCCTCGCAGCTCGTGCAGCGTGCGGAGCTGGAGATCGCACCGGAACACCGACAGTTGCACGTGTTCGCCGTAGCCCTTCATGAGCTTGAACACCCGTCGCAGCCGCTTCGGGTCGCACACGTCGTAGGTCACGATGTACGTCTGGCGCATCACCGGGTCCGCATGGGTGGGTACTCGTCGATCTCCCCGAGCACGAGCCGGCCCACGAGCCGCGCCTGGATCTCCAGGATCCGGCGCCACGACACGGCGTAGCCAAAGAGAGGGTGCGTGATCTCCTGCTCGAGGCGCCGCTCGTGCGCGGCGATCACCTTGCGACGCGCGGCGGGCGAGAGCGCCACGCCCTCGCGATGGCGCACGAAGTCGTCGACGCCGACGATCCCGTTGTTCAGGACGGCGAGCACGACGGAGTCCGCGATCAGCGGCCGCAGCTCCTCCATGAGGTCGAGCGCCAGCGCCGGACGTCCGAAGCGAGGGCGGTGGTAGAAGCCGCGCATCGGCTCGAGACCCGCGACCATGCAGGCGATCACGAGGTCCTTCGTCAGCAGGCCGTAGGCGAACGACAGCAGCGCGTTGACCGGGTCCTTCGGCGGACGTCGGTTGCGCCCGCCGAGATCGAAGTCGAGTCCGTCGGCGCGGAACATGCCGGTGAACGCGCCGAAGTACCCTTTCGCCGCGCTCCCCTCGATGCCCAGCAGCGACTCGATCGCCTCGGCCTGCTCGGCGTCCTTCGCGTAGGCCTCGAGCTGCTTCAAGAGGGCCGACGGGGGTGCGCTGTGGTTGCGTCGGAGGAGCGTCCGCTGGTTGCGGATCTTCCCCGCGGTCACCGCGCGCGCGAACCGTAGACAGAAAGCGTCGTCGTCCGCCGCCCGGTGCTGGGCGATGCGCAGCTCGACGTTCTTGCTCTCGGGGCCGACGACCCGGCCGACGAACCAGCCCCCGTAGGTGAACAGGAGGACGGGGATGTCCCGTTCGGCCAGCGTGCGCATGGCCTGGGCGCTGAGCTGCACGTTGCCGAACAGCGCGAGGTGCGACGTCTCGACGAGCCGCGCGCTGTCCTTGCCGTCCTTCCGGCGCACCACGAGCTGCTCGCCGTCCAGCCCGACGCGCGCCCCTTGCTCCTGTACGTACACCGGCTTGCGATCGTCGCGCGCGGGGTGCAGGCGACGCAGCGGCCGGGGCTCGTCCACGGGTTCGCGGAGCGCTTGCGTCTCGTCGGGCAGGCAGATCCCCACGAGCGAGCAGCCGTCGCACTTGGAGCTGTCGACGAGGGGGGGCGGCGGCGCCGACTGATCGGCGAACGCCTTCGCCGTGGCGACCGCCTCGAGGGTCGCGGCGATCAGGGCCTCGTCGATCGTGATGCGCACGCGACGGCGCGCGGCGGCGAAGTAGAGCGCGGCCTCGTCGCACTGGAACCCGTGCTCGCGGAGCAGCAGCACCTGTGCGCACAGCTGGGCGCGCTCGGGCAGGTGCGCGCCCTCGGGCACGTCCGGCGGAGTGCCTCGCTTGTACTCGATGGGGAAGACGCGCTCGCCCTCGCCCTCGACGACGTCGATCTTGGCAGCGATGCCCAGCGCGTCGGAGGAGAGCCACACGCTGCGCGCGACGTAGGGCCGCGCGTCGTCCTCGTTCGGCAGGCCACCGCCCCCGGCGTCGGCACGACGGTGCGCCCATCGGCCCTCCTCGGTGAAGGCGTTGTCGGCCCATTCGCCCTGGACCCACTCGAGGTAGGCGAGGCGCTCGCAGTAGAGCACCTCGTTGACGATGCGCGCCGGCACGGTGGTGGGGCCGTCGCCCGGGCGCAGGTGCTTGGCGCGCGGCGCGTCGGGCGGACTCTCCAGAGGCGCGGCTGACTCTTCGGCCATGCAGGAAGGGTACGGCACCGTGACGTCACGCGAGGTACGTCGATCGCCTGCGCCGTGCTCCGGGACCAAGTCGTCGGGGTGGGTAGCTTCTCATGGCTCCGGGTCGGGGCTCGGGGTACAAGTAGGGAGTCATGGGTCTCATACCGGCGTGGACAGCCGAGGGCGTGCTCCCTCCCATCCACGCGTCGCAGCCGGTGTCTGCAGAGAGATCGCCGTACGCGGTCTCCCTCGTCGACTACGTACTGCGCTTCGGCGATACGGCCGAGCGGCGTGCGGTCCTCGCTGGCTTTCTTCGCTACCGCGCGGCCCTCCACGAGGCCGGTGTAGTGAAGGGCTTCCAGTGGCTCGACGGCAGTTTTCTCGAGCACGTCGAGCGAATCGAGGGCCGCCCTCCCAACGACGTGGATGTGGTCACGTTCTATCGCCTCCCGACTGGACTGTCGCAGGCGCAACTGGCCGCGAGTTTCCGCCTGCTCCTCGACCACGACGCGATCAAGGCGACGTTCAATGTCGATGGGTACCTGGTCCATCTCGGCATGGACGCGGAGCGACTGACCCGGCAGAGCGCCTATTGGTACAGCGTGTGGTCGCACCGTCGAAACCACCTCTGGAAGGGGTTCGTGCAGCTGGACCTCGCCCCCGTCGAAGACGCCTCGGCGTTGGCGACGCTCGAGAGCCTCACGGCGGGAGGCGGACCGTGAACCGTGGCGAGTACCTCGAGCTGCTCAGCGAGAAGACGGCGGTCGAGCGGATGATCGCCGAGACGCCCGAAGCGGACGTGCTCGACCGCGCGAGCCTCACGGCCCGACTGAACACCGTCGAAGCCGCGTTGAGCGGGGTGAAGCCCGACGAGCGGGAACCCGCGCGGGTGCGGCTGACGTTCCATGGGCGGCCGGTGATCGGGAGCCACGGCATCTTCGCCGAGTTCGGCATGAAGGCGGTGAACGGCTTCGCCGAGTCCGTGACGGCGATGGCGGCCTCGCTCAGCGCACCGCTGGCCCCGACAGGACCGATCCCGAACCGCGATCAGCACCAGCTGCTGATCACCAGCACCGCGCTCGGCTCGTTCGGCTTCGAACTCGAGGAGCATCGCACCGGCCAGCTCACGCTAGACGACGGGAGCGCGGTCGCTCAGGCGCTCGATCGCACCCAGTCGCTCCTGCGCGGCACCCAGGGCACCGACGACGAGCTCGCCGACTCCGCGGCGGAGGCCGATCGGCGGGCCTTGGACAGGGTCCGCGCATTCCTCGAGGTACTCGCGGACCACGAAGCGGTGTGTACGGTGCAGTTCGGAGCGTCGATCGTGCGGTTCACCGACGTGGGCCAGGTTCGAACCAGCATCGAGCGCCTGAGCCAGGAGAATCTCCGCGAGGAGCCGGAGGAGCTTCGCGGCGAGGTGCAGGGGGTCCTGCCGAAGGCACGTGTCTTCGAGTTCAAGCTGGCCGGTTCGTCGCAGGTGATCCGTGGCAAGGTGTCGGCCGCGGTCGGGGACCCGGACGCGCTCAACAGGGAGCTCCATCGACCCACGGTCATCAAGGTGATGGTCACGCGCGTTGGCAGCGGACGGCCTCGGTACCTCCTGCTCGAGGCGCCTAGACCGCTCCGGCCGACGTAGCGCGCGCGTCTGATGGGTGCAGCAGCCGCGTAGGATCGCCTGTTCGGTGATCGCGAGCTGCGAGCTGATCAAGGTCAAAGCGGTCGTCACCGAGGAGAGAGTCGGGTCGGACGGGTGCGCGGTTGGTTTCAGGCTCGAGATCACCCCCGCACCGGCACGAACAGTCCGAGTCCGAAGTGCGACGCATAGCCGAGCGCCAGTGGCCCGCGCACGGGCCGCTCGAACTCGATGCGAAGGCCGAAGAAGCGCGGCGTCGGAGACGGGCGCGCAGGATGACGCCGCTCGCGAACGAAGCGGTGGAAGCCGCGGAGCACAAGCTCGTCGCGGTCGAGAGACTCTACGCGGAGCGCTGGCGGTAGGCCCCGGGAAACGAGCTCCGCCTGCACCTGATCCCCGAGCGTGTGGCGCGTCGCCTTGAGATGCCGCGGCGGCACGAACGGCGTTCGGCTCTCCCACACGCACGACTCACCGAGCTCAGCAACTGCGCGCGCGCCGATGCGGCTCAAGGTCGCGCACGTGCCGAGGCCCACGAGCGTGACGAAGAGCGGCGCGTCGCCCCCCTTCGTATACGTCGAGCGCAGGCCACGCAGGGCGCGTTGCGCGTCGGCGCCGAACCCCATCGGCGCGTGGACGAGCACGTGATCGAGCTGGCCGTCGCCGGCGAGATCGAGTGGGACGAGTACGGCGTGTCGATGGCCCTCGAGTGGCGCGCCGTCGTCGCCACGTCCGGACAGCTCGGGGCAGCGCACGTCGCCGACGCGACTTAGCAGACCGCGGTGCAAAAGCTCGAGCTGCGGCAGCGCACGCGCCAGCAGCGGCAGCACGTTGCCGTTGCGCGTGTTGCTCGCGAGCGCGAAGAGCGCCGTGTCGGCCTGGCGGACGAGAGTCGGCTGCGAGGGCGAGCGACTCGGCGAGGTCGAGAGTGGCGTGCGGTAGTAGAGAACGCGGCGTGATCCCGGGGGCTGCGTCCAGCCGTGCTGCTGGAGGAAGGCCGTGTCGACGAGGAGCGCGGCCAGCGCGTCGGTGGGGTACGGGCTCAGGCGCGTCTTGGCGCCCTTACTCGACGTGCCAGTCTTCGCCGGCTCTTCCGCCGCGGCCTTGTTGCGCCAGGCGGAATAGTCAGCGGAAGTCATCGGCGCGAGCAGCGCGATCGGCTCGACGCCGGGGCGATTCACGCCCACCGCCGAGGCGAGGTCGCCATCCGGCAGCTCGGCGTCCTCGACAAGCCGCGCGTCGACGACCGACTCGGCGCGCCCAAGGTACGACATCCTCGGCACGAGCTCCGCGAGCAGGCCGCGCGCGCCGTCGGTGAGCGCGGCGGGCCACGCGACGCCGAGCTCTGCGCCGGGGCGGAGCCTCGCGAACGCGTCGAAGACCTTTGTGCGATCTTCGGGATTCTTGCTGTCGGTCGGCATGTAGTGTCGCGTGTGGGAGCCGATTGCGGCAGGCAGTCGATAGATCGGGAGCATCGACGCGAGCCCCTCGACGAGCTCGCGCGCCTCGCGTGGAGGCTCGACCCAACCCAGCTTCGTGAAGCCGGTCGCCAGCAGCGCACGGATGAGGCGCCACGGGCTCGGCGGCCACTCGACGAGTCCTTCGTTGACGTGGTTACCCCAGGGAGTCGCGTGATAACGCCCACCAGGAAAGCGGAAGACGAGGTTCGGCATGATTCGCCTCGGGGTCGGCGGATCAGCCCGCGTAAGTCACGGTGGTCACGCCGTGATCCTTGGCGAAGTGCGGCGCGCACGCCGCGATCGAGTGGCCGAGATCGGAAAGCAGCGCGGCACGCGACGGGAGCACGAAGTCGGCGTTCGTCGCCTTGACCGTGTCGCACTTGATCTGGAAGTCACAGGCTGTGCGCAGGCGCAGTTGGCCATCGAGCAGGGCACGCAGCTTGAACAGGCCGAGCAACGTCAGCAGCCTGGTCGGCTCTGCCTCGAGCCCGTAGCCGCGGAGCTGCGCGAGATCGAGGCTCGCGAAGAGCGTGATTGTGCGCGCGGTGAACTCGTCGCGGTGGAACGGGACGTTGCCATAGCCCTCCGCGGCGGTCCTCTTCTCGGCCCCTTCTTCGCCCTTCTTCTCCGTGCCGGGCTTCACGAGGTCGTTCTTCACGCCGCCGGAGGCCGCGACCCGCACGCCCTCGGCCTCGATGAAGGCGCTGAGGGCGCGCGCGCAGCGCAGCCGCCCGTCGACGCTTTCGAGGAAGAGCCCGTGCAGCAGAGCGTTCGCGTCGAAGCGCAGCACCGCGCGGGCGAACGCGGCGCGATCGATCGGACGGTCCTTGGCGAGCCCGATCTCCTTGCCGAGCGTGTCGTGAAACGCGCCCTTGTCGGCCTTCTCGATGTAGACGCTGTTGAGCCGGTGCGCCTCGAGCATCGAGCTCGTGAGGAACTGGCCGCCCTTGTCGTTGACCCGCACGTAGCTCAGGCCCCGCAGCTGCGGCAGCGGCGCGCGTGCAGCTTCGTCCCAGCACGTGGCCTCGAGGCGGTTCGCCATGCTCTGCGCCGACTCGACGAGTAGGCATGTGCCGCCATCGGTCTCGAAGGTCGCGGCGCCTAGATCGGGGAACCCGGTGGGCTGGAAGCGCTGGCCCTGCAGCGGCGCGAGCGGGACGTCGAAGAGGAGCTTCTGCATGTCGGCGAGCGTGGAGAGATCAATCGGCATTGTGCGGTTCCTCCGGCAGCTGCGGCTTGGTGACGAAGTCGGCACACCGACGCAGGTCGGTGGGACGGATGGGGAAGGCCAGGCTCGCTGCGAGCCGGCGCGCAGCGCGCGCGTCGCCGACGAGGTGTCGCACGAGCGGGCGCAGGCCGCTCGCGCGCAGCCGACGCAGGCAGACTTCGAGCGCGCCCGCGAGATCCCCGGCGGCGAAGCGCGCGACGGGCTCGGGATCGAGTGGGATTGTCAGCGGCTCGCCGCGCGAGAGTGGGGAGGAGAGATGCGCGAGCCGCGCGACGGCGTAGGCGGCGTCGAGCACATCGGTCGCGGCGCCGACGGCCGCGGTGAGCGACGGCAGCTCATGCTCCCACCATTGGATCGCCATCAACGGGCGCGCGAGCGCGAGCACTCGGGCATCGTCGACCTGCCCTGCGAGGAAGGCAGCGACGTCGCCGAGCGAGGCCTCTGCGCCGCGCGCGCCGAGCAAGCCGAGCCCGCGCGCCGCGAGACCGGGGGCGAGCTGCACGCGTCGCCGGACGAGGCGAATGCAATCGCGCTCCAGGTCGTCGCCGCCGCACACGACGTCGGGGTCGCTAGCGAGCCCGCCGCCGTCGGTCGCGAAGCGAGCGGCCCCGCGAGACGCATGCGCGAAACGCGGCGCCCGGCTGCGATCGACCGGCATCCAGTGCGCGCGGACGTTGAGGGAGACGGGCGCGCCGTGGTCGCGCAGGACGACGTCTTGGCTCGCGAGCGCGATCGCGAGGCGCAGTTCGGCGGATCCGTCATCGATGGCGAGTAGCCACGCGGGCCGGAGCGGCGGGAGTGGGGCGAGCTGACGGATCGGATCGGCGGCCTTCTGCGGGCTGCCGAGCAAGGCCTGCTCGGCGCGCCCGAGCGCAAGGAGCAGCGCTTGCCAGCGCCGCGCGTCGCCGCCTGCGCGACAGACCGCGAGCATCGCCTCGTCGATCCTGCGCGCGGCGGCGGTGACCGATTTCGGCGCGAACCTGTCGCGCGAGAACTTGCGAAGCTGCGAGACCCAGCGCTCGACGTCGTCAAGAAGCTGCTCGTGCGGTTGGGAGGAGACGGGCCAGCGACCGACGGCCACCGAATAGTGCATGTTTCCGTTGCGCGTAAAGAAGGCCGTGCGCTCGAAGGCCGTGACGCCGCGACTTGTACCGAGCGCCGCGACGGCTCGAGCGACCTCGGTCGTTCGCTGTGCGTCAGCCCGATCGAGCCGCGCACGCCCCTCGGCGAGCAGCGCAGACGCTTCGGCATGCGAGCTCGCGCGCTCCCAAAGAGGGAGCCAGATCTCTGCGCGCGAGTCGTCGCGGTCCGCGTCTGCGGCCGAGCCATAGCCAACCGGGTCGACGCGCACCGCGAACGGGAACGCGGCGCCCGAGGCGCAACTCTCGAGTCGTCGCGAGGCCGCTCCCGCGAAGAGGATCGAACCCTCGATGGCGAAGACGTAGTCCCAGCCGTTTGACACCGCGCTGCCCTCGAAGCCCGCGCCCGCATTCACGCCAGCGTTGCCGCCCGGGGAGAATTGCCCCGCGGCTACGTCGTGGGCGCCGGCAACGGCGCCGCCGAAGAGGCACTGTTCGAGCAGCGATCTGCGGTTGCTCGCACCCGATTCAAGCAGCCCAAGCACGCGAACGAGGAAGTTCTTCGAGAAGTCCTCGTTGCCGTCATTGCCGCCGCTGCCCGTCATTGGCGCGCACGAGAACTCGTCGCCCATCGACGTCACACTGGCGTCGACCCACACCAACCCCGATGCGAGGACGCGAGAGCGGAACGCCGCGATCAGCGCAGCCTTCTCGAACTCTCCGGGTGCCGACTCGAAGCCGCGCTCCGAGAGTAGCAACTTCGCAATCCTCGCGCAGTCAGCATACTTCGCGAAGCGAGGCGACGTCGAGCCGAGGAGTTGCTCCAGCGCGCGTGTCGCCGCGGTGGGCGCGTTCCTGACGCCCGTCTTCATGAGCTTACCAGTGGACGGATCCTTGTCCTTGCTCTTCTCCTCGCGGAAGTAGAACCCGCTCCCACCGTTCCACGGGCTCAGGATCGGCGTCGGCGCGTATTCGTCGAGGAAGAACGTGAGCAGCGCTTCGCGCGACAGCTTCGTGGCGAGCCAGAACGCTTCGTCCTTCCAGAAGCCGCGCGCCTCGGGATCGCGCTGCTCGGAGACGAGCCGGAGTACGGCGAGCGCCTTCAGGTAGCTGGCGAGCGGCGTCGGTGAGCAGCCCTCGAGCTTGTGGACCTGAACGCTCATCGCGCCACCTCCTCCGTCACGATCCGAGACGCGCGGACGTCGGCAACTCGCAGCACCGCCTCGAGAAAGGTGAGCGTGAAGGTGCCGTGGCGCGCCGTGAGCCCTGCGACGCGTTCGGCCCACGAGGCGCCGTAGCGTGGGCCGATCCCCATCTCAGCGGCAGCGAGCGACAGGGCGACGCTGGGCAGCTCGCTCGCGCGACCATCGGCGTCGGCGAGCTCGAAGCCGGGCAGCTCGTCCGCGTCGCAGACGCCGTGTATGCCACCGTGGCGTCGTTCCTGGTCGCGCGGGGTGCTCGTCCAGATCGCGCGCACTTTGCCGTGATGCGAGCAAACGAGCCACGCCAAGAGGTCGAACTCTGGTGCGGAGAGCGCGACGATCTCGTCGACGAAGACGGAGGAGACTGGCGGACCGGCGGGCTCCAGCGGCGTGCCTAGAGCGGCGAGCAGCTCACGATGCGGCCCAAGCAGGGCTGGGTGATCCGGCTGCGCGCGTCGGAGCAGCTCGAACAGCGCGAGCGTGCTCGCCAACTCATGGCGAAAGCCAGGCCGTTCGGGGTAAGGCGGCCGTGCCCAGGCTGCGTCGGGGGCCTTGGCGAGATCGCGGCGCGCCGCGATCGGAATCGCGGCACCGTGGTCGGCGCGACTCGCCTCACGGATGGCGGCCTGGAACGTCGGGTGTGCCTTGCCGACGTCGTGCCATCGGGCCGCGAGTGCGACGATCCGTCCGATCGCCGACGGAAGCCCAAGCGTGGTGCCTAGCGCACGCGCCTCGCGCTCGGTCTCCGAGCCGTGGGTGGCGATGGTCTTCCAACCCGAAGCGGTCGAGAGATCTTCGGCGTCTTCGGAGGCCGAGGCCTTGGAGATGGCGTCTCGTCGATCGTCGGCGTCGCCCGTCACGGCAGGCACTGGCGCGGCTGCCTTCGCCTTCGGATCCCAGCCTCGTTCGGGTGAGTATCCCCCGTCGCTTGCGGAGAGGAGTACCGTCATTCCGGGTACAAGGCGGCGAACATCACGCGCGCTCCAGACGCCGTCGAGGTAGTCGAAGACGTATGCCTTCGACTTCCACGCGCGGATGTCGCCGATGGGGACGGGGCAGAGTTCTTCGCGGCGAGGCGGTTCGTCGAGGCGAAGGCCGCGGGCTGCATTCGAGCCCGACAGTGCAGCGAGGTTCGGCTCGAGGGCCCGCCAGAAGACGCTCACGTCTCGCTCCTCCCCGGAGCGGATGAACCGGCTCACGTCGAGGTCAGCACCCGAGAGATCAGCGCTCGTGTCGAAGAGATCGTCGAGATCGCGCCGGCGGAGCACGTGGAGGGGCTCGTAGGGGAAGAGCCGCACGAGCAACGCCGGGTCGGCCTTGGAGAGCTCATCGTCGAACGCCTCGAGCGAACGCGGCGACGCGTCTGCCTCACGCGCAATCAGTCGGGCGATGGCCTCATCGGCCGCGACGAGTTCACCGACCGTGTATGGCGTCGCAGCCTTGTCGTCGACGGGGAGCGCGCCGAACACGATTGCGCTGCCCGCTTCGCCAGCGTACCGCGCGACGCGCCCCAAGCGCTGTACGAGGCTCGGCCAGGGCGCGAGCTCCGTGACGAGCGTTTGTGCGGAGATGTCGACGCCGGCCTCGACCACCTGCGTGGCGACGACAATCCGGCCGGCCTCGGGCATCGGCGCGTGCCGGTGCAGGAACTCCTCGGCCCAACGCGCCCGCTCGTGGCCGCGAAAGCGGCTGTGTACGAGGCGCAGCTCGGGGGCATCCGGCCGACGCTCCTTCTTCTTCCCCTTGGCGTCGCGCGGCACGAACTGGAGCGCATCGAGCGCGTCGTACACGGCGTTGGCCGTCGCGACGCGGTTCACGAGGATCAGCGTCAGCGACCCTGGCGCATGAGCCGAGAGCGCGGCCGACGCGATCGCATCTGGGCTCTGGATCTCGGCTCGCCTCTCCAGCGTCTTGCGAACGTCGAACAGGCCTCCGACGCGGGTGGTAGCAGGAATGGAGAGCGGTGGCTCCGCCGGCGCGGGCCGATCGACGGTCGCGAGCCACCGCGGCTGCAATGTCGCGCTCATCCACCAGGTGTGCACGGGGCGGAGCCGTGGCGGCTCGCGGGCGACATCCTGATCGCGAAAGGCAGCGAGCTGCACGCTCGTCGCGAGCCCGACGTCCATCAGCTGCACCTCGTCGAGGATCCAGAGCGCGTCCTGATGGAGCAGTCCGTGCTCCATCGGCCAGATCCCGCGCGGCGATCCGTAGCCGCGGTTGAGCGCTCGCGAGAGCAACATGTCCTGCGTGCCGATCAGGATTGCGGGGCGATCGAGATCGAGCACCCAGCGCTCCGCCTTCACGCCTCCCATGAGCACGTGAACGCCGACCTGGCCGATCAACTCCGCGGCGCGCAGCCACTCCTGAATCGAACGCTCTGTCTGCTCGACGAGCACGCGCATGGGCAGGCAGAACACGAGCCGGCGCGGCCACGTGTCGTCGGCGCGCAGCACGCGGTGTTGGAGCCATGGAAGCACCACTCCCGCGGTCTTGCCGAAGCCTGTCGGGATCCGGATGGTGCGATCTCGGCAGACTGCGTCCTCGCCGAGCGCCGCCTGCCAAGCGTGGGGAGCATCGTTGCCGGTCAGGCGCGCGAAGAGGGCTCGATATTCGGGCTGCATGGCTGACAGAACCAGCCTTTCACGTTTTGCCAGAAGCCATCGGACAATGAATGTCCGAATCGCGCGCGACGGCCCACAGCAAGCTTGCCGGCTCCATGGTTTCGCGACGGACCGGCGGTTGCGCCGAGCTCTGCGAACGAGTGCCCGGTGTGCCCAGGGACTTCCGAGCCCGTGCGCGAACGGCCCCCCTCGACGCGCGTTCGGAGCTCGCCGCGATCGAGGCAGGGACGACCGAGACGCCGCGATGAGCCCGTTCACCGCCCCGCCATCACCTCTTGCCACCAGGTCGGCGGCGCCATGCCGGCGGCGCTCAGCACGTCGTTCGCGACCGCGGGCGACAAGCCTGCTTCGACGAGACGTCGAAGGAACACCGCCAACCCCAGCAACCGCTCCCCAGGCGCGTGCAGCTCGCGCAGCGCCAGCCACATTGCGTTCTTGTCGTTCGCGACGAAGACCAGGTCCCACCGCAGGGCCGCGACGGCGATGCACTCCCGCTCGCCCCGGCCGCGATTGGTGGTGACACCCAGCTGGAGCTGAGCCAGCAGCGCATGCTCTGGCGAGCCGAGCACGATGTCGATGACCTCGATACGCGTCGCAGCGAGCCATGTCTGGTAGCGGCGGCCCACGCCCGGCGCGCCGGCGAGTTCGTCGCGGACCTGTCCCACCGTGGCGAGCCCGATAGTCGACGCACACTCGGCGAGCTGGTCCTCGTTGCCTGTTCTCAGGAAGTACGAGAGCACGTTCGTGTCGAGCAGGTAGGTCGTCACGGCCGATCCCAGGGCAGCGGCATGAGCCCGTCGATGTCGAGGAGGGAGCGTGCCTCCCCGTCCGTCACCAGGCCGAGGTCGTGGGCCCGTCGGGCGCGCTCGGTCAGCAGCCTGGGCGGGGCTCCCACGTCGGGCAAGGACGTGAGCACACGCCGTGGACTGCCTGTCTGGGGCTCGGGGGTCGAGATCCAGTCGTGAAGGAGTTCGTCGACGTAGCCGTGGTTGACCAGATGATGAGCGGCGATCTCGTGAGGGGTGCCGAAGTGTTCGCGCGCCTTCTTCACGAGGAGAGCTGCCGAGGCGCGGCTGGTGGTCCCGGCTGGCTCACCGAGCAGTGCCACCAACCCCTCTTGCGGCATCAAGAACTCGGCGGCGAAGCCGCGAGCTCGCTGCTCTCCCCGGAGGTCCCTCTTGTCGGCGACCAGATCCACGACGAGGTGCAGGCCGCCAGGCGAGGGGTCGAAGACGAGGTGACACAGCTCGTGCGCGATGTGCACCCGTGTCAGCAGCGGATTGCGCACCCGTTCGGCATCGTTCGCGTTCAACACGATGGCAGCTGCCGCGCCGCGCCGAACGGCGACTGCCGTGGCGCGTGGCGACCGGAGAGCGATCACCGTCACGGCGACCTCGAGCCGCTCCTCTGCGAGCAGACGGATGTCTTCGATGCGATCGTGGCCGAGCCCGAGACGCGCTCGCACCTCACGTGCGCGTTCATAGCCGTCGCGCGCGGCGCGCCCAGGTCGGTCGCCGCCGGCCGCCACCATCGCGAAGGTGCCGGAGCGTCGGGGTCCGATCTCCACGCCGAGCAGGTCTCCCAGCTGGATCAGGGCGCGACCTCCAGCCACGGCGCGATCGAGCTCTGCGAGATCCTCGTCCAAGAAGTCGTGCATCGGCGCGTGTCGGAAGAACACGCTCGGGGCTACGGGAATGGTCTCCTCTCGGCCGGCCAAGAGCGCCGTCTCGTCGAGGCAGAGTGGGCCGCACAGGCGTCCGAGGTCTGTCGTCGTGAGACCCGGGCGCCCCGCCTCGGCGTCGTGGATTCGGCCGGGGGACACTCCGATGGCCTCGGCGAGCGGCTCCACTCCGAGTCCGAGGCGCACGCGAGCGCCTGCGAGGATGCGACCGATGTCGACGAGCAGGGGGTTCTCGGGCATGACAACTGACCCGATCATAGCAGGGGCGCAGGTACGACGCGGGACCCGCAGACGTCTGCGTGTCCACCGGCAGACGTCTGCGTGTCAGCGCCTACCGGCTCGACCTGTCGATCGCCCGCGCGACCCCGAAACTCGCGGTCCTCTCAGCAGCGGCGCATCACGATGTGCGCGACGGGATCGCCATCGGCGGCGATCCTCGCCGCGGACGGCCTCGCTCTACGCTGATGTGGTCCTCCGGGCGTTCAGCGCCGTCCTCCACACCGACCGGTCCCTGCCTGGTATCGTTTCACGATGGTTGCCGTGGCAAAGGAAGAGGAAGTCCTCCTCCACGACTGGCAGGGCGAGTGGGACGCTCTGCCCAGTGAGACGCGCGCTGCACTCGACGTGCTCGCCAGTGCCGGTGCCAGCGAGCCGCCGCGTGCGGTGGACGGCGAGTAGCAAGGCCGTCGTGGACTTGGGACACCCTCCGTCCCAAGTCGGTCCTAAGTGCGGCCCAAGTTCACGTTCTCGAAATCGCGAGCATGTCGCGAGGCGTGACCTTCACCCCGCCGGCCCGATGTCGATGGGCAGCGCGCCCGCGTGGATGCCTGCAAGGACCCCGAGCAGCTCCTCGCCTGGCTCCTCCGCGCCACCACGGCGAGCGTCAGCGACGACGTCTTCGCCTAGCGCGCAACTCGACCCCACCCGCAGACGTCTGCGTGCCCACCCGCAGACGTCTGCGTGTCCAGCCGCAGGCGTCTGCGCGTCCGTCGTCGCTCACTCTCCCAGGCTCTTCGTGACGCGCATCCAGGTGCCGATGCAGAGCCAGAACGCCGGGAACAAGACGAGGTAGAGCCAGGGGATCGGCTCCCGCTTCTGGTTGCCCGCGTGGAGGTAGCAGACGGACGGATCCTTCGGGTCGCACACACACGACACAGGGCCCTTTGGGAACCACTGAGCGCCAGGCCCGTGAGGCACGTCGGGGGAGTACTGGTCGTGCACGAACCGGCGGCCCTCGACGAAGTGCTCGAACTCGACGACGTGCTGGGTCATGCCGCCCTTCGCCGGCGCGTCGACCGACTTGGTCATGGTGCAGGTCTGGGCGACGAACTCGGTCCGCACGCGGCGAGCGTGGCGGTCCTTCCACGCGAGCACCCCGCCGAGCGCGGTCATGCATACGGCCGCCACGAGCCCGATGCCGAGGAACATCGTCCCGACCCTTCGCGCCTCCCTCTGTTCGACGTCCTCGGCCGGTCTCGGCTCGCTCTTGCGGAGCTTCCTCTTCTCCGGCTCCGGCGTCGGTGCCGGTCTCGCTTCGACGGCTTCGCGGTAGCCCACGTCGACGCGCACGGCGTGCTCGTCGGCCTCCGCCCGCGCGAGCTCGAGGCGCCGGGCGACCTTCGTCATGAGCACCGTGTACACCGCGCGCTCGAAGACCCCCTCGACCCCCGTGCGCCGCTCGCGCTCGAACCGCGCGCGGGCCTCGGTGAGCGGCTCGGCGAGCGCGGTCCAGACGTCCTCGGCGCGGGAGAGGCGTGCCAGGTCGTCGCGGTGCCGCTTCGCGAGCGTTCGCAGCAGGCCGAGCGCGTGCCGCTCGGCGCGCTCCCGATCGCTGGCCCCCATGGGCCGGAGTCTACGCTCGCGCAGACGAGCGCGTCAGTGCGGGTCCTTTTCGGCGTGCAGCACCACCGCCTGCTCGCCACCCGCGGGCACCGTCACCGACTCCTTCGCGGACGCGCCGTCGACGTTCACGACCACCTCGTACGTGCCCGCGGGCAACCCGCTCACCACGAACGCGCCGTTGGTGGCGTAGAAGTCCTCCGAGCGGTGGACGTCGTGCTCGTCCGAGCTGATCGACACGCGCAGCCGGCGTTTGGCCCCCGTGATCGTGCCGGACAGCTTGCCGAGGGGTGCCAGCGTGAGGTTCACCGAAGCGTCGAGGGTGGCCTTCGCGCTCGCCGCGCCCGTCGGTGTCGAGGCGTGCACCGTGTAGTCGCCCACGGGGAGGCCCGTCACGACGAAGGCCCCGGTCGCGTCCGTGACGACGTCACCGTACGACGACGCGTAGGACCCCTCGCTCATCCGGCGCGTGACGGAGACCGAGGCGCCGACCGCGGGCTTCCCCGCGGCGTCCATCACCACGCCGCGCAGCGTGTGGTTGCAGGCCTCGACGACCAGATCCTGCGTGAGCGACTGACCGGCCTTCGCCGCGAACGGGAGGCCGGTCTTGTCCTTGGCGTCTTCCATGGCGAGGACGAGGTCCGCGCTCTTGCCTTCCACCTGCAGGACGCCGGTCGTCGTGGGCACCGCCCCGATCACGTAGGCGCCCTTCGCGTCGGTCAGCGCGTACTCGCCCACGTCGCCCTGCGGGCCGACGAAGCGGACCTGTACGCCCGCGACCGGCGTGCCGAGCACGTCCACGACCTTGCCGCGGATGGTGGCGCCGCCGACGAGCGCCACGTGCACCTTCGCGATCTCCATCCCCGAGACGTTCACCTTCACGCGCTGCTCCACGTGCCCGGGCGCCGACACGTGCACCTCGTATTCGCCCGCCGAGAGTCCAGCGAGCGAGAACGCGCCCGCCTTCACGTCGGTGAACCCGTGCTCGCCGCCCTTCTTCGGCCGATCCACCCAGACGTTGCCCTTCGCGAGGGGCTTGCCCGCCGCGTCGACGACCGTGCCCTGCAGCGTGGCGCCGCGCTCGACGTCCACCGTCAGCGTCGTCGTGCCGGTCGGCGCCACGACCACCGACGTGCGCGTGTGCACCCAGCCGGTGCAGGAGACGGTCACCGAGTGTTTGCCCTCCTGGACCACGCCGAAGGTCGCCACGCCGTGGGCGTCGACGCTCGCCGAGGCCGAGTCCATCCAGTCGTCGCCGCTCAGCGACACCGAGCCCTTGCACGCGGTGCCCGGTGTACGGACGGTCACGACGACGCGACCGATCGGGTGGAGCGTGAGCGAAGGGGCCGTCGCGAGATCGCCCGCGAGCAGCGTGACGCCGCCGAGGCCCGTCGCGAGCAGGCCGTCGGCGCGCGCCTCGAGGCTCGCCTCCCCTGTCGGCAGGCCGTCGACGCGATACCCACCGTCGGCCCCCGACCGCGCGGTGAAGCGCTCGTTGGCGACCGTGACCTCGATCCGCGCGGCCGGCACCGGCGCCCCCGACTCGTCGAGCGCGAGGCCCACGAGCGAGGCGCCGAACACGAGCGCGAAGTCTTCCTGGGCCGAGGGTGAGTTCACCGCGCGGCCGACCCGCACGTGGTCCTTCGCGACGACCTCCACGTACGCAGCGCCCGGCGGGGTCCACACCGTGTAGCGACCCTCGCCGTCGGTGAACGCCGGCACGCCGGCGAACTCCTCGTCGCTCTCCGCCAGCGCCGTCGCGGTCACCCGCGCGCCGGGCACGGGCCTGCCGAGCGGATCCTCGACCTTGCCCTGGACCGACACGCCGCCGGGCTCGAGCACCAGATCGACGAAGTCGTGCGGCGCACCGGCGGTCAGCGTGACGGTGTCGGCGGCGTACCCGGGGCGATGGTGGGGTGCGCTGGCCGCGACGTCGTAGCCACCGACGGGCAGCGCCGTGAAGACGTAGCGTCCGTCCTCGCCGGTGGTCACGCAATACGGCAGGTAGTCCTCGTCGACGAGCTCGGCGTCGCTCGCCGTCGCGCACACCGTCGCTCCGGGCAGGCCGTGCTTGGTCGGGTCTCCGACCCAGCCCTCGAGGCGCGCCGTCGTCGTGCCCGGACGCGCCACGACGCGCGCGGGATCGAGCGTGCTCTCGCCGCCGGTCTCGGGCACCGCGGTCGCGGCGTCCGGCGTCGCGGCGTGTCTCGTCGAACGCGCCGCGAGGCTCGTGAGCCACGCCGCCAGGGCCACGACCGCGAACAGAGCCAACCAGCGTCGCATGGTCGAGCGAAACGACCGCGCGCGCCTCGGGATTCCGGGCTCTCGGGTTCAGCCGCCTTCGAGGTGGGCGGGGACGCCGCGGCGCACGAGCGTGTCGCGCGCCCACTTCGGGTCGGCCTTGGGCGCGTCGAGCAGGTAGTGCAGGCCGCGGCTCTCCCGCCGCGCGAGGCCGCACCGCACGATGAGCTCGGCCACCGTGGCGATGTTGCGCAGCTCGAGGAGATCGCGCGTCACGAGGTGGGCCCAGTAGTACTCGCGGATCTCCTCTTGCAGCATCGCGATGCGGCTCTGGGCGCGGCGCAGGCGCTTGTCGGTGCGGACGATGCCCACGTAGTTCCACATGGCGCGGCGCAGCTCGTCCCAGTTCTGGGTCACGACGACCGCCTCGTCGGAGGCGACGGCGTCGCCGGCGTCCCAGCTCGGCACCTCGGGGAGCGCGTCGCGCTGTGCCTTGTCGCCGATGAGCTGGTGCAGGCGCGTGGCGCAGCGGTAGCCCATCACGAGGCCCTCGAGCAGCGAGTTCGAGGCGAGGCGGTTCGCGCCGTGGAGGCCCGTGCACGCGGTCTCGCCGATGGCCCACAGGCCCTTCACCGACGTCTTGCCGTCGACGTCGGCCGCGACGCCACCGCACATGTAGTGGGCCGCGGGCACGACCGGGATCGGCTGGGTCGTGAGATCGAACCCCCACCGCAGGCACTCGGCGTGGATGTTCGGGAAGCGCTTGCGCACGAACTCCGGCTTCTTGTCGGTGATGTCGAGCAGCACGTGCTCGCTGCCGGTGCGCTTCATCTCGGCGTCGATCGAGCGGGCGACGATGTCACGCGGGGCGAGGTCGGCGCGGTCGTCGTAGCGCCGCATGAACGGCGTGCCGTCGGGCAGGCGCAGGATCGCGCCCTCGCCGCGCAGCGCCTCGCTGACGAGGAAGCTCTTGGCCTGCGGGTGGAACAGGCACGTGGGGTGGAACTGGAAGAACTCCATGTTGGCGATGGTCGCGCCCGCGCGGTAGGCCATCGCGACGCCGTCGCCGGTCGCGACGTCGGGGTTGGTGGTGTAGAGGTAGACCTTGCCGGCGCCGCCCGTGGCGAGCACCGTGGCGTGGGCCTGGATCGTGAGCACCCGGGCCGGGCGAGACTCACCGCCGGTTCGATCGGGTGAGGTCTCGCAGTCGAGCACGTAGGCGCCGACGCAGCGGTCGCGGGCGCCGAACCCCTCGGGGACCATGAGGTCGATCCCCATGTGGTCCTCGAGGATGCGGATCCGCGCGCGCGCTTGACAGGCACGCAGCAGGGCCGCCTCGACGGCGCGGCCGGTGATGTCGCCGGCGTGGACGATGCGGCGCTTCTGGTGACCGCCCTCCTTGCCGAGGTCGAGCTCGTGCCCGAACTCGTTGGGGCCCTCGCCGTGGCGCTGGTCGAAGGCCACGCCCACGTCGGTGAGGCGGGTGATGGCGGCGGGACCGCCCTCGACGATCGCGCGCACCACGTCTTCGCGACAGAGGCCGGCGCCGGCGACGAGCGTGTCCTGCACGTGCGCGTCGAACGTGTCTTCGGGCGAGAGCACCGCGGCGATGCCGCCCTGCGCGTACTTGGTGTTCGATTCGGAGGCCGAGCGCTTGCTGACCACGATCACGTCCGCCCACTTCGAGGCCTCGAGCGCGAAGCTCAGGCCGGCGATCCCGGAGCCGATCACCAGGATGTCGCACCGCATGCGGTCTTGGGTCATCGCCGGCGATGGTAGCGCCGCAGACGACCAGCGAGGAGCACCATCAGCGCGAGGGCCGCCGTACTGCCCCGGTTCCGCGTCCCGGGCACTGCGCAGCCACAGCCTCCGTCGCCCTCGCCGGGCGCGGGTTGCTCGAGGGCCGCGCAGACCCTGTCGACGCAGCGGTGCGAGAGATCGCAGTCGTCGCTCGTGGCGCACTCCTTCGAGCAGGCCCCGCCGCGGCAGAGGTAGGGCGCGCAGGCCTCCTCGCCGCCGCCCTTCTTCAGCACCTTCGCGAGGTCGGCCGAGCAGACGTCGCCGACCGCGGCGCAGTTCCCCGAGATGCACCGGAACGACGGCGCGCACTCCGCGTCGTCCTTGCACTTGGTGAGGCAGCCCTTCGGGTCGCACGTGAACGGCACGCACGAGGTCTCGAGCGGGGCCGCGCACGTGCCCTTGCCGTCGCAGAACGCCTTGCCGCGGTACCCGGTCGTGCGGCAGACCGAGCCCGCGCACGAAACCGTGGTACCCGCGACGAACGCCGCGCACGACTTCCGATCGACGCCGTCGCAGAGGCGCGCCTTGCACACGTCGCCGCCGCCGTCGTCGCACGCCGCGCGCTTGCCGTGGGGCGCGCCGCTCACGGGCGTGCAGGTCCCGGCCTTGCCCGTCGCGTCGCACGCCTCGCACGCGCCGTCGCACCGCGCGTCGCAGCACACGCCGTCGGTGCAGAAGCCGCTCGCGCACGCGGCGTCCTTGGTGCAGGCCTCGCCGGGCGCGCGCGCCTTCACGCAAGCGCCGGCTTCGCAGAGGTTGCCGGTCGCGCAGTCGCCGTCGACCTTGCAGGTCGTCGCGCACGCCCCGGCCGCGCACAGGTAGGGCGCGCAGCTCGCCCGGGCCCCGCGCGGGACCCCGCTGACGGCGCTGCACTTGCCGACGGCGCCGACCTCGTTGCACGCCTTGCACTGCTCGCCGCACGCGCTGTCGCAGCACACGCCGTCGACGCACTGGCTGGACAGGCACCCCTCGTTGGAGGTGCACGTGGCGCCGAGATCGCCCTTCGGGACGCACTTGCCGCCGACGCAGCCGTTGCCCGCCGTGCACTCGGCCGAGGTGGCGCAGGTCGTCGCGCACGCGCCGCCCTTGCAGAGGAACGGCGCGCAGCTCGTGTGCGTGCCGCGGGGCGCGCCGCTCGCGAGCGGGAAGCAGGTGCCGACGGTGCCCGTGAGATCGCACGCCTCGCAGGCCCCGCCGCAGGCCACGTTGCAGCACACGGCGTCGACGCAGAACCCCGTCGCGCACTCGGCCGCGCGCGCGCACGTGGCCGCGCCGGTCTTCTTCGCGAGGCACGCGCCTGCGCTGCAGTAGCGACTCGGGTCGCACTCGCCGTCGGACGCGCAGCTCGTGGGGCACGTGCCGGCCACGCACACGAAGGGGGCGCAGGCCGCCCGCGCGCCGCGCGGCGGCAGCTTGTCGACCGCCGAGCACGTGCCCACCTTGCCCGGGAGATCGCAGGCCTTGCACTGCTCTTTGCACGCGGTGTCGCAGCAGACGCCGTCCACGCAGGAGCCGGACTTGCACTCGCCCGCGCTGCTGCACGCGGAGCCGCTGGCGAACTGCTCGAAGATCTCGACGATCTTCTCCTCGCCGCCGATGCTGGTGCCGCCGACGACCACGACCCGGTCGTAGGGCGCGGGGACGTACACCGCCCCGGCGTTCTTGCGGCCCGAAGAGAGGCTGCCGGCCGGTGACCACGCGTTGGTCGCGGGATCCCAGACCTCGGCGAGCGAGGGGCTGACGCCGTCGCCGCCGAAGGTCAGGACCCGGCCGCCCGGGAGGGTGACGGCAGTGGTGCCGTCGCCCCGCGCGTACCCAGCCTTGGCCACGACGGTCCAGGTGCCCGTCGTGGGCGACCACACCTCGGGATCTCCGGGACCTCCCTGGCCACCGACGGCCATCACGCCGCCGTCCGGCAGCGCGGTCGCGGTGTGGAACCAGCGGGGCACGTTCATGTCCCCGGTCTTGGTCCAGGTGTCCGTCGCGGGATCGTAGACGTCCGCGGAGCGCAGCGGGCCCGCGCCGTTCGAACCTCCGACGAGCATCGCGCGACCCGACGCGAGGGTGACGACCGCCGCGCAGCCACGGCCCACCGCGAGCTTGCCGCCGGTTCCGGCCTCGACCCAGGAAGAGCCGTTCCAGAGCTCGGTGACGTTGCTCGTGGTGCCGCCGGCCACCAGCACCTTGCCGCCGGCGAGCGGCGTGGCGAACCGGAGCGCGCAGTCGTTGCGAGCGACGGCGAGCGAGCCGACCGCCGACCACGTGTTGGTCGCGAGGTCGAAGCGTTGCACCTGCTTCGGCGCGCTGCTGCCGGCGATGAAGAGGGCGTGCGTCGCGTCGTACGCCACGCGGGCGCTCAAGTCGTCGGTGGCCGTCAGCGTCCCGGTCGAGGTCCACGCCGCGGTGGCGGGGTCGTAGAGCTGGGCCACACCACTGGCACCGCTCACCGAGAGCACCTTGGTGCCGAGCAGGGCGAGCGGGCCCGAGCGCGCGGTGGCCACGGCCGAACCTATCGTCCACAGCGGGTCCACCACGATCGGGAAGGTGAGCTCGGCGCGCGCGTCGACGGCGAGCGTGACCTCGAAGTCGGCGAGCCCGATGCGGCGCACGACGGGGTGCACGGCGACGGTGCGGTGGCGGGCGTCGCGCGCCCAGGTCGGCGCCGTCGCGAAGGCCACGGCGCCTTCGGCGTCGAGCACCTCGAGGCGGGTGTCGACCGCGCGCACGTGGCGCAGCGTGGACCCGAGGTGGAGGTGGAGCACGGGATCGGCCGTTCCGCCGCGGAGCACGCGGAACGACTCGAACTGGTCGTCCTTCGCGGTCAGCGCGAGGTCGCCCGCGGCGCCACCCTCGAACACGACCCCGCCGTCGACGATGGTCGCCTTCGCCGGCGCCGCGTCCTCGCGCAGCGTCAGCTCGTGACCGCCCGCGCGGAGGCGCGTCGGACCGTCGGCTCGGTGCGGGGCCTCGATCGAGAGCTCGGCGCCCGCCCGTCGCCAGAGCGAGGTGCGCCGGCCCACGAGGGTCAGGCTCGTCGCGCCTTCGATCACCCGGGTGGGGTGGAGCTGCACCCCGGCTTCTTGCAAGGTGGCGAGCGCCGACGCGGGCTCGTGCTTCGCCTCCGCGGCCGGCGTGACTCCCGCGTCGACGGCGGGCTCGGGCGCGCTCGAGGAGCACCCGAGGAGCGTGAGCGAGGCCGCGGCGAGGGTTCGCCGCCGCCGCGTCGCGAGGACGGAGGCGAGCAGGAGCGCCATCGCGAAGCCCCCCTGGCCCTGGCCGCGCGTCGTCGAGCAACCGCCGTCGGCCGTCACGTCGGAGGTCGCTGGCACGCACGCGCCGTCGGCGCACGCGAAGCCCGAGGCGCACTCGGCGCTCGACGCGCAAGAGTTCCGGCAGCGCCCTGCGGTCGCCGGCGCCGTGCCGTCGTCGCAGAGATAGGGGCTGCAGTTGGTACGGCGTCCGTCCGGCGAGACCGACCCGAGCTTGTCGGTCGTGCACACGTTCAAGCCCTCCTGCGGCACGCACGCGCCGGCGCGACAGAAGAACCCGGACGAACACTGGGTGTCCGCGGTGCAGTTCGTGAGGCAGCCGCTCGCGTCGCAGGCGAAGGGGCGACACGAGATGGTGTCCTTGTCGACGCAGGCCCCGGCGCCGCTGCACGTGGAGCTCGGCGTGAACCGGTCTCCCTCGCAAGCGGCGGTCTTGCAGGCGTCCGTGGTGCCCTTGGCGAACCCGGTACACCGGGTCGGGTCCTTGGCGCCGTCGCACGCCCGCGCGCGGCAGACCTCGCCCGCGCCGTCGCTGCACTTGGTCCGCGCGCCGTGCGGCTCGCCGTTCACCGGCCCGCAGGTGCCCACGGAGCCCGCGACGTCGCACGCCTCGCACTGGCCGTCGCACGCGCGGTTGCAGCACACACCGTCGACGCAGGTGCCGCTCTTGCATTGCGTGCTCGCGGTGCAGGCGACGCCGAGGTCCTTGCGCGGCACGCACTTGGTCGCCTCGCACGTGCTCGCGGCGTCGCACTCCGAGTCCTTGGTGCACGCGCCGACGCAGCCGCCGCCCGCGGTGGCCGCGGAGCACGCGTAGGGGGCGCACGAGGCGCGCTTGCCGTGGGGCGCGCCGTCGACGCCCGTGCAGGTGCCGAGCTTGCCCGGGACGTCGCACGCCACGCACTGCCCGTCGCAGGCGCTCCCGCAGCAGTAGCCGTCGACGCAGTGCTTGGAGGTGCACACGTCGTCGGTCGCGCAGGCCTCGCCGTCCTTGCGCGCGGCGACGCAGGAGGTGCCCGCGGCGCAGTAGTAGCCCGTCGCGCAGGCGCCGAGCGTCGCGCAGCTCGTCGCGCACTTGCCGTCGAGGCATGCGTAGGGCGCGCACGAGGGGCGCGTCCCGTGCGGGACCCCGAGGCTCACCGGGGAGCACGTGCCGAGCTTGCCGGGGACGTCGCACGCGAGGCACTGCTCGGTGCAGGGCGAGTCGCAGCACACGCCGTCGACGCAGCGGCCGGAGCTGCACTCCGCGGTCGTGGCGCACACCTCGCCGAGCGGCTTCTTCGGCGCGCACTTGCCCGCTGCGCAATACGCGCTCGCCACACACTCGGTGGCGCCGTCGCCGGTGCAGCTCGTCGCACAGGCTCCTGCCACGCAGAGGTAGGAGGGGCCACACGCGGGGCGGGGCGCCACCGGGGTCGGCACGTTGGTGCACGTGCCCTTCGCGCTCGCCGTGTTGCACGCCTTGCACTGCTCCGTGCACGCCGTGTTGCAGCACACGCCGTCCACGCACTTGCCCGACGCGCACTGGCCGGGGCCGGTGCAGGCGACGCCGTTCGCGCTGGCCTCCCAGGCCTGCACGCTCGGGGTCAGCCCCCCGACGTTGACACCCCCGACCGAGAGCACCGCGGTGCTGGTGGTGCCGCCGACGTGGAACGCCCCCATCGCCTTGCAGCCGAAGACCATGCTGTCGCTGCGCACCCAGCTGCCCTCGAGGGGGTCGAAGATCTCGGTCAGGTTGGTGCGCGAGGTCCCGTCGCCGCCGCCGAACACGAGCAAGCGGCCGGTGCCGAGGAGCACGGCGCCGTGCTCGCCGCGTCGCTCGAACATCGACGGGCCGAGGGCGAACTTGCCGGTGGCAGGGTCGTAGAGCTCCACGGTGGAGCGCGAGGTGGAGTTGAAGGCGGTCGTGTCGTAGCCGCCCGTCACGAGCGCCCGGCCGTCGGGCAGGGCGGTGAGGCCCATCTGGCTGCGGGCCTGGACCATGGACCCGGTCGTCGCCCAGGTCCTGGTCGCTGGATCGAAGAGCTCGGCCACGGTGGTCAGCGTGGGGAAGCCACCGCCGACCACGAGCGCCTTGCCGCCGGCGAGCAACACCGTACGCCCGCCGCTCTGGTGGTTGGCGGCGAGGGAGGTGGCTGCGCTCCAGGTGTTGGTGGACGGGTCGAACAGGGCCGCGCTCTGGCCGGCGAACAGCGCGCGCGAGATCGAGGGGATCCACACGCCGCCGACGGTGGTGAAGTCCGCCGGCGGCGAGGGCACGGTCGACCAAGTCTTGGTCGCGTACGAGAAGCGCTCGGCGGTGCTCACCGAGATGCCGTTGACCGCGAGGGCGTCGCCGGACGGCAGCGCGACGAGCCCGGGGCGGTCGCGGCCCGTGACCAGGCGTCCCGTCGTGGTCCAGGTGCCGCTGCTGCTGCGCAGCTCGACGAGACCGTCGTCGGAGAACCCGCCCACGGCGAGGACCTCGCCCGTGGTGAGCTGCACCCACGACCCGTGCGCCTGGGCCATCGCGGTGTCGGCGGTCCACAGCGGGTCGACCACCACCGGATAGGTGAGCCCCTCGGGCAGGACGGCGGTGATGCGCGCGCCCGAAGGCTCGGGCGACAGCGCGAGCGCGAGCACGAAGCGAGCGCCCGTCGCGTCGATCGCCGTGACCTTGCTCGACCGCGCGACCACCCGCTGCCCGTCGCGCACCTCGACGTGGTCGTCCGTGAGGGCAGCCTCGAGGCCGCCCTCGAGGCCGAGGTGGAGCTCGTAGGGAGCGGCGGTCGGCGCGTGGACGACGCGGAGCTCCTCCACGGCGCCACGGGTCCCGAACAGGGCGACGTCGACGGTCGCTCCGGGGCGGACGAGGACGTCGTCCTCCTCGTGCGCGCTCGGCGCGTGCGGGAGATCGAGCGTCAGGGCACGACCCCCGCCGAAGCGGACGCGCACCACACCGCTGCCGTCGCGTGGCAGCTCGAAGGGCCTTGTCGCGGTCGCCCATCGGGTCGGCCCACGAGCAGCCAGGAGCTCGGAGACGATCGGCGTCCGCCGCAGCCGCGCGACGACGCTCTCTGCCTTCGGGGTCGCGACGCCGACGCCTGCGTCGAGGCTCTCCGAGGGCGCCTGGCTCGAACAGGCGACGGACACAGCGAGAAGCCCACGATCCCGAGCGCGATGCGTCCCCTCATCCTCGGAGGATAGGGGGGCTCGGCGCGCGACGATCCATCGAAAGCGGTGCAGCTCGGTCACGACGCAGCGCTTCTGACCGCAGTGGTCTGGCCGGTGCTCCCCGGAGTCGTGGTAGGACGAGCCGTGCGCCGTCACCCGTTCGCCCTCCTCGTGTTGCTCTCCCTCCCCACGTTCGCCTGTTCGTCGGGGGGCGAAGCGACGCCGATCGACGGTGGGACCACGAGCGACGCCGACGCCGCGTCCGCGTGCAAGGTCGTCCCTGCCCCGCAGCTCGGCGCGAGCGCGGAGGCCGTGGCCCTCGCGGCGGCGCCCGCGGCGTGTGGTCAGAAGGCGTTCACCTGGCTCGCGACACCCGACCTCGGCGACGTCACCCAGAAGGGCTTCCACGATCACTTCACCGCGACGGCCAACAAGGTGCTGCTGGTGGCCGGCAAGGTCGACGTCAAGGGCCCCGTGCACGACGTCGACATGGACCAGATCGCCTACGTGACGCAGGACCGTGGGGCGAAGATCGAGGCTACCGCGCTGGTCGCCTACCCGTCGGATCTCGAGGCGCGCACCGACCTCGACGTCCTCGTCGTGCTGCACGGCACGGCGGGCTTCACGGACAGCTGCGCCCCTTCGGCCAGCGCCGATGCACGCCCGCTCGCCGCGGCGCTGGCCTCGCTCGGCTACGTCGTCGTGGCGCCCGACTACGTGGGGTTGCGCGCGCTCGGCGCGCCGACCGGCTTCCTCCACCCGTACCTCGTCGGCCAGACGACCGCGATCGCCTCGATCGACGCGGTGCGCGCCTCGCAGAAGCTCCTGCAGAAGGGCGACCTCGGGGTGTGTGCCAAGCCGCGCTTCGTGACCGTCGGCGGCTCGCAGGGCGGCCACGCGGCGCTGTGGGTCGACCGGCTCGCGCCGTACTACGCGAAGGAGCTCGAGCACGCCGGGGTGGTCGCGACCGTGCCCCCGGCCGACATGCTCGGCGAGGCGGGGCGCGCGCTCCGCGCCGACGTCCCCGCGAGCAAGAACATCCTCGCGTTCTACGGCGCGTCGAGCGGCTGGTACGGGTACGAGGGCCGCCTCGGCGAGGTGCTGGTCACGCCCTGGGACAAGGACGTCCCGGCCGCGATGGCCAAGAGCTGCGATCCGAAGCTCGACGCGTCCACGCGCGACGCATACTTCCAGAAGTCGTTCCTCGACACCGCCGCGACCGACGCCGGGCTCTCCGCGCTCTCGCCGTGGGGGTGCATGTTGACCGAGAACGGCCTGACCACGACCTCGGTGAAGCGCCTCGTGCCGGCGGCCCCTGGCTACGGCGTGCTGTTCGTCGTCGGCGAGGCCGACACGCTCGTCGACCCGGCGACCGAGCGCAAGGCGTTCGACACGCTCTGCGGGCAGGGCATGAAGATGCAGTACCTCGAGTGCGCGGGCGCTGCGCACACCAAGGCGACCACGTGGTCGCTGCCCGAGATCGTCGACTTCGTCGGGGCGCGGCTCGCCGGCGTGCCGATGAAGCCCGCCGATCTGTGTGCGCGCGGCGCCGCCCAGAAGTGCCGCGGCACCCCCTGAGCCATCCAGCGCCTCAGTGCTGGGGCGCGCCCATCGGGGGCGTGACCTCGACCTCGTACACCTGCTTGGCGCACTGCGCGCTGATCTCGAGCGTGGTGCGGCCGGACTTCTTGGCGAACAGCACCCACTCGCGCTGGGCCGGGCTGCGCGACAGGCCGCGGCTCTCGAGCACCGCCGGGTCGGCGATGACCAGCGTGGGCGGCGTGGGCGTGGCGTTGCCCGCCGGCGGGCAGTTGTCGCTGATGGTCACGGCGAAGGCCACGCCAGCGTTCACCTCGATGGCGTGCTTGTCGTCGCGAGTGATCAGCCGCAGGGTGCGCGCGGGCGGCGCACTGGTCATCGGATAGAGCTCCACGCGGCGCTGCACCTCGGGCACGCACGCGCCGAGCAACAGGAAGAGGGCGAGGCTGCGCTTCACGGCTCCACCTCGACCGTCAGGGGGGTCGAGAGCCCGAGCGCGACGAAGCTGACCTCGGTCGTGCCAGGGGAGCGCGCGACGATGCGGTACCACCCGCTGATCGAGTCGGGCACGATCGCGACGCTGGTGCCCTGGAGCTTGCGCTGCAGCTCGAAGTTGCCGAGCAGCGGCTGTCCGTGGGCGTAGGGCTCGACCGCGACGAGGATCTCGTCCTTGACCAGCAGCTTGAACGAGGGGAGCACCTTGCCGAGCGGCGTGCCCTGGGGCGTGTAGCGCACGACGCGCAGCTCGGTCGGCGGCTGCACCCAAAGGTGGATGAAGTCGAGGACCGCCTTGTCGGGGCCGACGAACAGGATCGCGCTCGCGCCCGCGCCCACCGCCTCGAGGCGCGCACCCCCCTTGACCCGCAAGACGGTCGGGTCGGCCGACTCGATGACGGTGGGCGGGCCGGAGGTGCCCGCGATCTGGTAGCGGAGGTCGAGATCGACCGTGCTGCCGAGGGCGATGGGAGCGTCGAGCTTCTGCCCGATGCACGCGATGCCGAGGGCCCCACACTGCGGCTTGCCGCCGTTGCCGACCGCGATGCCGCCGCCGGGTCGACCGCCGACGCCGCTACCGCATCCCACGACCAAGAGGACGACCGAGAGCACCCAGCGCACGCCGTGACCATAGCAGC
Organism: Myxococcales bacterium; assembly: GCA_016794445.1. Taxonomy (GTDB): domain Bacteria; phylum Myxococcota_A; class Polyangia; order Polyangiales; family JADJMO01; genus JADJMO01. Next base: position 28,894 of record JAEUKC010000120.1, read on the forward strand.
CTCGTCCGTGGGCAGGGTGTTCGCCGGCGCGTCGTTGCACTACCGATGGCAGATGGTCGCCCCTCTCCACCTGTACATCGGCAACAAGGCGTACTCGTCGTGGTCGCTGCGTCCGTGGCTCGCGGCCAAGGTGGCCGGCATCCCCTTCGAGGAGACCGTCATCCCGCTGTACGAGGAGGGCTCTCCCGCGCGGATGCACGCGGTGTCCCCCGTGGGCAAGGTGCCCGTGCTCCACGCCGGGAACATCGTGGTGTGGGAGTCGCTCGCCATCGTCGAGTACCTCGCCGAGCAGTTCCCCGATCGCCGGCTGTGGCCCGAGGACCCCTCCGCGCGGGCGGTGGCGCGGGCCGTGTCGTGCGAGATGCACGCGGGCTTCTCCGCGCTGCGCACCAACATGGGCATGAACGTCCGCCGTCGCCTCCCGGGTCGCGGCCGCGCGCCCGGCGTGGCCGAGGACATCGCGCGCATCACGGCGCTGTGGGCCGACTGCCGCGCGCGCTTCGGCGCAGCGGGGCCGTTCCTGTTCGGTCACTTCACCATCGCCGACGCGATGTTCGCGCCCGTCGTCACCCGCTTCGAGACCTACGTCGTCGAGCTCCCTGCCGTCGCGCGCGCCTACGCGTCGACGATCCTCGCGCTGCCCGCGATGAAGGAGTGGTACGCGGCCGCCGAGTCGGAGCCGTGGGTCATCGACCGCTACGAGATCGCCTGAACCGCCCTCGAGTCCGCATGGTCCCAGGGTACCGCAAGGTGCGCAGGCATCGCGTCGAGCGCACACAATGCGCGGCGTCGCGGGCGTCGGGGCGAGAAAATCGGCCGAATTTCCTGCGCTCGCGGCGAGCGTGTCCTTGGCCCGCATGACGCATGGGCAGGCGGCACCTAGTCCACAAGGGGAAGCCTCGATGGTCGTTCCGTCCGCCAATCTGATTCGCAACGTCGCCGTCGTCGGACACAAGGGATCGGGCAAGACCGCGCTGGTGGAGGCCATGCTCCTCCTCGCCGGCGCTGCCCCCAAGGGAGTCACCCGCGACGCGCACGGGCACTTCCTCGACGACACCCCCGAAGAGAAGGCCCACGGCGCGACCCTCGAGTCACGCCTGGAGCCGCTCCACTGGGGCGACGTGAAGGTCAACCTCATCGACACGCCAGGCGATGCCTCGGCGCTCTCCGAGACCCGACTCGCGCTCGGCGCCGTCGACGCGGCGCTGCTCGTCGTCTCCGCCAAGGAGGGTATCCAGAGCGGCACCGAGCGCGTGCTCCAGTGGCTCGCCGAGGCCAAGATGCCGTTCCTGGTCGCGCTCACCCGCGTGGACGATCCCCGCGCCCGGGTGGACGAGGTGGTGCTCGAGCTCCGCCAGCGACTCCACCTGCCGCTCGCCATGATCACGCTCGCGATGCCCGACGCGGGTGTGCTCTCCGTGCTGCCGCGTCGCGCCTACCCCGGCGGACCCGAGACCGCCAAGACCAAGGCCACCACCGATCTCGGCGGCCAGGGCCCGCGCGTCGACAAGGCGCGCGCGCAGCTCGCCGAGGACGTGGCCGCGACCGACGACGCGCTGACCGAGAAGTACCTCGAGGCGAGCGACCTCTCCGACGACGACTGCACGGACGGCCTGCGCAGCGCCGTGCGTCGGCGCGCGATCGTCCCCTTGTTCGTGGCGGCCAGCACCCAGCCCAAGGGCATCCTCGCGCTCCTCGACGGCCTCGTCTCCCTCGTGCCCCCGCCCGAGGCCCGCACCGACGCGCCGCTCGAGGCCTACGTCTTCAAGACCCACATCGATCCGCACAGCGGCCGCGCGAGCTACACCCGCATCTTCGCCGGGGTCCTCCACACCGACGACCAGGTCGTCAACGCGGCCACCGGTCAGCGGGAGCGCATCGGCACCCTCGCCGAGGGCTCGGACAAGAACGCGCCGCACCCGAGCGAGGCCGTCGCGGGCGACATCGTCGCCATCGCCAAGCTCAAGACCACCCACACCGGCGAGACGCTGAGCGACCCGAGCGACGTGCACCCGCACCCCTCGCCCGGCCTCCCCCCTCGCCTGTTCTCCCGCTCGCTGCAGGCCGAGGGCCGCGGCGCCGAGGACAAGCTCGCGGACGCGCTCGACAAGCTGGTCGAGGAGGATCCGGCGCTCTCGTACGCGCTCGACGAGGTGTCGCACCTGCTCGTGCTCTCTGGCCTCGGCGCGACGCACCTCGACCTCGCGGTCGAGCGCCTCAAGCGTCGGTCGGGCATCCAGTGCAAGCTCGGCCCGCCGCGCATCGCCTACCGCGAGACGCTGGGCGTGCCGGTCCCGAAGGTCGAGGGCAAGCAGAAGAAGCAGACCGGTGGCCACGGCCAGTACGCCGTCTGCTACCTCGACGTCGAGCCGCTCGAGCGCGGGCAGGGCTTCCAGTTCGTCGACGCCGTCGTCGGCGGCACGGTGCCCCGCCAGTTCATCGGCTCGGTCGAGAAGGGCATCCACCGCGCCCTCGCCGCGGGGCCGATCGCGGGCTTCCCGGTGGTGGACGTGCGCGCGCGCCTCTACGACGGCAAGTCGCACTCGGTCGACTCGTCGGACGCGGCGTTCCAGACGGCCGGGTACCGCGCGATGCGGACCGCGCTCGCGAGTGGCTCGCCGGTGCTGCTCGAGCCGCACATGTCCCTCGAGGTCACCATCCCGTCCTCGCACATCGGCGACGTGATGGGGCACCTCAACGGGCTCGGTGGGCGCATCCACGGTCAGGACAGCGCCGACGAGTCGAGCGTCATCAAGGCCTCGGCGCCGCTCGAGAAGCTGCTCGACTACGAGCCCCGCCTCTCGGCGATGACCCAGGGCCGCGGCACGTTCGCGATGACCTTCTCGCACTACGAGCCGTGCTCGCCCCAGCTGCAGGCCAAGATCGCCGCCGAGGCGAGCCCCCAGCGCAAGGACGACGAGGACTGAAGGCCTGTCGATCTTTGCCCCCGGGCTGAAGCCCCGGGGCACCGACAGCACCACGAGCCCGGGGCCTTCACCCCGGGCTCTCACGTTCCAAATCGCTTTCGGGACCTCGCGCCACAACGGGCCGGCAGAAGGGAGTCCAGCCAGCCCAGCGTGGCCTCGAGCCGCAGAATTCAACCCGGGTAGGCGCGGAGCGCAGCGAGCACGTCGGTGGCCCCGACGTGCTTGCGCCGGTCCCAGTCGCGACAGACCATCAGATCGACCCACTGGGCGAGGAACGGGTGCACGCCGGGCCTCCGGGTCATCAAGGGCACCCGCTCGTCCGCGAGCGTGGCGAGGCAGAGCTGCGCGTCGGTCGCGTCCCACGGCGAGCCGTTCACCGCGATCGGCAACTCCCCGGTCAGGAGGTAGTACAGCGTCGCGCCCGCCGAGTAGACGTCCGCGCTCACGGAGACGTCGCGGAAGCCGAGGAGCTGCTCGGGCGCGATGAACGGCGCCGAGCCGCGGATCTCGTTGTCCTTGGTGATGATCGTGCCGCCCGCGGTACGAAAGCTCTTGGCGAGGCCGAAGTCGGAGAGCTTGGCGCGCAGCGCGCCCCGCGCGTCGCGGAGCAGGAGCAGGTTCGACGGCTTGATGTCCCGGTGGACGATGCCGAGCCCGTGCGCGTAGCCGAGCCCCTCGAGCATGTCGGCCGCGAGCGTGACCATCGCCGGGATCGCGCTGTTCGGGCCGGCGACCGACTCGGCGTCGCCCGCGTCGAGCAGCTCGGTCGCGACCCACAGCTTCCCTTCGGGCAGCTCGCCGACGTCGAGGCAGCGCACGATGCGCCGGTGCGCGAGCGAGCGGGTGATCCGCTGCTCCTTGAGGAACCGCAGGCGGCCCTCGGTCTCGAGCTGTCTCTGCGGCAGCATCACCTTGATCGCGGCGCGCATCCCGCTCGGGTGGCGCCCCTCGTACACCGCCGCCATGCCACCGCGCGCGAGGAACCGCAGCACGGTGTAGACGCCGATCTGCGCCGGCGCCGGCTCGTCCCAGGTGCTGGGTGCGGTCCTGCGCGCCTCGGCGCAGCGCGGGCAGATCCAGGCGATCTCGATCCACCACGGCTCGTGGCCGAGCGCCGGGACCGGGCCGTCCTTGCCGCAGATCTCGCAGTGGTACGGGTTGGCCTTCACCGTGCCGAGACCCCACGCGGGCGCGTCGCGGAACGGCACCGGCGCGGGCGCCGGGACGTCGAGCGTGACCGACCGGCACTCGACCCGCAGCAGGGTCTGGCCGAGGCGCACGCGCTCCCCGGGCCGCAGGGTCACCGCGCGCACCCGCGCCTCGTGCACGAGCACGCCGTTGCGGCTGTCGAGATCGGTGACCTCGACGCCGATCGGCGTGGACTCGAACGCGGCGTGGTAGCGGGAGGCGTTCTGATCGCCCTCCGGCAGCCGGATCGGGGCGTCGCGCGCCCGGCCCGCCGTGAGGCGTTCGCCGACCGGGAGATCGACGGGTGCGTTGGACCCGTCCTCGAAGACCAGGGTCCAGCGCAGCTCGGTCACCTGCATGGTCGATCAAGCCATGTTGGGCAGGGCGACCACGTCCACGTGGAACACCTCCGCGAACGCCTTGATCTCGCTGACGCAGGCCTCGCTCGGTCGGCCGGTCACCCGCAGCTTGGTGCACGCCGCGGTGGCTCCCTCGAAGATGGTGGAGGCGAGCTCCTCGACGTTGAGGCCGTGGCGCTTGACCACGCCGAGCACGTTGGCGAGCACGCCCACCTTGTCGAGACAGCGGATGACCATCTGGTAGCGCGCTGGCGAGGTGGCGCAGATGTTCACGCAGTTCGGCACGTCGCCGAGGCGGAGGAACGAGCGGATGATGCGCACGGTCTCGGAGGCGACCGCGGACTGGGCTTGCGCGGTGGCGGCGCCGACGTTGGGCGTGCCGTACACCAGGCCGTCGAGGCCGAGCAGACGGCCGTCGTAGGGCGCGGAGCCCGCGTGCGGCGCGTCGGCGAACACGTCGAGGCCGACGCGCAGCCGGCGCTTCTCGACCGCCTCGACCAGCGCCTCCTCGTCGACCACCTCGGCGCGCGCGGTGTTGACGAAGATCGCGCGCTCGGGCAGCGCGGCGAACACCTTCTTGTCGATGACGCCGCGCGTACCGGTCGAGAGCGGCAGGTGTACCGAGAAGATCTGCGAGCGGCTCGCGAGCTCCTCGAGGCTGCGGGCGTGGCCGACGCCGTGCTCGGCGGCGCGCTGCGGGGTGAGCGAGCGCCCGTGGGCCACGACGTTCATGCCGAACGCCCGCGCGCGCAGGGACACCTCGCGCGCGATCGCGCCGAAGCCCGCGAGCCCGAGGGTGCGCCCGAAGAGGCCGTCGGCGCGCGAGAGATCGGCGCGCTCCCAGCGACCCGCCCGCAGCTGGGCGACCGCGTCGGGGATGCGCCGGTCGATCGCCGCGATGAGCGCCATGGTGAGCTCGGCGACGGCGATCGCGTTCTTGCCCGGGCAGTGCGCGACGTAGATGCCGCGCGCCGAGGCGGCCGCGACGTCGATGTTCTGGGTGCCCGCGCCTGCCCGCACGATGAGGTGGAGGTGTCGTCCGGCGTCGATGGCGAACGAGTCGACCTTCTTGCTGCGGACGACGAGCACGCCGACGCCCTCCAGCTTGGCCGCCAGGGCCTCGGCGGGGATGTCCGGTTCGTAGACGAGCTCGGCGCCCAGGTGCTTGAGCTCTTCGAGTGCCAAGGGCTCGAGGCGGTCGGCGACGAGGAGCTTCATGGGGCCAGGGAGAATAGCAGACGCGACTCGCTCTTGTCGCTCCCGGGGCGTCCTCGCCCGCCCCTCCGCTCCGGATTGGGCGCGTCCGCGCTACCCGCGCCCCTTGGTCCCGGTGGAGCGGGCGGCCGAGAGCGCGCGGAGCTTCCGCATCCGCATGGCGGCGTCGACCTGGGGCACGAGGGCGCGGTCGTCGCCCTTGTGCTGGAGCGCCCCGTCGAAGCCCAGGATCGAGTAGTCGGACGCGATGGCCTTGTTGCTGGTGTAGAGGTAGAAGCTCGGCTTCTGCTCGCTCTTCTCGACCGCGGCCCGCAGCGAGGCCAGCACCGACGCGCCGTCGAAGCCGGGCATGTGGTAGTCGACCAGCACGAGATCGCAGCCCGCGAGGTGCCGCGCCGCGCCCACGGTCTGGGTCGTGGCCACGACCTCGTAGCCGGCGTCGCCCAGCGCGGTGCGGACCCGCTCGAGGAACACCTCGCTGTCGTCGATGTAGAGGACACGCCCCTTGCTCACGACCGCGCTCCCGGCGCAGGCGGCGCGATCGACGGGCTGATCGGCACGAGCCGGAACCGTGATCCACGCGTGGGCTCTGCGTCCACCTCGAGCGACCGGCCGACCTCCATCGCCATCGAGCGTACCGCACGCAGGCCGATCCCACGACCCGCGAGGAGATCGGCGGGCCGGGCGCTCGGCTCGGCGTCGAGCACCCCGGCGCCGTCGTCCACCACCGCGACGACGCCGGCCTCGTCGCACGACACGACGATGGTGCCCTCGGGCGCCTTGCCGGCCGCGCGCCGGGCGTCCGGCGCCTCGATTCCGTGGACGATGGCGTTGCGGACCAGCTGGGCGAGGAGGCCTGGCAGGCGCGCCGCGAGGTCACCCGCGATCGGCCGTTCGCCGCCCTCGATCGTGAGCCGGACCTGCTTGCCGACCGAGGCGGCCCAGCTCTCCGCCCGCTCGGCGAGCAGCCCGGCGGACTCGCCGAACGGGCGTGCCGTGAGCCTCCGGACCACGCTCGCTATCGCGCTGCCGTCGGTGGTCAACCCGACCAGCGCGTCGAGCTCGGACCGCCGCACGGTGACCTGGTCGAGGATGGCGGCGCCGATCGGCGACGCAGCGATCATCAGCTCGCGCGCGTCGCGCAGGGCGTTCTCCGCGCGATCGAGCGCGCCCGCGAAGGCGGCGGCCTGTGCCGCGGTGAGCTCGAGCGGCGAGGGGGCGACGCGCACTTGCTCGAGGACGTCCTCGATCGCGTGGACCTCGGCGGCGACCCCCTCGAGCTCGAACGCCATGGCCTCGCCCTTCACGGTGTGCGCGATGCGGTAGATCTCGTCGACCCGGGCGGCGGTCAGCGGACCCTCGGCGAACGCCTGCCGGCACTCCTCGAGTCGCCCTCCCGCCGTCTCCACGAACCGCACGAACGCCGCGGCCGATCCGGCGAGCAGGCGTCGCATGGCACGGAGCTGCCGGACGTGGGCCGCCTCCTTCTTCCGCAGATCGTCTTCCAGCCTTCGCCGATCGGTCTCGTCGATCGCGAGGAGCATCATCTTGTGGACCAGGCCGTCGCGGTCGAGCGGCCGGAACTCGAGGGCGAGGTGGCGGTCGCCCACCGCGACCCTGTTCGGGGCGAGGGTGCGCAGCTCCTCGAACGCCTCGAGGTCGACGTTCGCCGCGAGGCGGCGCCACTCCTCGAACGCAGCGACCTCGACCGCGTCGGCCGGAAGCCCCGGGTAGAGCACGTCGACGAGCCGCTGCCCCGTCACGTCGCCGAAGATCGCGCGGCCGGCCGCCGAGGATACCTCCTCCACCCGACCCTCGGCGTCGACCACGACGATCGCCTGGCGCATGTGGTCGAGCAGCTCCTCGCGACTCCGGGTCGTCCGCGCGAGCTGCTCTTCACGGGTGACGATGGAGGCGCTCATGGCGTTCATGGCCTGCGCGAGCACGCCGAGCTCGTCGGCGGTGGGCTGGCTCACGGTCACGCCGCGCTCGCCCTGACCGATGCGGGCGGCGGCGCGGGCCATGCGGGAGAGGGGGCGGAGCAGGAGGCGCCGCGTGACGAGCAAGAGGAGGGTCGAGGTGGCCGCGGCGACGAGGAGGGTGAGCCAGGCGATCCGCTGGCGGGTGGCCGCGAACGCGGCGTTCTCCGGGCCGAGCGACAGCACGATGGAGAGTGCGCCGAGGTGCTTGCCGGCGGGCGTGCGCACGAGCTGCCCGACCTCGAGGCGATCGTCGTAGGTGACGATGCCCTCGCCCGTCGGGGCGGTCAGGCCCTCGGCCTTCTGCAGCGAGGCGAGCGGTTGCCCGGTCGGACCGAACACCCGCGCGCCCACGACGTCGCGGTTGCTCGCGAGGTGGAGCAACTCCTTCTCGATCGCCTCCTCGTCGCCGAAGTCGAGCGGCGCCACCAGCGACGCGGCGAGCAGATCCGAGACCATGCGGGCGGCGACGCTCTTCTGGGCCAGCGAGCGCTGCCGCTCGCGCGAGGTGAGCTCCACGAACGCGAGCACGCTCACGAGCGAGACCACGGCCGCGACGCCGACGGCGAGCTTCACGCCGAGCGAGAGGAACGCCGGGGTCTCCCGGCGGCCGGCGTCACTTGCCGGCATCGTCGCCGTTGCGGCAGGCGAGGGCGCAGGTGGACTGCGCGCACGCCACGAGCTCCACGACCGCGGCCGCCTCGACCGACGTCTGGTCGATCAGCCCGACCTTCTGCGCGCACGGGATCCCGCAGTCGATGGTCGACGTGAAGGTGCGCCCCTCGAGGCAGCCGTTGGCGAGCGCGCAGTGGTAGGTGAGCTTGCAGAGCTCGAGCGAGAAGCACTTCGTGATCTCGGCCTTGCACCCGGGCCCACCGTCCGCGAGCACCCCCTCGAGGCAGTCGCGGCAAGGGCCGCGGGCGTCGGGCTCCGCGTCGCTCACCTCGCTCACGCTGGCGTCGGCCACCGCGATCGGCGACACGTCGACGCACCCGGCCAGCACCGGCAGCGCCAAGGCGAGCGTCAGCCGGCTCATGGGTCGAGATCGTAGCGCAAGCCGACGAACGCGCGCAGCCGGTCCATCGGGACGAGCTCGGGGTTCGGACCGTCCTTCACGGACTGGATGGGGCCGATGACGTACGGGCCGCGATCGGCCGAGATCCAGTTGACGCCGGCGCGGTAGGAGACGCCGGCGATCCCGGGGATCTTGCCGGTCACGGTGAACCGGAGCTCGACGAACGCGGGCGCCATCGGCAGCGGGGTGAAGCCGCCGTCATAGGCGCGGTCCGCAGGGCGGTCGGACACGTAGCGGCCGACGAGCGCGAACGTGGGGAGATTTCCGCCGAGCGAATACGAGAGGCGCGCGTTGCCGAACAGGTGCGGCGCCACCGGCAGCGTCTGCGAGTCGCTCTCTGCGGTGCCGCTGCGCAGGGCGAGGGCGCTCGTGAACGCGAGCCCGTAGCGGAGCGCACCGCCGAGGAAGCTGCCGTCGGCGCCGATCTCGCCACCGTAGTCGTCGATGGTGTCGACGTTGCGGTACTGGCGCCAGACGCGGCCGCGGAGGGCGTCGATCTCCCCGCGGGCCGCGGCCGCGAGGATCTCGTCGCGGGTGAGCACGTGGGGCGCGATGAGGTCTCGGAAGCGCGAGAAGAACGCGCCGAAGAACAGGCGGTGGGTGCCGAACCGGTGCTCGAGGTCGGCCTCGACGGCGCGCACGCGCTCCGGCGCGAGCTCGCCCGCGCCCTGCACGCCGAGCTCCTTGGCGCCGCGCTCGTACCAGGTGGGCGCGCGGAAGGCCTCGGCGTAGATGACCTTCAGCACGCCGCCCCGCCAGAGCCCCAAGCCGACCGCGGCCCGCGGCGAGACCACCGGGTGATACTGCTCGCCGACGTCGAGACGCGCTCCGACGTTGCCGTCGACGCGCGCGCTCGGTCGGAAGGCCTGCTGCAGGTAGGCTCCGAGGGTCGAGTCCCACGCGTCGATCACGCTGGCGCTCGAGATCAGCGGCTTGCCGGTGTCGAGGTCGCTCTGGTCGTACTTGTGGCCGACCTGGATGCGTCGCGCGTCGAGGCCGAGGGTCGTCACGTACGCGCCGTCGGCCCGCCAGTCGAACGCGCCGCGGAGCTCGACGCCGCCCCAGCGCGCGAGGCCGACGCTCACGTTGTGGCAGGTGCTCGTGCCCGGGTACACGCAGCCGCCCGCGCGCGCGTCGATGCCGTTCTGCAGGTTGTCCCACCCGTCGGCGTAGAGGCGGCCGTAGAGCGACACGATCGGCGAGAGCACGAGCCGATGCGAGAGGTCGAAGCGCAGGCTCCGGTCGCGCTCGTAGTTGTCGGGGTCGTTCAGCGTGGTCGCGGTGCGGGTGCGCACGTCGAAGAACGGCCACGCCCGCTTGTACGACGACGCGAACACGTTGAGCTCGGTGCCGCCGCGCACCAGCCGCACGTGGAGGCCCGGCACGATCGCGTAGTGCTGGTCGTCGACGGTGCCGCCCCACACGCCCGCGATCGACCCGTCGCGCTTCCAGCGGATCGGCTTGCCGCTCGCGAGGTCGAGCCCGAGGTCCTGCGGTCCGACCGTGAACGCGGGGCCGTATTGATAGGTGCCGTCGAGCTGCACGACGAGCTCGGCCGGCTTGCCGAACAACCCGAACGTGAGCCCGATCCCCGCCGCGGCGCGCCACGATTTCCCGGGCTCGGCCTCGGCGACCAGGTGCGGGCCACCGTAGTCCTTGGCGCGCTTGGTGATGACGTTCACCACCCCGAGCATCGCGTTGCTGCCGTAGAGCACCGAGCTCGGCCCCACCATCACCTCGATGTGGTCCACCTCCTCGAGCGAGATCCCGAGGCCGCGCTCGAAGCGCGCGGAGCCGAACAGCGGCTCGTTCATCGCGTGGCCGTTGACCAGGAGGAGGAAGTGGTTGCCCTGGTCCTTCGTCAAGAGGACGCCGCGCGCGCCCACGTCGACCTGGTGGAGCGGGTTGCCGGTGGTCACCCCGCGCGAGAGGAAGTCGAGCGCCTGGTCGAGCGTGAGGATGCCATAGCGGCGCAGGTCCTCGGCCGTGACGACGGTCACCGTGGCGGGCGCGCTCGCCGTGGTCTCGGCCGCGTGCGAGGCGGTGGTGGTCACCGGTGTGTCGAGGGTGCCCTCGAGATCGCTCGTGTCCTCGGCGTGGGCGCTGGTCGCGTGCAGGCAAGCGAGCAGGACGCCTCCGACGGCGATGCGGCCGCGCGCGGTCATTCGTACACCTTCATGAGCTTGAGGACCTCGGCCTTGAACGCGACGTGCTGCTTCTTGGCCTGCCCGAGGTGGCACAGGAGCTTGGACTTGCCGGACACGAGATCGAAGCCGAGGACGATGCCTTGCGGCACGTGCTCGGGCACCGCCGAGACGCTGAGGACGTCGCCGCCGGCGAGCGCGTCGCGGATCGCCCCCACCTGGTCGCCGAATCCGGGCGCGAAGTACACGATGGCGACCTTGGCCTTCTTGATCTTGTCGGCCAGCGGGAGGGCGCCGGGGTAGGAGACGAGCGTCTCGTCGTGCGGCAGCCCGCCGACGGTCGGCTGCGTGCCGAGCTCCTTCTGCATGGCCTTGCCCACCCGCGCAGAGGTGTCGTCGCCCGGGCGCACGACGATCCAGACCTGCGCGCGCTCGCCGGCGCGGGCCTCGAAGTTCTTGTCGTAGGCCGCCACCTTGGCGAGCAGCTGCGCCTGCAACACGGGCGGCACCGCGGCGTCCTCGGACGCGACGGTCGCGCTGACGAGCAGGAGCGCGAGGCCCACGCCGGCTGCGGTCCACCTGCCTCCCACGCGCGCCAGGATAGGTCAGCCGGGGCACTTCGGGAGAGTGGTCGGCAAAGGGCAGGGGCACTCGGCGGGGATGTAGAGGGCCGCCCACTGACACTGGACGCCGCTCGGATCGACCGACTGCAGGCACACGGCGCAGTCCCCGCCGCCCGCCCGGACGGTCGCGCAGATCTCGTCGGCCATGCTCTTCTTGGCGACGTCGCACGTGCAGGTGTGGGGGCCGTCGCAGGTGGGCTTCGGCTTCGGGCAGGTCCAGGTCGTCACGGCGCAGCGGCCATCGGCGGCGCGCTTGCACGGGCCGAAGGTGGGGACGCTGCCGTCGGCGCACGCGATGCTCGGCACGTCGCACTCGCTGGGCTCGCACTTTCGCACGCAGGTGCGGATCTCCCAGCCGCAACTGCCGCTCGTCTCGCGTCGACACCGGCCCGTCGGTCCGCCCGTCGTGCCGTCCTCGCACGCGTAGCTGGCCATGCGGATCGGTGGCCCGCACTCGGTCGTGGCGCAGTCCTCGCCGGGGCACGGGCGACGCTCGGCGGTGCACGTGCCCGCCGTGCGCAGGCATCGACCCGTGTACGGGCTCGTCCCGTCCGAGCAGAGGTAGCCGAGCATGATGCAGTCGCTGCACGCCTCGCCTTCGGTCGAGACGCTCGCGCCGCAGCTCGTGACGAGCGCGCCCGCGACGAGCGCGATCCCCGCGATCCCGAGCCACCTCACCCGAGCCCCACCTTCTCCGCGCGCGCGAGGGTGCTCGCGTTCTCGGCGATGTTCTCGAGGAAGCTGCGCCGCCAGCCCTCGTCGCTGATCGAGGCCGCGCGCTCCTGCAGCCGCTCCACCGCCTCGGTGAGCGCCGCGTCGGCTTCGACGGTCCGCTTGAGCATGCGCAGCGACACCGCGTGCACGAGCCGGATCAGCGACTCGCCCTCGCTCACGCCGCCGAGCCCCTGCATCAGCTCCATCGCGCGCGCGGCGACCTCGTGGGCCTCCTCGGCGCGCTTCTGGCGGAGCAAGAGGGCGCCCAGCGTGGCGAACCCGTAGGCCCGCGCCTCGGGAGCGCTGCTCGCCGCCGCGATCGCGCCGCGCGCCTCGTCCTCCGCGGCGGCGAAGTCCTTCTGGAACGAGAGGATGCCCGCGAGGTAGATCCGGCAGAAGGCCTCGGCGCGCCGGTTGCCACGCCGCGCGAGCTCGTCGACCGCCTCGCGCGCCATGCGCGCCGCGGCCTCGACGTCGCCCATGCGCACCAGCACCACCGCGTGGTTGGCCTTCACCACCGAAGCCATCTCGAGCTTCATCGCCTCGGCGGCCTTCAGCACGTCGCCGAGCACCGCGCCGGCCTCGGCGTAGGCGCCGAGCTGGATGTAGCTGTTGGCGAGGTTCTGGCGCTGCACGCACGCGTTTCGCGCGTCGCCGGCCTCGGCGAACGCCTCGACCGCGGTGCTCAGGTACTCGAGGGTGGCGCCCGGGTCGCCGTGGTGCGAGCAGATCTCGGCGCGCACGACCGCGTCCCACGCGCGCACGAGCGGGTCGTGCGAGAGCCGCGCGGCGTCGGGCGCCACCGTGGCCCCCACCGACTCGGAGCGCTCGGTCTGCCCGGTGCGCAGCAGCCACGTCGCGATGCGGAACGCCGCGACCACCCGCGCCGCGTCGGCGCGCTCGTCGGCCGGTCGCGCCCCGAGGATCGCCGCCGCGAGCGACCCGAGCCGGTCGCGCTCGCCGATCAGGCCGCTCACCACCGCGAGCTCCGCCGCGGCCTCGAACCACTCGGCGCTGCTCTTGTGGTGCAGCTCCATGGCCTCGAACGCGCAGCGTGCAGCCTCCCCATGGGCGCCGCGCCAACGGTGGGCGACGGCCTGCACGAGCCGCATGCGCGCGGTCATCGCCGGCTTGCCCGCGGCGCGACGGATCGCGCGCTCGGCGTCGGCCACGGCCTCGTCGAGGGCGTTGGTCTGCAGCGCGCGCTCGGCCGCGTCGGCGAGC
>JAEUKC010000129.1:0-3931 GCA_016794445.1 Myxococcales bacterium
GACTTCCGCCCCGACTACCTGCGCCTCGGCGACGTGCTGTCGCGCCTCGCCCCGCGCCGCATCCTCGCGTGCACGGCCACGGCCACGCCGCGGGTGCGCGAAGAGATCGTCGCCCGGCTCGGCCTGCGCGACCCGCACGTCGTCGTCCGCGGGTTCGCGCGCGAGAACCTGCACCTCGAGGCGCGCCACGTGGAGGGCCCGAAGGAGGCGCGTCGCGCCGTCGAGGACACGCTCCTGCGCACGCTCGGCACCGCGCGAGCCCCCAAGGGCGCGGGCATCGTCTACTGCGCCACGCGCAAGGCCACCGAGCAGTACGCGGGCCACCTCCGGGACAAGGGCTTCGACGTGGCGGCCTACCACGCGGGCCTCGACGGCGACGTGCGCGCCGACGTGAACGCGCGCTTCGCGAGCGGCAAGCTCCCCGTGGTCACCGCCACCAACGCCTTCGGCATGGGCATCGATCGCGCCGACGTGCGCATCGTCGTGCACGCGCAGCCGCCGGGCTCGCTCGAGGGCTACTACCAGGAGGTCGGCCGCGCCGGCCGCGACGGCGAGGAGGCGCACGGCCTCTTGCTCTGCAGCGGCATAGACGTCGCCGTCCGCCGCCGCCTCTGCGAGCTCGGCGACGACGGCCCCGCCCCGCGCGAGGTCGCGGCCCGCCAGTGGGGCCTGTTCCGCGAGATCCTCCGCTACCTCGACGCCGGCGCCTGCCGGCACGACTTCATCCTCCGCTACTTCGGCGACGAGCAAGAGGTGCTCGGCGGGTGTGGACACTGCGACGTCTGCACCGAGTCCGGCGAGCACGGCGAGACCGAGGAGCTCTCCGAAGAAGAGGCGCTGGTCGTCAAGAAGGCGCTCGCGGGCGTCGCGCGCGCCCGCGGCCGTGGCGGTCTCGTCGCCGTCGCCGAGATGCTCCGCGGCGAGCGCAGCGACCGCGTCGAGCGGTTCGGCTTCGACCAGCTGTCCACGTTCGGCCTCTTGAAGGACAGGCCCCAGGCCTGGGTGCTCGCGCTCCTGCGCGGCATGCTCGCCACCGGCTGGATCGACCTCACCGCCACCGACCACCCGGTGCCGATCCTCACCGCCGACGGCGGGCGCATCATGCGCGGCGAGGCGCGCGCGCGCTTCCGGTTGCCCAAGGAGACGCGCGAGCGCAGCCGTTCGCCCCGGGCGAGCAAGGCCGCCAAGGTGGAGGGCGCCGGGGGTGCGCTGTTCGAGGCCCTCCGCGCAGCGCGGGCCGAGCTCGCCAAGCTGCGCAAGGTCCCACCTTACGTCGTCGCGCACGACAGCACGCTCGTCGCGATGGCGGAGGTGCGCCCGCGCGACGCGGCGGCGATGCTCACGGTTCCGGGCATGGGCCCCTACCGCGTCGAGGCCTACGGCCCGGCGTTCCTCGAGGTGATCCGGCGCACGCCGTAGCGCGGGATCTCTGGTACGGTCCTTCGGGCATGCAGGAAGAGGCGCTCATGGCGATCCTCGAGGTCGCCGACGAGGGTGTGCTCGTGTTCGATCGGGACGGTCGCTGTCGCGTCGTCGGTCGGCGCATCGGCGAGCTCTTCGGCGTCGAGCCCGCCGCGCTGGTCGGTCACCCGCAGGACTACGTCGTCGCGCGGCTCGCCCAGGCCTGCGACGAGCCCGACACCCTGCGCGACATGGCCTACGCCGCGGGCGGCGCCGTGCAGCAGGTCACCGAGCTCGAGCTGCAGCGTCCTTCGCCGCGCATCGTGCGCTTCGCGACCACGCCGATCCAGGGCGGCGCCGGCCTGCTCGGCTGGGTCGGCGTCGTGCGCGATCTCACCCGCGAGCGCTCCGCCGAGCGCCGCTCGCAGCAGCTGCTCACCCGCCTCGAGCAGGTCACCGCCACCGACGCCCTCACCCAGCTGCCGAACCGCCGTCGCTTCCTCGAGGAGCTCGAGCGCGAGCACGGCCGCGCCGCACGCGCCTGGGACAGCTACGCGCTCCTGCGCATCGACGTCGACAACATGGGCCAGCTGAACAACCAGCTCGGCCAGGCCCGTGGCGACGAGCTGCTCGAGGAGCTCGCGCGTCGCCTCCGCGCCGGTCGTCGCGAGTACGACCTGCTCGCGCGCTTCCTCGACGACGAGCTCATCGTGCTCCTGCCCGGCGCCGACGCGCACGCGGCCCAGGTCGTCGCCGATCGCATGTCGCGCGCGGTCTCCAAGGAGCCGTTCGAGCTCGACGCCGCGCGGAACGTCACGGTCTGCATCGGCGCCGCGGTGTGGATCCCGCCCTCGGCCGAGAGCGGCCCCGACGTGATCGAGCGGGCCGGCGTGGCCCTCGTGCGCGCTCGGGTGCGCGGTGTCGACCAGATCGAGATCGACGTTCCGCCCTCGAAGTCGGCGCCTCCGAAGCACGCGTGACGGATCGGCGCGGGGGCGGGCGCGTGCGAACCGCGCGGGGATCTCCTAAGCTGCCCCCGCCATGAACCACTGTCCGAGCTGTGGGGCACCGAACGATCCGGCCGCGCGCTTCTGCAACCACTGTGGCGGGCAGATCCCGGTGGCGCCCGTCGCGAGCTTCGGCGCCCCGCCCGCGTACGGCGCCGGCGCCTTCGGCCAGCCGGCGGGCGCCGCGCCTCCCGGTTCGATCCGCGTGTGCCCCGGCTGCGGCGTCGTCGCCCCCATCGCGCGCACGAGCTGCTCGGTGTGCAACCACACCTGGGGCAGCCAGCCCCTGATCGTCCCCGCGCGCGCCGACGACCGGTACTGGGCCTGCATCGTCGAGTGCGACTTCGAGTGCCGCGGCTGCGGGTTCCGCTCCCCGCTCGACAGCCTCGACATCGACGGCGAGGTCGAGTGCCGCAAGTGCGGCCTCCCGCAGAAGTTCGAGGTCGATCAGTGGAAAGAGGTGCTCTACACGGCGCAGAACGTCGCCGACACCGCGGGGCCACCCGGGCGAAGGCCCCCTTGCGAGACCCCGTACGCCATGATCGGCGTCGACAAGACCACCGTCGAGCACCAGCTGAGCGGCTTCGTGATGGACGGGCAGGGCATGCGGAGCCGCACGCTGCGCCTCAAGGTCGCCCCGGGCCACCCGCTCGATCCGCAGACCAAGCAGCCGTTGCCCTGCGAGCTCGACGAGCGCGGCAACGCCTACGTCCAGACGAGCACCGAGCGCGCGGTCTACACGCTACCGCCCGACTGCGAGGACGTGAACGTCGACATCGCGGCCATCCTCGCCGACGACCACCGCATCGATCGCCAGCCCGTGCGCGTGGCCGGCGGCGCGGGCGCGATCGCCATCAACTGCCCCACGTGCAACGCGGCCTTGCCCGTGCAGCAGCTCGACAGCCTCGTCACCTGCCCCTACTGCCGCAACCCCGCGCGGATCCCGAGCGGCACCCTGTTCAAGCTCGGCGCCGCGCCGAAGTCGCGCCCGTGGTGGATCCTGTTCGAGGACGAGTCGTACCTGCGGCTCGGCATCGACCCGAACGCGGACGACGACGACGACGACGACGACGACGACGAGCACGACCACCACCACCACCACGGGGGCAGCCGTCTCGCCGAGGCGCAGGCCGCGATCGCCCGTCAGGAGGCGATGAACGCCGCGCGCCAGGCCCCCGCGGCCAAGTCGCAGGCCATGACCCTGGCCATCGTCGGCGGCGTGCTCGGCCTCGTCGCGGTGAGCGCGGTGGTCTTCGTCGTCATGGCCCGGGCCACGACGGCGGGCACCTCCAGCAGCGCGGATCCGCCCACCGAGACCACGGGCAAGAAGAAGAGCGCCGCGGCGACCGGCGACGACGACGACAAGCCCGCCAAGGCGGCGCCCGAGAAGCCCAAGCCGAAGAAGCTCGCGCGCGCCGATTTCCAGGACCTCAAGGGCTGCACGTGCACCATGGAGGGGGGCAAGAAGGCCCAGCTCGCCATCCACCTCGACGGAGAGTCCGTCGGCATGGTCGTCGGCGAGG
>JAEUKC010000152.1:0-7708 GCA_016794445.1 Myxococcales bacterium
GGCGCCGCGCCGTTGCACTTGAGCACCGAGCTGCACGCGCCCGCGACGCACGCGCCCGGGGACGGGCAGACCTTGCCGCAGACCCCGCAGTTGCTCGCGTCGCTGGACGTGTCCACGCAGGCGCCGCCGCAGTCGGTGCCGGTGACGCACTTGCACGCGCCGGACACGCACTCGCGGCCGGCGGCGCAGGACGCGCCGGTCGTGCCGCAGGCGCACGCCGAGCTCGAGCAGGTCTCGCCCTTGGGGCAGACCTTGGCGCACGCGCCGCAGTTCAAGGGGTCCTTCGTCACGTCCACGCAGCCGCCGCCGCACTTGTCGAGCGGCTTGGTGCAGACCTTGTCGCAGGCGGCCGCGGTGCAGATCTCGTCGGTGGCGCACGCCTTCGCGCACGCGCCGCAGTTGGCCTTGTCGGTGAACGGATCGATGCACTTGCCCCCGCAGAGGAGCGTGCCCGACGCGCAGGCGCAGGTGCCGCCGAGGCAGACCTTGCCGTCGGTGCAGGCGACGCCACAGGCGCCGCAGTGGGCCGAGTCCGAGCTCGTGTTCACGCACTTGTCGCCGCACCGCTTGGTCGGCGCGTCGCAGGTCACGCACTTGCCGTCGACGCAGCCGGCCGTCGCCGGGCACTTCGTGCCGCAGGTCCCGCAGTTGTCGATGTCCGTCAGCGTGTCCACGCACTTGCCGCTGCAGAGGACCTTGTCGCACGCGACGTCGGACACCCCGTCGACCGCCGAGTCCGTCGCGGTCTCGGACGACGAGTCCTTGGGCGGAGCGTCGGTCGCCGTGGAGTCGGCCACGCTGGTGTCGACGCTGGTGTCGACGCTCGCGTCCTTGGTCGGAGCGATCGTGTCCTCGCTCGGAGAGGCACAACCAGCGAGGAAAGCAAGGAGCAGAGGGGCACCGGCGCGGGACGTCATCGGCGGAGTGTGCGACACGAGATGCCGTTCGAGCAAGAGCGGGGCCCGGCCTTCCGTCACCAGCGGCGCCGCCTCGACTGCGCTAGGTGGGTCACGATGCCTCGTTGGACCGCGGGAATCGGGCTCGCGTCGTGCCTGGTGGCGACGGCCGCGGGGGCGAACGGTCGCTTCCCCGAGGCCCAGATGATCGTGGCCGGGCGCGGGGCGGCGAAGTCCGCGCTCGCGATCCGGACCACGTTCGGCGTGGTGCTGCGCGACCCGACCGGCTTCCGCTTCGTCTGCGAGGAGGTCGTCGGTACGGGAGCCGTCATCTACGATCCCCCCATCGGCCTCGACGGCAATGGCCGGCTGCTCGCGGGACTCTGGGACGGATTCGCGCGCGGAGCGGTCGACGCCTGCGCGAGCACGCGGACCGCGACCCTCGAGGGCGAGGCGATCCAGGACCTCGACGTCGACCCGACGGGCCTGCTCGTCGTGGCCGTCAGTCGCACCGGGCTCTTCACGGGCGCGAGCGCGGTGTTCCGCTCGCTCGACGGCGGCGCGTCGTTCACGCGGCTCGCCCAGGTCCCCGAGACCGCCTTCAGCACGGTCGAGATCGCCCCCTCCGATCTCTCTCGCCTCTGGCTCACCGCCCGCACCAAGGCGGCGCGCACGGTCGTCTACCGCTCCGACGACGGCGGCAAGACGCTCGTCGAGGTCACGGCGCTGCCCCGGCCGGAGGAGGCCTACGTCGCGGCCGTCGATCCGACGAACCCCGACCGCGCGTTCGTGCGCCTCGCCTACCAGGACACGAGCTTCCTCACCCGCTCGGCCGCCTACCGCACCGACGACGCCGGCAAGACCTGGAGCCTCGTCGCAGACGTACCGGGTCACATGCTCGGGTTCGCGATCGACCCCTCGGGCAAGAAGGTGTTCCTCGGCGGGCCGGAGGCCGGCCTCCTGCGCTCGCTCGACGGCGCCGCACCGGTCCCGATCTCCACGGCGAAGGTGCGCTGTCTGCGGCACCACGAGGGCCGCCTCTACGCCTGCCTAGGGAGCACCGCGAGCACGTTCGGCGTGGCCGCGTCGTGCGACGACGGCGCCACCTTGCCGATGATCCTGGACCTGCCGAGCCTCACGAGCTCGGTCACCTGCGCGAGCGGCACCACGGGCGCGGTGTGCCCGTCGAAGCTCGCCACCTTGCGCGTCGGTCTCGAGGCGGGCGTGGCACCGCCGGTGTGCGCGACCGACGCGGCTACGGACGGTGGAACCGATGCTGCAGACGACGTGGTGGACGCCCCCGAACTGGCGGAGGTCGCGGTCGATGCTGCCACCGATGCTGCCACGGCCGACACCTCGATCGACGTGGGCACGACCGACGCGGGCCCGGCAACTCCCCGGTTCGAGCGCGCGACCGGCGCAGGGTGTCAGGACGGCCGCCTCACCCGGCACGAAGGGAGCACGACGCTGCTGGCCGTGGGCGCTCTCGCGTGCGCCGCGGCGCTCGGCGCGCGCCGTCGCCGGTGAGCGCGCGCCGCGGGGGCAGCGCTCTGCGTGCAAACGTCCGAGTCGGCAGGGGACGTGAGGTTCGCGAGCGAGACAACGACGCCCTGCGCGAGCAGCGCAGCGCGCAGCGGCAGGCCACAGTAGACGTCGAACCTCCCGCCCGGGCGAAGGCCGCTTGCACGCTGGAAGTGGGAGGGTTCCCACGAGCGTGCGCCGCGTCCGCGCGCCACGCGCGACGCGCCGTCACCTCGGGCCCGAGCCACGCCACCCCAGGTGCGTCGCGCGGGACAAGGGAGCGGAGAAGTGGCAAGGTACTGCAAGGGGGGCGGCATGGCGCGAAAGACATCCTCGGTGCTGGCGTTCATCTTCTGCGCCGGCTGCAGCGCGGACCGGGAGGGGACCGCGCCGCTCGCCGATGGCTCGCTCGACAGCGCAGCGCTCGGCGACAGCGCGACGGGCGCGGACGTCGGCGACACCGACCCAGGCCTCGTAATCGACGCGCCCGACGGCCCTGTCGGCGACGCCCCCGAGGGCGAGCGCGTGAGCAGCCTGGCCCTCGAGCAGGTGTGGTTCCTCACAGGCTCTTACGCGAGCCAGGACATGCTCGTGGACTTCCGTGTCAAGCCGCCCAAGGTCACCTGCGGCGGCGCCGTCGGGGTCACCGATGGCTTCGAGGGCTCGGGCGTCTTCACCGACCCCAAGACCGGCGACCTCCTGTTCTACACGGACGGTCGGAACGTCTTCAACGGCAAGGACAACGCGCTCCTCGACAACGGCAGTGGCCTCAACGGTGACTCGAGCGCGTGCGAGCCCGCGCTCATCACCCCGCTCGACGACAAGGGCAAGTTCTACGTCTTCACCAACGCGACCAACGTGAGCAGTCCGAGCGGCATCTGGTACTCGATCGTGGACCTCGCCGTCGGGGCGCACGGCACGGTCCTCACGAAGAACAAGCCGCTCCTCACCGGCAACCCGGGGGAGGCGCTCGACATCGTCCCGCACAAGAACGGCAAGGACTTCTGGCTCCTCACCTACGAGGGGGCGAGCACGGTCAAGGCGTTCCTCGTGAACGCGAGCGGCGTCGCCGCGACCCCAGTGAGCTCGTCCACGGGCCTCACCGGCGTGGTGAAGCGGGCCGCCATCAACCACTCGTACGACTACGATCGGCTCGCGCTCGCCATGAACTACGGCGGTCCGAGCGGGGAGATCGCGTGGGCCACGATCGACCGCGCGACCGGCAAGGTCAGCGGCGTCAAGTCGCTCGTCACCGGCGACCTCGGCTACCACGCCTCGTTCTCGGAGGACGGCACCAAGCTCTACTACGTGCGTGGCTCCGAGGGGTGGACCGGCGTCGCCTACCAGTGGGACCTGACGACCAGCACCGAGACCAAGCTCGGCGGCACGGGCATGGCGGCGGCGAAGCTCGCGCCCGACGGCAAGGTGTACTGGGCGGGCTACAACAAGGGCTACCTCGGCGTGGTCGACCAGCCGAACAAGGCCGGTCTCGCCGCGGGCTTCGTCGAGAACGGCCTCTCGCTCGGCGCGTGCAAGATCGCCTACGGGGTCCCGAACCAGACGGCGTCGTACCTCGAGTACCTTCCGCCGAAGGTGAAATAGGCGGTCTCGTCTACGCCGCGCGCGCCGCGGACCGCCGCCGGCGGATCCGGCGGCACGAGTGGCTTCCTCCTGTGCGCCCGCAGACGTCTGCGCGTCGAGCCGCAGACGTCTGCGGGTCGTGACGGATCCAAGTCGGGATGGTTGGCCGTGGCTGTCGACGAGCCGGCGGTCGACACGTTGTTCTCGGTGCGTTCGCACGGGGAACCCTACTCGCGTCCACGCCCCAGAGACGACATGCGATGCTCGCGAGGATGGCAGACGACCTGCTCTTGTCGCTCGAGGCCGCACGGTCGGCGCTGGACCAGAAGGAGCACGCCGTGGCGCTGCGTGCGTTGCTCGAGGCGTGGCGCGCCCACCGGTCGCCCCGCGTCGCCGACCTCGTCGACCGCGTCTCGGCCGTGGTGACGGCGTCGCACGCGTTCCCGAAGACCAGGTCGGTGAAGGAGCGCACCGCCGCGGTGCTCGCGGGACTGGAGAAGAAGGACGCACTCGAGGTCGGTGCGATCCTCGCGCAGCCCTGGCCGGGCAAGTGGCAGGACGCGGGCCCGGTGCTCGACGCCGTCTGCGCGCAGCCGGCGGATCCGCGCGTCGCGTTCGCGCTCGCCCGCCTGATCGACGCGGCGCCCTACGACACCTACCGGACCGACGGGTTCTGGCGCCAGGTGCTCGGACGCCTCGTCCTCCTCGGCGACGCGCGGACGATTCCGATCCTCGAGTCGGCGCGCGAGCGACCGCGGTCGACGTACTTCCGCGACATCAAGGTCGCGATCGGCGCCACGATCGAGAAGCTCCGCGGGCGGGGGGACGCGCCGTTGTCCGACCCGGCCGTTGCCCTCGTCGCGGCGATCGAGTCCCACTTCGCCGGCGACGTCCGGCGCGCGGTGGACAAGGAGCGCGGCGAGGCCCAGCTGCTCGCCGAGATCCACGCGCACCCCGACGACCTCGCGCTGCGCCAGGTGTACGCCGACTACCTCGTCGAGCGCGGCGATCCGCGCGGGGAGCACATCGCGCTCGGCCTCGCGCGCCGCGAGGGTCGCGCCGACGCGACGGTCCTGCGCAAGGAGGCGGCGATCGCCAAGAAAAACGGCGCGGCCTGGATCGGCGCGCTCGACCGCGTGCTCGCCAAGGACGGTCGGGTCTTCGACTGCGGCTTCCTGCGCGAGGCCACCCTCGAGCTCGTGTCGAAGCGGGACTACCGCACGCCGACCGCGCTGCCCGAGGCGCTGCGCGACCCGGCGCTCTCCACCGTCGAGCGACTCGACTTCGGCAGCGCGGCCAGCAATCCGAAGCTGTTCGTGGAGATCCTCGCGTTGCCGACCCTCGCCCACCTGACGGGGCTCGTCGGGCTCGAGAGCGAGGCCGTCGCCACCCTCGGCGATCTACCCCCACGACCGCGGGTCCGCGCGATCGACGTCGGCGCGCTCGGCCCACCGGCCCAGGCGGTGCTCCTGGCCGGGGAAGCCCTGCCGAACCTGGTCGACCTCGCCCTCGAGGTGGGGGGTGAACTCGACTGGCTCCTCGCGAGCCCTCTCGCACGGCGTCTCGAGCGGCTCGTGGTCCGTTCGTACGAGTGGCCCCTCGGCGCGGTGCGCGACGCGGTCGAACGCCACGCGTTGCCGCTCCGCGAGCTCGTCTTCACCGAACGGCGTCACCTGCGGTCGGCCTGGTGGTGGTCGTTCTCCCGCGACGACGAGAGGCGGTTCACCCGGCTCACTGGACGCTCGGCCGGCCCGAGCAGCATTCCCTCGTCGTTCGACTTCGAGCGCGCGCTCCAGCAGGTGCCCGACGACTCGCTCACCGCGTTCGAGGTACCCGACCACGACACCTGCAACTGGGACTCGGGCGACATCGCGCGTGCGGAGCGCCAGCTCGAGCGATTTCCCCGGGCGCGGATCCGGGTCGCGTGGCGCAGACCACCACGCCTCGAGGCGCCCGCGGGTCGACCGGTCCGCGTCTCGCTGACCGGCACGGGCCTCGCCCAGGGAGAGCGGCTCGACGCGGTGCTCGACGTCGTCCGGTCGCCGCCGTTCTCGCTCGTGCTCGACGCCTACGCCGAGGGCGGCCGCGGCCACCACGCGATCGAGGGACCGATTCCGGCGCTGGCCGCCAGGGTCTTCGAGAAGCGTTCCCCCACCACCCTGCATCTGTACCGAGAGGGAGCGCGCGAGACGGCTCACGTCGCGCTCGCGCCCGGCGGAGCGCTCCTCGAGGTGACGAGCGCCGTCGAGGACGACCCAGGAGCTCTGAAAGCCCATCGCGCGGGCATCGTCGCGTTGGTGAACGTCGCCGGAGACGTGCAGGGAGGTGGCGTGTCCTTCGAGGGTCGCCACTCTAACATCCCCTGCCGCGTGCTGTCGCACCTCGACGTCCTGCGCCACGTCAACGTGTTCGGCCCCACCTGGCTCGAGCTCTTCCCCGTGCCAGAGCTGCGGGCGCTCGTCGGTCGAGAGGGGCTGCCGGAGCTCGAGGTCGTCACGGCTGCGCGCGCCGCGTTGCTCGTGATCGGACGCCACCACGGAGACGTCCCCGACGCTTCGCAGCTCGCCGCGCTCGAGCGGGCGCTCGCCGAGATCCTCGACCGAACCTACCCGGCCGTCCGCGGCTACCGCCTGTTCGAGGTGGTGGCCGAGCGCCTCGGCGCGTGGTTCGCGCGCGAGGGGTACGTCGCGGTGGACGGCGACCCGATCGATCGGCTGCTCGGCAATCGGATCTTCCGCAGCGAGCAGCGAACCGGGGCGAGACGGCTCGAGTGCGAGTTCTTGCACCGACTGGCAGAGACGAAGCTGCGGATCTCGGTGGGCGAAGAAGGTGGGGCCGGACGCTACCTCCAGGGCCCCGAGGGCATGGACTTCGCCGCGCGCGACATGGCCTCCCTCGAGGCCTCGTTCACGACGATCGAGCGGGTGCTCGAAGAGGAGCTCCCGACCTGGTTCGAGGCACCCGCGCGTGGTCGTCGCCGCTAGCCGACTCGCATCGCGTTCTTGCTGGCTCGCGAAGGCCTTCACTCGGGCAAGAGCCGGCCGGAGGTGAGACCGGCAGTGTAGCCGGTCTCGAAGCCACACGCTGAGGTGAGCTGAGACGCCTCCAATCGGCTCGTTCCGGTGCCGGTCGACAGGTACCTGTACCGGTAGAAGCGGGCACCCACTGGCAGCGTGCACGGAGCGCCACTCAGGTCGATGTACGGAAACACCTTCGACGCGCGGACGATCACCAGCGACGCCTTGTCGCCGTCGGGCTCGGCGGCGCAGCTCGACTCGAAGTCCGTGCCGCGGACCAGGCCCTTTTCCGGCTCGATGTCGAGCCTCAACGGCGCTCCGTCCGAGAAGGCGATGCCCCCGAACTGGTAGAAGGAGACGTCGACGACGAAGGGCGTGCCCGGGGGCAGCGTCGGGCCGGTTGCGGTCCAGCGACCGTCGGCGTCGGCCGACTTGGACGTCCTCGCGAGCAAGAGCTTGCCGGTGCAGGTCCCGGCGAGGGCGGTCGGGATTGCGTGCGTCGCTTCTGGAGACGGCGACGCTCCTGGAGACGGCGACGAGCAGCCAAGGCAGAGTGCGACGACGAGGACGGCGGCGATCGAGTTCCACATGTCGCCCGGCTGCGCAAGCGACGTGCCGCGCGCGGCGATCGTCGAAGAGGCTGGTTCAGCGACGAACGGGCGGGCGGCAGCGGACCGCGCGAACGCCGGGTGA
>JAEUKC010000156.1:0-20421 GCA_016794445.1 Myxococcales bacterium
GCGACCTTGGTCTTCGAGATCTTGCGGCTCGCGTCGTCGATGTAGGTCTGCGAGAAGGTCGAGTTCGCGTCCTTCGTCGTGCCCGAGATGATGCTGTTCTTCACCACGAGGGAGCCGTCGGTCGCGTTCTTCTCGGCGCCCGTGCCGGGGAGGGCGGCGCCGGCCGAGTCGACGTTCGGCTGGATGAAGATGCCCGAGAGCGGCCAGCCGACCGCGAGGATGTTGCTCCAGGTGCCCTTGGTGTTGCGGCGCAGGTGGAAGCCGTGCCCACCCTCGGTGGTCGCCGTGGCCTTGCCGATCATCGTGGCGTTCCAGATCATCGGCTGAGTGAACGGGGCGTTGTCGGAGGCGTTGGCGTCGTTGTCGACCTCGAAGCCGTTGCCGCCGCCGTCCACGTCGTCGCGGTTGCAGATGAGGAACTGCAGCTTCCCGCGGTAGCCGTTGTCCATGTCGAAGCAGTCGTCGTTGCCCGACTGCGCGAGCAGGTACTTCGCGTTCGCCGCGCCGCCGAACCACTCGAACGAGTCGTCGAAGCCCTGGTAGGCCTCGAGGTGGTCGAGCTGGGTGCCGCTGCCGACGCCGTAGAACGAGAAGGCGTTGATCTCGTTGCCCACGCTGAGCTGGTAGCCGGCCCACTCGACTCGGGTGTAGTGCAGCTCGCCGCTCGAGTCCGCGTCGTCGCGGTCGGCGCCGTTGCCGCCGTACTTGAACTGGTCCTTCGCGGAGAGGCCCTCGGGGGTGGTGACGGCGGCGTGGTTCGACTTGGCCTTGCCGAGGATCATGAGGCCGGCCCAGTCGCCGCGCTTCTTCGACGCCTCGCTGCTGGTCATCACGACCGGCTGGTCCTTGGTCCCCATCGAGGCGATCTTCGCCCCCGGGAGGACGGCGATGCCGGTGATCGAGGCCTCGCCGGTGCCCGTGCCGCGCGTGCCCTTCACCACGGTGCCAGCCGTGATGGTGAGCTTCGCGCCGGGCTTCACCTCGACGAACTTCTTCAGGGTGTAGACCTTGCTGCAGTCCCAGGTCGTGTCCGCGGTGATGTCCGCCGTGACGTCGACCGGGGTCGGGCTCGCAGGGCAGCCGGGGGGCGGCGCGTCGCCATCGGGCGTGCCGGTGTCGACGGTCCCGGTGTCGATCGGCGAGCCGGTGTCAGCGCCGGTGTCGACCGTGCCGGTGTCGGCCGGGGCCGGCTTGTCCGGCGTCGAGTCGTCACCGCAACCGGCGATCCCGAGAGTGATGGCGCCGCAGGCGACGAGGGCGACGAGGGCAGTCGACGGACGAACGGTCTTCATGGGAATCCTCCTCAGGATCAGAGTCGTGCTTGGCTGGTCGGCGTTGTGCACCAGCCGTGCGGCATCCGCGCGGAGCGTGAGAAACGAGGTCGTGACAGTCGTCGCCGCGGCTCAGAGGTGGTGCTGCACCGCGACCCAGACCGTGCGGCCGACTCGCCAGCTCCCGAAGGTGTCTCCGGTCTCGAGCTGGAAGTTGTACGGAGCGTCGAGCAGGTTCTCCACGGACACCTTCGCGTCGACGTGTTTGGTGAACTGATGGGCGACGCTGATGTCCACCACGTGCCGGGGCAGCTCGAAGGCGTCCGGCACCTTGCCCGTCCCGACGGTGTCGATTCGCTTGCCGAACACGTTGTAGCTCAGGCGGGCCTGGGTCCGGCCGTTGAAGCCGACCCAGTCGAGCGCGAGGTTGACCACGTACGGGGACTGGCCCTGGAGCGGGCGCTCCTTGTTCGTGACGCCCGTCTCCTTGTCGTCGAAGCTGACGCGCGAGCGGACCAGGGTCAGGTTGGCGAGCAGCGTCAGCGGGGAGAGGGCCGGGCTGATGAACTTGAGGTTCTTGCGCCCCTCGATCTCCACCCCGACGTTGGTCGCGGCCTTGGTGTTCACCGGCTGGCGCACGAACTGCGAGGTGAACTCCTGGAAGGTGTACTCGATGGCGTCCGTGAAGTGCTTGTAGAAGGTGCTCACCGCCACGACCTCGTCGGCAGCGGGAAACCACTCCCACCGCAGGTCGACGTTGGTGATGCGGGACCGCTTGAGGTTGGGGTTGCCCTTCGCCTGCTGGCCGTTGAAGAAGTCGGCGTACTCGAACGGCGCGATCTCGCGGAACTGGGGTCGAGCGATCGTCTGCGTCACCGACACGCGGACGTTCTGCGCGTCGGTGACCTTGACGACGGCGGCTGCCGCCGGGAGCGGATCGGTCGCCCGATAACCGTACTGCACGTCTGCGTTGCCCGCGCTGAGGTCGTCCTTGGTATCGAGGGTGAGCTTCGTGTACTCGACGCGCACGCCGCCGAGGAGGCGAAATCGACCGAAGGGCAGGTCGGCCATCGAGTACGCGCCGTAGATCTGCTGCGCCGCCTCGTAGACGTCGGCCGAGCGGGTGTTCTCCTCGAGGTAGGCGAACCTGCCGATCGTCGAGTCGTCGAGCGCGTTCGCCGGATCGCTCTTGAGCCAGTCGAGCTGGCCAGGGGCGGGCAGGAACTGGAAGCGAAAGCGACGGGCCAGGAAGTTGCGCTTCTTGGACTGCGCGAGGCCACCGAACTTGAGCTTGGGCCCATCCTCCTTGCTGGTCAGCGGCTGCGCCCAGTCGAGCCCGCCGCCGAGCAGCTTCTCCGTCTGACCGCTGTAGAAGTGGGTGAGGGCGTCGCCGCTCTTGAGCTGGTAGCTCTGATCCGGGTCGGGGCGGCCGTCGAGCAGCGGCACGCTGGTCACGGACTGGACGTTGTTCGGCTCATCGCGCTTGGCGACGCCGTAGAAGAAGTTCCACTTGAATACGGCCTTCCCGAGGTCGACCAGCTTGTGCTCGCCGAGCAACTGGGCGAAGTACATCTTCCGCTGGACCCACCGGGCGCGGGTCAGCCGGACGTTGGCGTCGTCGTTGTTGCTCTTGCCTTCGAGACGGAGCACGTCATCGTCTGCGTTGCCCGAGTAGAGCCCGGTGAGCGTGAGGCGGTGGTTGTTCCCGACCTGGAACCCGATGCTGCCAAGTGCTGACAGCGAGACGACGGCCGTGGAGCGTGTGCCGGCGAAGTCGAAGCGACGCTCCAGCCCCGTGACGCCCGAGCGATAGCCGATCTGCTGCTCGTCGTGCAGCGAGTAGCGACGCCCGTAGCCGAGGGACCCGATGAAGCCGAGCGTCTTGCCGCCGCTGAACTGGTACGAGTCGCCCGCGGTCAAGCTCCCGGAGAAGTTCGGGCCCGAGAGCACCGGGTAGATCTTGCGCGGCTTCTGGCTCAGCGACTCACCGTAGGCCTCCACCTCGCCGTCGGTCCCGCCCACCTTGTAGAGGTTCCGGATGTTGTTCGGCATCCGCCGGGCGCCGCTGTCCGAGCCCAGCCAGTCGCCGTTGCTCCCCTGGTACGAGAGCCGATCCTTGAACGTCGTCAGGGAGTTGTAACCCATGGTGAACGACGTCGAGAGGAAGAACTGGGAGGGGAACGTCCGCGTGGAGACGCGCACGCTGCCGCCCGCGAAGTCGCCCGGCATGTCCGGGAGGAAGGTCTTGTAGATCGTGACGTCCGACAGCACCGCGACCGGGAAGATGTCGAGCGGGATCGCCTGCTGGTCCGGCTCGGGGCTGGGCAGCGGCGTGCCGTTCAGGAGCGCGTTCGTGTAGCGGTCGCCGAGGCCGCGCACGTAGACGAACCGGCCATCCACCACGCTCGCGCCGACCACGCGCTTGCTGGCCTCGGCCGCGTTGCGGTCCGGGGTCTTGGCGATCTCCTGCGCGCTCACCGCGTCGCTGACCGTGCCCGCGTTCTTGCGGATGGTGAGCTGCGCGCCCGCGGTCGTGCGGTCGGGGTCGACCTCGACCACGATCTCCTCGACCGGCTTGGCCGTGTCGAGGGGGAACTTCACGTCGAGCTTGGTGACCTTGCCGGCCGTGACCACGATGTTGTCGAAGCGCTGGGTCTTGTAGCCCTCGTAGAAGCACCGGATCACGTAGGTGCCGGGGGGGAGCTTCAGCGAGAACACGCCCTCGGCGTCGCTCACGGCCTTCAGCTTGGTGCCCACCACGGCGCACTGGCCGTCGATGATCTCCTCGCCCGTGCCCGCGTCGGTCAGCTTGCCGGTCAGGACGCCCGTCTTCGCGTCGGGCTTCACGGCGGGCTCCGTCTCCTCGACGGGCACCTCCTCGGCGTCGTCGTCGCCCTTGGCCGAGGGCGCTGGCTTGGGGGCGCTCGCCGACGGCGCGGCCGACGCGGAGGGCGCCGGCGAAGGGCTGGGCGCTGGGGCCTGGGCGAACGCGAACGTGGTGGTACCGACCACCAGCGACGGGATGAGCACTCCGACGCGGCGCATGGATGGATCCCTCTCTCCGCCCCGGGCCCGGCCCGGGGTGTTTCACGACTGTCGATGTGGACTGTGGCTAGGACTTCGGCTTCACGGTCAGGACGGCGATCGGCGCCGCGCCCCCCGCGCGGGCCACGTCCATCGCCTCCACCGCGGCGCCGAACGGGGCGTCCTCTTCCGCGGTGAAGAACAGCGTGTGATCCCCGTTCTTGGCGGCGAACACGCGCTTGAGCTTCTCCTTGAGCTGATCCTTCGCGATCGGCTCGTTGTTCAGCTTCACGACCCCCGCCTTGTCGACCGAGAGGACGACGGGCTTGGCGTTGGGGTCGGGCTTGGATTCCTTCTTCTCCTCGTTCTTCGGGAGGTTCACCCAGAACTGCTTGGTGAGCAGCGGCGTGACCACCATGAAGATGATGAGGAGGACGAGCACCACGTCGACCAGCGGCGTGATGTTCATCGCCGGCCGGACCTTGGCCTTCTTGGGGCCGCCGATGTCGATGCCCATCTCAGTTCCCTCCCGGCTTGGGGAGCTTGGCCCACTGCGCGCCGCTCGCGCCCTCGGGCTTCTCGCTGACCATGAGCGCGACCCCCTGGAAGCCGACCTTCTGGATCAGATCGAACAGCTCGCGCATCTTGCCGAACGTGTTGCGGTAGTCGCCCTTGAGGATGATGCGGCGGTCGGGGTGGGCGGCGTGCTCGCGCTCGAGGCGCGCCTTGAACGAGGCGGCGTCGGAGAACGACTCCTTCTCGTAGAAGTACTTCCCCGAGAGCGTGTAGGTGAGCACCACGGGGTCGAGCTTGCTCTTGCTCTTCGGGTCCGGGTTGAAGATGGTCGGGAGCTCGACCGCCTCACCCGCCTCGAGCTGGGGGGTCACCACCATGAAGATGATGAGGAGCACCAGCACCACGTCGACCAGCGGCGTGATGTTGATGTCCGGGGCAGCCCCCCGCTTCTTCTTGCCCTTGCTCGCTTCGACGCTGACGCCCACGGGAACCTCCTCGCCTCGTCTCGGTCTCAGGCGGCCGCGCGACCGGAGTCGACCGCGGCGTCGTCGTCGCGGTGGTTGCGCTCGACCTCGTCGAGGAACTCGCCGTTGGCGTTGGTGAGGTCGAGCTCGATCGCCTCGACCTTGCCGTTGAGCCAGTTGAAGAAGCCGACGGAGGGGATGGCGACGATGAGGCCGAAGGCGGTCTCGATGAGCGCCTCCGCGATGCCCGCGCTGACGGCGCCGAGGCCGGCCGAGCCGCTCGCGCCGATCTTGGCGAACGCGCCGAGGATGCCGAGCACGGTGCCGAGCAGCCCGACGAACGGCGCCAGGGAGCCGACCGAGGCCAGGAGCGACATGCCGCGGCGGAGCTCGAGGCTGATCACCTCGGCCCGGCGCGCCATCTCGCGCTTGGCGGCCTCGATGGGGCCCAGGTTGTCGTGGCCGGGGCTGATGGTGTGGTCGAGGTACTTGGCGGCGCCGGCGTGGACGAGGCGCGCGAGCGGGCTCGTCGGGTGCGCGGCGGCGAGCTTGGCGACGCCCTCGATGTCGTGCTTCGCGAGGACCACGCGCACCTTCTCGGCGAACAGCTTCGACTCCGCGCTCGTGCGGGTGAGGAAGAGCAGCCGCTCGATGACCACGCCGATCGCCCCGAGCGCCATCAGCGCGAGGCAGCTCGCGACGACGCGCGAGAGAAACGGCATGTCCTTCCAGATGTGGACGAGATTCAGCTCCATCTTCATTGCTCCTGGCGAATCACTGAGTCTTGATCGTGAACGGGATCTTCCGCACGATCGTGGTCTTGAACGCGGTGCCGTCTTCGTGCTTGGCGGGGGTGAACTTCCACTTCTTCACCGTCTCCAGCACCACGGCGTCGAACGTCGGGTCGCTCTTGACGATCTTCACGTCGGTGACGTCGCCGTTCTCGTCGATGGTGATGCGGACGGTCACCGCGCCCGTCGTGCCCGCGGCGCGCGCGGCCTCTGGGTAGGGAGGCTTCACGTACCCGGTGAGCTTCGGCGGCACGTCCGTCTCCGAGACCAGCGTGGCCTTCGGCGGCGGGGGCGGAGGCGGCGGGGTCGTGGCCGTCGGCGGGGGCGGGGGCGGGGGAGGCGTGGTCGCGATGGCGGCGGTGGCCGTCCCCGTGCCGCCGGCGGCGCCGCCCGGATCTCCCGAGTGCGAGCCCCCCGCGATGCCCTTGTCCTTCGACGGGTCGGCCTCGTCGAGCTTGTCCTTGGGGATCTCGGTCGGCACCGGCGGCGGAGGCGGCGGCGGCTCGCTGCTCACCTTCACGCTCTCCGGCACGAGCACCGGCGCCGCCGCGGGGGGCTCGGGCTCCTTCGGCTTCTCCGGCTCCTTCTCCTCGGGGATCTCCTCGACGAACTTCACGTCGGTGAGGTCCTCGAGCTTGGGCGGAGGCGGCGCCTTGGCGTTCACCCGCTGACCCGCGGCCGCGATGCCCACGAGGATGCACGCGCCGGCGGCGACGCACTGGGAGAGCCGCAGCCGGTACGCCGCGTTCACCGTCTTTTCGACGAAGGCCTCGAATGCCACGGCGCGCAAGAAACCACGACCAAGTGACGTGACCGCATCGCGATTGCGACGATTGAGTGACCGCGCGCGCCCGGTGACGGATCTCGCGCGCGGCTCACTCGTTCGTCACCGACGCGTCACTTCCCACAGTGCGCGCCAGCACTCCACCCGGGGAGATGCTGCCAATCCCTGACACGGCTCAGTTGCTCTCTGGCTCGTCGGGCGACCCGACGAACCGGTAGCCGATGCCGCGCACGGTGCGGATGTAGCTCGCGGCGGCGCCCAGCTTCTCGCGTAGGCGCTTGACGTGGGTGTCGACCGTGCGGCTGTCGAGCCGCGCCGACAGCTGCCACACGTCGACCAGCAACATGTCGCGGCTCTGGGTGCGGTTGCGCCGCTCGAGCAGGGTGGTGAGGAGCCGGAACTCGAGGGCCGTGAGGTGCACCTCTTGCTCCTCGACGAACACCCGGTGGGCGCCCCGGTCGACCCGCAGCACGCCGAACTCGATCTGGTCCTCGCGCATGGGCGGGGGCTCGGTGCGACGGAGGATGCTGCGGACCCGCAGCACGAGCTCGCGCACGGCGAACGGCTTGACGAGGTAGTCGTCCGCGCCGAGCTCGAGGCCGACGATGCGGTCGACCTCCTCGCTGCGCGCGGAGGCGATCAGCACCGGCAGGTCGCGGAGCGCGCCTTGCGCGCGGATCCACCGACAGACGTCGAGGCCGCTCCCGTCAGGGAGCATGAGGTCGAGGACGACGAGGTCGTAGCGACGGGCGCCGAGCTCGTGGCGCGCGCCGGCCACGGTGTCGACGCGGGCCGTCTCGAAGCCGTCGGCCCGGAGGTTGTAGGACATCACGCTCGCGAGGTCCTGCTCGTCCTCCACGATGAGTACGCGGGGAGCCATGAGGCGACCCTATGCGTACGCAGTGACGCAGGCGTGACGATGGCGCCAACTTCCCGCAAGAGGTGACAGGCGAGCCACGAAAAGACGACACCGTTCCGGCCAGCTGAACAGCTGGACGGGCCCTGCGGATGGCTGCCCTCGACGGCCAGGTCGACCCCGTGCTATGGGCCGCCCCGCACGCGAGGCGTGCTGAAGCGTCTGCACCCCTATTTCCAAGGGTGAGGCGGCCAACCCCTCGAGCTTTCGCCGGTCCATTTCCCGCGTTTCTCCAGGAGAGATTTCCCTCATGATCGCCAAAACCACCCTCGGGGTCCGGGGCAAGGTGATTCTCACCTTCCTCGCGACGCTGATCCTGTCGCTGGTCACCAGCGCTGCCTGGGCCAACCCGGCTGCGCCCGCGGCTCCCCACAAGGGGGGCGGCGAGGCCAATCTCATCGTCCCGAGCCTCGCGGACAAGAACATCGCGAGCTTCCTGTCGGGCTCGTCGGGCGCGACCCTGCTCATGGGCGGGCTCGTCGTCTCGGCCCTCGGCATGATCTTCGGCTTCGTCATCTACGCGCAGCTCAAGAACGCGCCGGTGCACAAGTCGATGCTGGAGATCAGCGAGCTGATCTACGAGACGTGCAAGACGTACCTCGCGACCCAGCTCAAGTTCATCATGATCCTCGAGGTCTTCATCGGGTCGATCATCGTCTACTACTTCGGTGTCGCGCAGCACTACTTCGCCGAGGGCAAGACCGCCCAGGTGCTGATCATCCTCGCGTTCAGCCTCGTCGGCATCGCCGGCAGCTGCATGGTCGCGTGGTTCGGCATCCGCGTGAACACGTTCGCCAACTCCCGCACGGCGTTCGGCGCCCTCAAGGGCAAGCCGTTCCCGGCCTACGCCATCCCGCTCAAGGCGGGCATGAGCATCGGCATGCTGCTCATCTCGGTCGAGCTGCTCATCATGCTCGGCATCCTCCTGTTCGTGCCCGGCAACTACGCCGGCCCGTGTTTCATCGGGTTCGCGATCGGCGAGTCGCTCGGCGCCTCGGCGCTCCGCATCGCCGGCGGCATCTTCACCAAGATCGCCGACATCGGCTCCGACCTCATGAAGATCGTCTTCAAGATCAAGGAAGACGACGCGCGCAACCCGGGCGTCATCGCCGACTGCACGGGCGACAACGCGGGCGACTCGGTCGGACCCAGCGCCGACGGCTTCGAGACCTACGGCGTCACCGGCGTGGCGCTGATCTCGTTCATCCTCCTCGCGGTCAAGAACCCGACCGTCCAGGTCCAGCTCCTCGTCTGGATCTTCGTGATGCGCATCGTGATGGTGATCGCCTCGGCGCTCTCGTACTTCATCAACGACATCATCGCGAAGGGCCGCTACGCGGACGCCGACAAGATGAACTTCGAGCAGCCGCTCACGCAGCTCGTCATCCTCACCTCGATCGTGTCGGTCATCGCCACCTTCGCGGTCAGCAAGTTCCTCATCCCGACCCTCGGCGACGGCACCCACTGGTGGAAGCTCTCGGCGATCATCACCTGCGGCACCGCCGCCGGCGCCATCATCCCCGAGGTCATCAAGGTCTTCACCTCGACCGAGTCCCGCCACGTCAAGGAGGTCGTCACCGCCTCCAAGGAAGGCGGGCCCTCGCTCAACATCCTCGCGGGCCTCACGGCCGGCAACTTCAGCGCCTACTGGATGGGCATGATCCTGCTCGGCCTGATGGGCACCGCCTACTACATCAGCATGATGGGCGTCGGCTCGATCATGATGATCGGCACCTTCGACCCCTCGCCGGTCTTCGCCTTCGGCCTCGTGGCCTTCGGCTTCCTCGGCATGGGCCCGGTCACCATCGCGGTCGACTCCTACGGCCCGGTCACCGACAACGCGCAGTCCGTCTACGAGCTCTCCGTCATCGAGACCATCCCGGGCATCGAGGCTGAGATCAAGAAGGACTTCGGCTTCGACGTCCAGTTCGAGAAGGCCAAGCACTTCCTCGAGGAGAACGACGGCGCCGGCAACACCTTCAAGGCCACCGCCAAGCCCGTGCTCATCGGCACCGCCGTCGTCGGCGCCACCACCATGATCTTCTCGATCATCGTGACCCTCACCGACGGCTTCGCGCGCAACACGGACAAGCTCTCGCTGCTCTACCCGCCGTTCCTGCTCGGCCTCCTGGCCGGCGGCTCGATGATCTACTGGTTCACCGGCGCCTCCACCCAGGCGGTCTCCACCGGCGCCTACCGCGCGGTCGAGTTCATCAAGGCGAACATCAAGCTCGAGGGCGTCGAGAAGGCGTCGATCGAGGACAGCAAGAAGGTCGTCGAGATCTGCACGATCTACGCGCAGAAGGGGATGTTCAACATCTTCCTCACCATCTTCTTCGGCACCCTGGCGTTCGCGTTCTTCGACGCGTTCTTCTTCATCGGGTACCTCATCTCGATCGCCCTCTTCGGCCTGTTCCAGGCGCTCTTCATGGCCAACGCCGGCGGAGCCTGGGACAACGCGAAGAAGATCGTCGAGGTCGAGCTCAAGGCCAAGGGCACCCCGCTCCACGACGCGTGCGTCGTCGGCGACACGGTCGGCGATCCATTCAAGGACACCTCCAGCGTCGCCCTCAACCCCGTCATCAAGTTCACGACCCTCTTCGGCCTCCTCGCCGTCGAGCTCGCGGAGCAGATGAAGGCCGGCGGTGACGGCAGCGTGCCCAAGATGCTCGCGGGGGTCTTCCTCGTGGTGTCGATGGTGTTCGTGTACCGCTCGTTCTACGGCATGCGCATCGAGAGCAATCAGGAAGAAGTGAAGAAGGCCGAGGCCGCTCCCGCGGAGTGATCGGTCCCTGACTGCGGAGGGCGTCAGCGCCCGCACCAAGCCGGAATCACCCGATTCCGGCTTCGGTCTTTTTGTGGCCTGCGCTCGACCCGCTGAACATGCGAGCGGTTGCCTGCCCAGCCCGTCCAGGGCAAAAGGCAGCCTTCCATGGACAAGCTGGCCGTGGCCGTGGGCCTTCTCGGGCTCGCCGCGACCCTAGCGGTCCTCGTGCTGCACGCCGAGCGATCGGCGTTCGAGCAGCGCCCGGTCGTCTTTCGTCGGCTCCGCGCGTCCACCTGGCGGGCCGCGGTGGCCCTCGGAGTCGCGACGGCCGGCTTCGTCGCGACCCGCCTCGCCCGCCATCCCGGCTCGCGGGCGCGGGTGCTCGCGCTCTTCGGGGCGATGGCCTTCGGGGTCGCGAGCGCGACCCTCGCCGACCTGGTCCGGGGCGAGCCGGCGACCGCATCCCGCGCGACGCGGGCCCGGCTCGCGGTCGCGCTCGGCACGGTCGGTCGCGCAGTGGCGCTGCTGCTGGCGCTCGCGCTGGTGGCGCTCACCCTCGAGGGCGACGGCCTCGCGCGGCTGCCCGCGGTCCTCGCCGCGTTCGTGCTCGGCGCGGCGCTGGTCGCGGTGCTCGGCGTCACGCAGGCGCCGTTCGGCGCCGAGACGCTGGCGGCGACGGTGATGTCGGCCGCGGTGGCCGCCAAGAACGAGGCCGCCCTCCGCGCCCTCGGGGTCGACCCGCTCGGCGTCGCCCTCCTGCCGGTCGTCGTGCAGGCGCTCGCCGCGCTGGCCGGCCTCGCGGGCGCAATGGCCATCACCGAGGGGCCCGACGACGAGCCTGGAGACGCGGAGTCGCGCGGCCTCGTGGTCACGTTGCTGCTCGTGGTGCTCGGCGTCGTCGCGGTGTGCGGCTGGTGGCTGCGCGTTCCCGCGTGGGGCTTCGTGGCGATCGCGGGCACCCTCGGCGTGCTCGCGGCGTGGGGAACCCTGATCGCGTTCCGTTACTACCAGAGCACGGGGTATCGCCCGACCCGCGACGTGGTCGCCGCCAAGGGGCGCGACCGCTTCCTCGCCGCGCTCACCGTCGGCCTCGAGGCGGCCATGGTGGTGACGGGCCTCGGCACCTTCGTCCTCGTCGCGGCCCACGCGTGCGGTGACGCGCTCCCGCTCGCGCGCGGCGGCAACCTCGGCGCGGCGACGGCGGTGGCCGCGCTCGCGGGCACCCGCGCGTTCGTCGAGGGCGCACCGCCGGGCGACGCCGCCGACGAGCGCCCGGCGGCCCACGGCCTCGTGCTCGGTGGGCTCTCGGCGTTCCTCTTGCTCGAGAGCGCGGGGGAGCTCGAGCTCGCCTCGGACGCCGCCTTCGACGGCGCGCTCGGCGCGGCGATCGTCGGCGCGCTGGTGGTGGCCGCGTGGGCGGCGCTGCGCGTGCGCACGCGCTTCACCGCGGCGCTCGTGCTCGCGGTGCCCCTCGCGGTCACGCTCGCGCTCAAGGGCCGCGGCGAGCCGCTGCTCGTGATGGCGATGGTCGCGACGGTGGTCGGCGTGGCGATCTCGTCGGTGCTGTTCCGTCTCGCGACGCCGGACGAGCCGCGCCGGCCCGGCCTGTTCGCGGCCGCGACGCAGCTGCCCCACCTCGTGCTCGCGCTCGCCGCGCTGCCCGCGGCGCTGCCGCTGCTGACGGTGCGCTAGTAACCCTTCTTGGCGACCCAGGTGTCCCCGGAGAGGAGCTCGCGCTTGCTCTGGGTGACGAGGCAGGTGGCGGAGTCCTTGCGCACGCGGATGACGCGGATCTCGGCGACCGGCTCCTCCGGGTAGTCGTCGGACTTGTCCTTCTTCGTGCTCTCGATGTCGGCCGGCCCGTCGGTGCTCAGCTTCACCTTGGAGGCGCCGAGCGCGCCCGCGCTAGAGAGCTCCTCCTGCCAGGGGTCGCCCTTGCGCACCACGACCAGGCGGTTGCCCGGCTTGAGGCCCGCGGCCTCGCCCTTGTCGATGAGGACCACCTGCTGGCCGCCGTACATCTGGTTCGGGCGCACCGACTCGAGCAACGATCCGCGCAGCTCCACCTGGTTGGTCGAGGGCGGCACGATGTCGAGCTTGCGCTCCACCGGGGCGACCTTGGCGCCGCGCTCGATGACGTCGTTCGACGAGGTGATCACGCCCTCGGCGAGGCGGGTCTTCTTGTCGATGAAGTCGATCTTGACGGTGCCGAGGATCTCGACCACGTAGCCGACGTTCTCCTTGCCGTTCTTGACCGGGCGGCTGACCGTGTAGACGGTGAGCGTGTCGCCCGCGAAGGTGTCCTTGGCCTGCTGTTCGCCGAGGCGGACGTACACGCGGTCGAGCGTGGTGAGGAGCATCTTGTCCTCGGGGCTCCCGGTGATCTCGCCGACGTTCTCGACCTTGTCGTCGTAGACGAAGCCGATGTTGTTGAGGAACACCGTGCCGCCGGGCACGAGCTTGGGCTTGAGGGCGCTGCCCGCCTTGAGGCTCGCGTTGCCGGGCGTGATGCTCACGTACCCGACCGCGTCCTTCTTCAGCTTCACCTGCTGGCCCGGGTAGATCCAGTGCGGGTTCACGATGTCGGCGTTGTAGGACCAGACGCGCGGCCAGTTCCACGGGTTGCCGAAGTACGTGTCGCAGATGTCCCAGAGCGTGTCGCCCTTCTTGACCGTGTGGGTCGGGGGGACGAGCTTGGTCGAGCCCTTGCCGCTGTCGTTGCCGAGCGAGATCGTGCCCTGCGGGGGCTTGCCGACCTTCACGTCGGCCTCCGCGCGCTCGCCGAAGGTGGCGGCGGCGATCGTGAGGAGCGCGAGGGCGAGCTGCCGCGAGCGGCCGAACAGGCGGTTCATGAGGCGTCCTCCGAGGGGATCTTCTTGGCGGCGTCGGAGCCCGGGTGCTCCTTGCGCAAGCGGTCGAATGCGGCCTTGGCCTTGCCCGGCGCGCCGAGCTTCTTGTGGGCGAGGCCGGCCTCGAGCAGCGAGTCGGCGGCCTTGGTGTGCGCGGGGAAGCGCGCGACGACGGCCTCGAACTGCCCGATGGCGCCGGCGGTGTCGCCCTGCGCGGCGTAGCAGCGCCCGCGCCAGTACATCGCGTTGGGCACGTACGGGTGGTCGGGGTACTTCACGATGAAGCCCGCGAGCGCCTCGAGCCCGGCCTTGTACTTCTTGGCCTTCACGAGCGCGTACGCCGCGTCGTATTCGGTGCTCGCGGCGGCGACCGGCGACTTGACGGCCTTCTTCTTGGCGCCCGGGCCCTCGTCCGGGTCGTTCTGCTCGATGCCGTTGGGGCCGATCTTGAGCAGGGGACGCGGCGCGTCGTCGTCCTCGGGGGGCGCGACGGTGGTCGGCGTGGTGGGGGGCGACCCCGCCGCCGAGGCCGGGTCGAGCTTGACCACCTTGAGCTTGGGCTCGCTCGACGCCTCGGTGATCTTGGGCTCGGCCTTCAGCTCGGCCTTGGCGACGTCGTCCTTGTGGACGGTCTCGCGCGACTCGAGCTCCCCGACCTTGCGCTTGAGGTCCTTGTTCTCGTTCTCCAGCCGAACGACGTTGGCCTCCAGGGTCTTGACCTCCTTGAGGCTCGCGCCGCACCCACCGGCGGCGAACGAGGCGGCCAGCAGGGGCAACCCGAGCACGAGACTTCCACTCCGGCGCATGGTGAGGGATCGTACGAGCCGAAAAGGCGCTGGGCCAACTCGGCGACGAAACCATGGCTGCGAACCCCCAAAATCCCGCCCTCGCGCTCCCGACCGTCTGCTCGACCTGCGCCGCTCCGCTGCCCCCGGGCTCCGACCGGTGCACGCGCTGCGGCACCCTGCACGGAGCCTTCCGCACCTGTCCGCACTGCCACGCGCGCGCCGAGGTGATCCCCAAGGACGGCCTCCTGTTCGTCTGCGCGGCCTGCGGCAAGCCCCGGGTCCCGGTCGAGAAGCCCATCGAGCGCACCGGCGGCGAGACCCGCGCGCTCGCCGAGGCCACGAGCGCCCGCGGCGACTGGCTGTTCGGCAACGTCGCCGCCATCGGCGCCCTCGTGCCCTCGCTGCTGCTCGCCACGACCGCGATGATCCTGCTGATGACCGTGGGCTTCGGGCTCGGCTTCCTCCTGACGCTCGGGCTCGGCGGCGCTCTCGGCGCGGTGTCCCTGTTCGCGTTCTCCCGCGCCAAGGCCGCGGCCAAGCGCGCCGAGGAGGCCATGCGCGACGCGTTCGGTTCGGTCGCGGTCGACGCGATGCGCACCCGCGGCTCTCTCTCGCCCCGCCAGCTCGCCGAGATCATGGGCGTGTCGGAGTCGGTGGCCGAGGCGGCCCTCGCGCGGCTGCCCACCCGCACGGACGTGCGCGTCGACACCGTGCTCGACGACCGCGCCGCCGCCGACGGTCAGATCCGCTACCGCATCGCCGAGGACCAGCGCCCGGCAGCGACGCTCGACGCGCAGTCGGCGGAGCTCGCCGAGTTCGACGAGCGCCTCCGCCGCGCGAGCGCCGAGAAGCAGGGCAAGCCTTGAAGCCCCGCCGCGTCGATCCCCGACGCGCGTTCACCCACGTCGGAGGCGAGAGCGCGCAGCGGGGCGTCCCCGCCGTCTCCACCGAGCTCGCCCGGGCCTTCGGCGTCGGAGAGGCCGACGCGGACGCCACGCGCGCGCACGTGCACGGCTTCCACTCGTATCCGGCACGGTTGCACCCCACCATCGCGCGCCGCCTGCTCGAGTCGTTCGCGGAGCGGGACGCGGTGATCCTCGACCCGTTCTGCGGCAGCGGCACGGTGCTCGTGGAGTCGCGGCTCCACGGCGTGCGCGCGCGGGGCACCGACATCAACCCGCTCGCCCTGCGGCTCGCCGAGCTCAAGCTACGCGGGGTGCCGGAGCCGGAGCGCAAGGAGCTCCTGCGGCTCGCCGCGCGCATCGAGGCGCACGTCACGGAGCGCCGCGTGGGCCGCGCGAAGGTCACCCACCGCTACGGGCCGGACGACGTGCGCCTGTTCGCGCCGCACATGCTGCTCGAGCTCGATTCCCTGCGTGACGGGCTCGATCACGTGAGCTCGAGACAGACCCGCGAAGACCTCGAGCTCGTCTTCTCCGCGATCCTCACCAAGGCCTCAAAGCAGCGTGGCGACACGGGCAACTACCTGCTGCCCGAGCGTCGCCTCGCGCCGGGGGCGATGGCGCGGCTCTTCGTGCGCAAGACCGAGGAGCTCGTGGCGCGGCTCGCCGAGTACGAGGCGCTCTTGCCGCGACCGGCTCCGAAGTTCGACGTGCACTCGGACGACGCGCGCGCCCTCGGCACGATCGGCGCGGCGTCGGTCGACTGCATCATCACCTCGCCGCCGTACGCGGCCACCTACGACTACCTCGATCACCACGACGTGCGCCTCCGCTGGCTGCGCCTGCGCGAGGAACAGTTCGCGAAGCTCGAGCTCGGCGCCCGTCGGGACTACGCCGCGCTCGACCCCGAGGCCGCGCGGGCGCGCTGGACCGGCGAGCTCGGCGCGTTCCTGGCCGCGATGGGTCGGGTGCTGGTGCCCGGGGGCCGCGCCTTCGTGGTCGTCGCGGACAGCGCGGTGGGCCGCATGGCCCTGCGCGCGGACGCGCTGCTCGATCAGCTCGCTCCGCCGCGGGGGCTCGAGGTGGAGGCCATCGCCTCGCAGGCGCGTCCGCACTTCCACGGGGCCACACGCGCCGCGTTCGCGCACGCGCCGCGGCGTGAACACCTCGTGTCGTTGCGCCGCTTCGCCGTCGACCCTGGCAATCGGCGCGCGCCCGGGGCACCATCGTAGGCCATGCTCCGCCCCCTCCGTGTCCTCGGGCCGCTCCTGTTCCTCTCGCTCGCG
This sequence comes from Myxococcales bacterium, assembly GCA_016794445.1. Classification (GTDB taxonomy): domain Bacteria; phylum Myxococcota_A; class Polyangia; order Polyangiales; family JADJMO01; genus JADJMO01. The sequence continues at coordinate 16,359 of JAEUKC010000156.1, forward strand.
GCCTGCAGCGGGAGCACCGCCGGCACGGGCGAAGAGCCGGTCGACACCGGCAGCCTCCTCGACGACACGGGTTCGCTCATCGAGGACACTGGGAGCGCCGACACGGGGAGCGCCGACACCGGCTCGACCGATTCGACGGTCGTCGACTCGACCGCCCTCGACTCCGGCGCCGACGCGGGCGACTCCACGGTGACCGACGCTCCGACCGAGGTCGGCGAGACGGGTTCCACCGAGACGGGTGACGGCGCGACCGAGTCGTCCACCGACACGGGCAGCGCAGACACGGGCAGCGCAGACACCGGCAGCGCAGACACCGGCAGCGCCGACACCGGCAGCGACACCGGCACGGTCACGGGTCTCTTCCCGGTCACCGGCAAGGTCTCGTGTTCGGGCGACGGCACCACGTTCTGCGCGAGCGGTCAGGTGTGCTGTGGCCGCTACGACGTCTTCTCTCTCAAGTGGGGCTACAAGTGCGACACGAGCTGCATCGCGGCGCGCGGCTTCGACTGCGACGAGACCGCCGACTGCCCGGGCAAGACCTGCTGCGCGGACACGATACCGTTCACCTCGACGATCAACGGCAGCACCTGTCGCTCGAGCTGCGGCGGCGACCCGCAGCTCTGCATGAAGGACGCCGACTGCGGCGGCGCCAAGAAGTGCTCGCCCGAGAAGGCGCCCGACCTCGGCATCACGATCGGCGTCTGCAAGTAGGCGCGCGGGTCAGCGGCGCGGCGTCAGAGCCCGCGGCGGCCGCACGAGGCCGACCCGCAAGAGCCAGCCCTGCGCGCGAGAGACCGGCGGTCCTACGCCGGGCAGTGCGTACGCGACACGGCCCGCCGGCAGGTCGAGCGCCTCCCAGTCCGCGAACACCGGCGCGCCCGGCACGTGGCGGGCGTGGTTCGCGAGCACGTAGCGGACGACGTTCTTCACCTCGGTGGGCGAGCGCAGAGCGCGCGCGTGGTACCGCGACCCGAGCACGCGACCGCGCCGGCCCATCACGCGGTTCAGGCCGCGCGCCACGCGGATCGTGAGCGCACGCATGGCGCGAGACAGCGCCGCCTTGTCGTCGGCCTCCACGACCAGGTGCACGTGGTTGCCCTGCACAAAGAAGTGCGTGACCCGGCACGCCGCGTGGCGCGAGAGGGCGCGCAGCGCGGCGTCGATCGGCCCGAGGCACCGCTGGGCGCGCAGGTTCCACACGTGCTCCGCGAAGGCGAGCGTGACGTGCAGCGGGGTGCCGCGGCCGATCGCGGGCCGGCGCCGGTGCGACTCGCTCGAGGGCTTGCGCGGACGCCCCGCGCCCTTGCGCGCCCCGCCACGCCGCGACGGGACGGGTCGGGGGGTGAAGGGGAGGGCCTGCTGCACAGGTTGAATGTGGCGCATGTCACTCGTATGTCGAGGACTGCTCAGGCTCGCACTCTGCTCGCGGCGTTCTTCCGGTTGGGTGGGGGCTGCCCTGACCTACAGGAGCTCGATGCGGCAATGGACCGTGGCGAAGCCGGCGATCGTGGCCTCGATGCGGGCCTTCTGGCCGAAGTACTTGAGCAGGCCCTCGATCGTGCCGATCGAGTAGCAGTCGGCCCACCCGTAGTAGTCGAGGAAGTCGACCTCGAAGTAGCCCTTGCGCGGGATCTTCACCTCGACGCGGCCGCCCTTGAGCACCGCGGAGTAGCTCTGGGGCATCTTCTCGACCGTGGCCTCGAACGAGCCGGTGAGGGCGAGGCTCACGCGGCCCATCGCCGACGTCGCGAACGTGGCCATGTCCTGCTGGCCGAGCCGGCGCATCGCCTCGGCCACCGGGAGCCCGGGGTGGAGGCCGATCGCCGAGGCGTGGGAGAGCCGCGAGTAGTCGACCTGGGGGTAGTCGCTGAACGGCAGGTAGCGGCCGGTGCGCGGCGGGTCGACGAGCCTGTCGAGCACCGACTCGGTGTGCTTGCCGCCGATCGCCAGGATGCGCGAGAAGAACATCCCCTTGAGCAGGTAGTCTCGCGGGAAGCGCGCGAACCGCGCCTCGGCGTCGACCGGCTGGTCGAACATGCGGTCGTTGGTGACGACCGAGCCGATCGCCATGTCGCCGCCCGTGCGGATGCGCCCCGCGCTGCGGGGGCGCGGACTGCTGTCGTTCGACGTCGGCGTGATCGAAGCGCCGGAGCCCGCCGAGCCCCCGGCCCCGAAGCTCCCCGAACCGACCCCGCCCGACGCGGAGTTCGAGAGGGCGGCGGCCGACTCGACGCGCACGAGCCGCGGCACGGCACCGGTCAGCGTGCCGTCCGACAGGAACGGCTCGATGGACGCCACGACGGCGTGCATGCTCGGGAACCGCCGCGTCGGGTCCTTCTCGAGGGCGCGCGCGATGGCGTCGTCGAGCGGCCCGGGCAGGTCGGGCATGCGCTCCCGCAGCCGCGGGGCGGGCTTGCTCACCACCTGCGCGAGGATGCCCGCGTTGCCCGCGCTGTCGCTCCACGGGATGCTGCCCGTGAGCAGCTCGAACAGGGTGACCGCCCAGGCGAACTGGTCGGCGGCGCCGTCGAGCGGCTGGCCGCGCACCTGCTCGGGGCTCATGTACTTGAGCGTGCCGTAGACCGTCTCCTCGTAGTCGACCGCGCCCTTCTTCTGGGCGAGGCCGAAGTCGAGCACCTTGATGACGCCGTCCTCGCGGAGCATCACGTTGTCGGGCTTCACGTCGCGGTGGACGACGCCCGCCTCGTGCGCGACCGCGAGGACGCGGGCCACCGCCAGCATGTGCGCCAGCCGCTCGCGGAGCTGCGGCGTGGGCTTGCCGATGAAGCCGCGCAGCGTGACGCCGCGCACCAGCTCCATCGCGATGTACGGCGTGCCGTCGATGTCGCCGACGTCGTAGACGACCACCTTGTTGGGGTGCTCGATCGCGGCGGCCGCGCGGGCCTCGCGGACCATTCGCTCCACGGCGTCGCCGCTGGTCTCGTCGTGGCCGAGGGCGTCACGTCGCACGAGCTTGAGGGCGATCTGCCGCTCGAGGCGCGTGTCGAAGGCTCGATACACGGCCCCCATGCCGCCCGCTCCGAGCGACTCCTCGATCCGAAAGCGATCGAAATGCGCGCCGACCTCGAGCATCAGCTCTTCCACTCGCTCCGCAGCATGCCGTAGACGGCCACGTCGACGAACTGTCCCTCGAGCTGGTCGTGCTCCCGGAGCACACCCTCGTTGCGGAAGCCCGCGCGCTCGGCGCCGCGCATCGCTCGCTCGTTGCTGGCGCGGATGGTGAACCACACGCGGTGCACCTTGAGCGCCACGAACAGGTGGCTCAGGAGCGCACGCATGGCCTCGGCGCCGTAGCCCGTGTCGCGGAACTCGCGCTCGCCGATGAGGAGGTCGATCTGCGTGTTCTTCGCGCGTGGGTTGATGCGGTTGTACTGCACCATGCCGATGCACGGCCCACCCTCCACGTCGATCATGTAGCGGATGGCGTCACGGTCGCTGCCGTCGACCGAGCGGCGGAAGCGCACCTCGACGCGGTCGAACGTGGCGGGGTGGTCGCGCCCGTCCCAGTACTGCATCACCTCGGGGTCGTTGAGCCACCGATGGAGCAGGTGCAGGTCGTCCTTCGCCATCGGGCGCAGGGTGACGCGATCACCACGGAGCCGGTCGCTCATCGACCGCTCAAGATAGCCGAACTGCCCGCCTTTGGGCGGCGATCGATGGCTCAGGTCGGCCAGCGTGGGACCACGCTGCGGAAAGTCAGGTGAGGATGCGCGTCGGGTGTTCGACGAGCAGCCGCAGTTCGCGCAGGAACGTGGCCCCGATCGCCCCGTCGACCACCCGGTGGTCGCAGCTCAGAGTGCAGGCGAGGCGGTGCCCGACCACGATGGCGTCTCCGCGGACGACGGGCTCCTTGCGCACCTGCCCGACCGCCAGGATGGCGCCCTCCGGCGGGTTGATGACCGCCGCGAAGGCGTCGACGCCGTACATGCCGAGGTTCGAGATGGAGAACGTGCCGTTCGCCATTTCCTCCGGTTTCAGCTTCTTGCTGCGGGCGCGCCCGGCGAGCTCACGCACCTCGGCCGCGATCTCGCGGACCGTCTTG
>JAEUKC010000162.1:0-28013 GCA_016794445.1 Myxococcales bacterium
AGGCGATGGCCGACGCGCACGGAACCCGCGACCTGGGTCCGATCGGACGCGCGGAGCACGATCGCGCCGGCGCCCACGATCCAGGGCTGTCCGTCGCCCAGGTAGCCGCGGTCGGACGCCTCGGCGGCGGTCGCGACAGAGAGCGCGAGGCTGGCCGCGGGAAGGAGCGTGCGCAACGTGAGCATCGAGTCTAGAGAACGGGACGGCACCGGTCTCCTTACATCGATCAGGACGCCGCCCTCGCGCGCCGCCCCCCGCCACGTGCACCTGGACGTCGAGGACGTCGGTCGCCGAGTCGCGTGCACGGTGCGGTGCGGTTCACTTCTTCGTGTACGTGAGGATCTCCTTGATGGTCGAGCCCAGCGAGATCCGCAGCGTCGTCCCGGTGGCGTCGTACTCCACCGGCACCGAGCTCGTGGTCGGGCAGGTGCCGCCCAGCGTGAACGCGCTGCCGCTCGTGGAGTAGGCGCCGGACGATCGCTTCTCGGCGCCCCCGTTCTGGACGCGAACGATGTCGAACGCGCCCGCGGCGAGGCGCATCGTCTGCTGCATCGTCGTCCCCGTCTTGGGGCCGGTCGCCCCCCCCGGACCGGTGTAGGCGGTGACCGCGGTCACCACGTAGGTGCCCTCGGCGACCGATCCGCCCTTCAGGGAGGGCAGCGCCTCGGCGACCTGCTGCGTGGTCACCACGTCAGCGACGTTCGCCAGGGCGTTGCAGGCTCCGGCCGTGTCGCCGGGACTCGTGTCGCCCGCGCCGGTGTCGCTGCCGACCGCGTCGGCACCGGAATCCGTGACCGCATCGGTGGTGTCCGACGGACCGTCGCCGACGGCGTCCACGAGGCCGCCGGTGTCGTCTGCAGCGATTGGCGCCTCGCTGCTGCCACACCCCACGACCCCCAGCACCAGCACGCCGAGCCACGCTGCTCGCTCCGACTTCGTCATGGCGCGCACGATACCAGGGGATCGGCATCGCGGAAGAGCCGTCGAGCCCTCACTTGGCCGGCAGCGGGCAGTCGATCCGCAGCGTGAACGGGCGCGCGGTCCCGTCGGCGTGGAGGAAGTCCCCCGACCACACGAGCGACTTTCCTTCGACCGAAGGCGGCTTCGCGAGGACGTACGGTTGCTCTCCGACGATCACGAACGCCTTCTGCGCCGTGTAGCCGATGTCGAGCCGCGTGTTTCGCGTGAGCTTGGTCTTGAAGCGCTGTCCCGCGCACCCGAGCGGACCGGCGAAGGCGTACTCGGGGTGGGACGCGTGGGGGATCGACGCCCAGCCCGTCGTCCAGACGTCCTTGGAGACGCTGCCCGTCACGAGGTGCATGTGGTCACCGGTGCTCGCGCCGCCGTCCTCCGCGAGCGCCTTGCCCAGCTCGGAGGGGTCGGCAGGATCCTCTGGGGTGCGGAACTCCAATGGGACGCCTTGCGTCACGGTCGGCTCGCGACACCCGGCGGCGGCGAGCGCCCCCGTGAAGAGGATCGTCGAGCGGTGCATCCGTCGAACGTACGAGCACGCGGTCCGGACCACCAGCACACCGACGCGGCCCATGGTGCTCTCGCCAGCCGTTGCAGCGGCGCCGACCGGGTCGTGGGAAGACCCGATCCGCGTTCAGTCGGTCAGCCCCGCCAGCGCGATGTCGAACCGCTCGATCGGCACGCCGTCGTAGTGGAAGCGATGCAGGATGTTGACCCACAGGTCGAGCGCCGGCCTTGGCCGCACGTCGAGCGCGCTGTAGGCGATCTTCAGCTCGACGCCCGAGCGCGAGAGGCGCGCGCCCGACTTGGGCGCGTAGCCCAGACCTGCGGCGTCGAGCCCACCGGCGACGAAGGTGTCGCCGGTGAGCCACGCATGGTGGAACGTGTCGTACTCCTTCTTGGTCAGCTCGCGCGAGAAGGCGATCGTCATGCGCGCCTGCCGTGCGCTGGCTGCGCGGCGCGGACGGACGACGAACGGGGGTTCGGCGAACTGCCCCGGAAAGGCGTCCGGATCGCGCAGCCACTTCTTCGCGCCTTCGGCGTCGATCGACAGCGGCGAGGCGTCGAGCGGCAGGGAGCCGTGGATCGTCAGGCTCAGCACCTTCTGCGGCGCCATCGCCGAGAGGGTGAGCTTCTCGATCAGCCACCGGACGAAGAGCCTGTCCATCCCCGCCACCTCGAGCTCGAAGGCGTGGCGCTTCGCCGAGGCCCAGAGGTCTCCGCGGAGGAGGCGCCCGGAGACCGACCGAGGCGCGAAGATCGCTCCGCCGGCGCCACCGAAGCGAAGCACGTCGACGAGATCGTCGACGCCGAGCTGCGTCACCTCCGAGTCGCAGACCAGCTCGAGGGTCAGCGTCTGGGTCTCGGCGGAGGCACGATAGGCGACGTCCAGTCCGTCATCGACCCAGGCGAATTTGCGCTCGTAGTAGGTCATCGCGGCGAAGTATGCCACTTCGCCCCGGCGCTACGCGCATGGTGTAAGGCGCGCGGGTCGCAGGCGTTCATCAGCATGCGCCTCGTCGTCGGAGCCGCCGTGCTCGCCGCGTGCCTGGGCTCGACCGAGGCCCACGCCCGCCTCGACGAGACGCTGGACGTCTCCGTCCACGCCACCCGCGGACGGTTCGCGATGTCCGATCCGTCGCTCCCACCGCTCGACGTCCACGGCCTCGGCGCGCGCGTCGGCTGGACGCTGACCACGCTGCGGTTCGGAGGGGACGCCGCCCTCCACGATCTCGTGGGCCACGCCAGCGGCGGCCACCCGTTCATGGCCACCGGCGAGCTCTTCGTCGCCGTGCTGATGGATCCCGGCTGCCTGCACCCCTTCGTCGAGCTGCGTGCTCACGTGGATCACGTCCACGCGGGGGATCTCGGCGTCACCCGCCTCGGCCTCGGCCCCCGCGTCGGCGTCCTCGTGCCGCTGAACGACTACTTCTTCCTGGACCTCGGGTTCAGCATGGACCTCGTGGGCCCCGAGACGTTCCGCGGCGCGATCGGGCTCGGTCTGCCTATCCCCCTGTCTCACTTGTGACGCGAGCCGACGTCGGGAAACCGGCCATGGGCCGCGCGCTCAGCTACCGACGAGGCAACGTCGGCGCGCTCGAGAAGATCCGTGACGATCACGGAGACCTGGTCTGGATCCACATCTTCGGGGGCCTCAGGGTGCTCGCGTTCCTGAGCGCCGATGGCCTCGAGGTCGGCCTTCGCAACAAGGACGGCGCCTACTCCAACCGCCTCGGCTGGGAGCGCTTCCTCGATCACGTGTTCCCGGGGGCCATCCTCGCGATGGACGGCGACCAGCACCGCTACCACCGGCGCATCCTCCAGGAGGCCTTCACGCGCGCGAACCTCGACGGCTACGTCGCGCAGATGAACCCCGTGATCGGTCGGCGGATGGAGGCGCTGCGCACCCGGCGGTCCGCGGACATCCACCCGTTCGTCAAATCGCTCACCCTCGACATCGCCACGCGCGTCTTCATGGGCGCAGAGCCCGGCGCGGATGCCGACCGGCTCAATCGCGCCTTCGTGGACGCAGTCGACGCGTCGATCGCCCTCGTGCGGGTGCCGGTCTGGCCGCTCCCCTACTACAAGGGCCTCCGGGGACAGGCGTTCCTCGCCGAGCGGTTCCGCCAGCTGCTCTGCGACAAGCGCGCCCAGGAGACCCCGGATCCGTTCAGCAAGCTCTGTCACGTCCGGTCCGAAGACGGCGAGGCGTTCACCGACGAAGAGGTCGTCCATCACATGGTCTTCGTGATGATGGCCGCCCACGACACCAGCACGAGCACGCTCTCCACCGCCATCTACCACCTCGCGAAGCACCCCGAGTGGCAGGAGCGCCTCCGGAAACGGAGCCAGGCGCTCCCGGACGAGCTGTCCCTCGACGAGCTCGAGCAGCTCGAGGAGCACACGTGGGTCATGAACGAGTCCCTCCGTCTGCACCCACCGCTCCCGTTCATGCCGCGGGTGACCGTGGCGGACACGGAGTTCGCGGGTTACCGCATTCCTGCGGGCGTCCTCGCCGGGTTCGCGCCCCTCGTGGTGCACCGCGATCCACGGCTCTGGACGCGACCGTACGCCTTCGACCCCGAGCGATTCTCGGACGAACGCGCCGAGCACGAGAGCCACCCTTACGCCTTCGCGCCGTTCGGCGGAGGTCGTCACCTCTGCGTCGGCAAGCGGTTCGGGCAGCTCGAGATCCGCTCGACGCTCCATCAGATGTTGAAGAAGGTCCGCTGGTCCGTGCCCGACGACTACGAGATGCCCTTCCAGTTCATGCCCATCGGCAAGCCGACCGATGGCCTCCCCGTGCGGATCACCGCCCTCTGATCGCCATCTGCGACAAGAACCGCCCGCGGGATACGTAGGTCACCGCCAAGGGCAAGAAGGCCAAGAAACCCAGCGACGACGACGAGTGATGGGCAGGTGCGACCACGTTGAGCGTCACTCGGCCCGACGGGCGGTGAGCGACTCTTGCCGGCAGATTCTGCCGGCGAACGCAGCGATGGGCCGCAGCGCACGCGATCTCGGGCCGATCTCTTGGGAACGCTTCTGCTGAGACTGCCGGCAGGAGGTCCACATGAAGCTAGCATTCGTCGTCGCGTTCTCGGCCGTTGGTGCGGGGTGCGTGGCATCGACAGCGGATCCGCTGTCACAGGGCGAGCAGGCGCTCGTACCGGTCGACGAGTCCTCGGGAGCTCCGCTGGCTTCCGACCCGGGCGCCTCGAAGCCTCCGAAGCCGCCCCGGGACGGCGTCGTCCCCGCCGCATGCCGCGACGCTTCGTGTCCGGGCCAGCTGAAGCCGACGCCCGGCTTCGACATGGGTTGCTTCGGCGCGTGCGGGGCCGGATGCTCCACGTGCAAGAAGCTCGGGACCACGACACGCATCGAGAAGGGCTGCAAGATCACGCGCACCGAGTACGACTGCCCCGTGGCCGACTGCTGCGCCGAGCACGACGAATGCTGCGCGGACGCTTACTGCCGTGACATGCCGAACAACCCGATCCTGTACGACATCGAGCTCAACGCATGCCACGCGCAAGCGGTCGCGCATGGCTGCGCCTTCGGCGCGCTCGGCGTCGTCGGCCTGCCCACCACGCGCCGCAAGTTCGTCGAAGAGTCCTCGAACTGCGTCCAGGCGTGCACGGCCGTCGAGGTCGCCGAATAGCGCGACGGGTCCAGAGGGCGAGGCTCGGGCTCGCCGGCGCGCTGGCTACGCGAGCCGCTCCAGCACCTCGACCGAGGCCGCGGTCCCGTCCACCCCTTGCAGCGACACGCCGAGCTCCTTCGCGCGCGCGGCGCACGCCCGCGCCGACTCGAACGCGCGCGAGACCGTCGCCGGCCGGAGCTGGCGCGGCAGGATCGCGGTCCCCGCGCCCAGGGTCTCCACGCGCCGCGCGTTCGCGAGCTGGTCGCCGCCGAACGGCACCACGATCATCGGCCGCCCCGCCGCGAGCGTCTCGAGCGTGGAGTTGTTGCCGCCGTGCGTGACCATCAGATCCACCTCGCGCAGCACCGCGAGCTGGGGCACGCGCGGGAAGTACACCGCGTTCGAGGAGACGCGGCCCCGCGATAGGCGCTCGTACGACGAGCCCGCGCTCACGATCACCCGCACCCCGGGGCGATCGAGCCCGCGCAGGATCGCCTCGAAGGCCCGGTGGTTGGTGTCGAACACCGTGCCGAGCGAGAGGTACACCCGCACGCCGTCGAACCGGAGCGCGTCGAGGGCCGGGTGCCGCTCGTCCTCGATGCGCCCGTCGAGGCACGGGCCCACGAAGTGCGTGTGCGCCGGCATCTCCGGGAGCCCGGGCTCGAGCGCGCGCGTCGTGGCGAGCAGGTTGCAGTCGTCGCTGTAGGGGCGCTCCAGCATCGCGAGCGAAGGCGCCGGCAGCGCGAGCGCTCGGCACGCCCGCGCGACGGTCGACTGCACGCTCTTCACGAGGCCCGCGTACCCGCGCTCGGCCTCGGCCCAGGCGGCGTCGCGGGGCGCGTCGTGGCGGAGGTCGCTCCCGAACGGCGGGTGGCCGGGCACCGGGAACGGCAACGCCGAGTGGTAGAACGCCGCGAACGGGCGCCTGCGCAGCCGGGCCGCCAGGCTCGCAGGGAACAGCAGGAAATCCGCCACGACGACGTCGATCCCCCGCGCGTCGATCGCGGCGGCGAGCGCGCGCGTGTGCTCCACCATGTCGGCGCCGAACATGCCGAGCGCGTGGTGGAGCTCGCCATAGCCGCGCGACACCGGGACCATCGCGCCGTGGGCGAGCGCGCGCAGCGACGTCGTGAGCGGCACGAGGTCGAACCCGTCGCGCACGAGCTGCCCGGGAATCTCCGCCGCGGTGCGCACGATCCCCGGCACGGGGAGCCAGCGCGGGGGGCTCGTCACCGTCGTCGCGAACGCGACGGAGTGACCGCGCGAGAGCAGCCGTCGCCCGATCGCGCGCAGCCCGTTGGTGTGTCCGACGGTGGGGTGGGCGGCGAGGAGGAAGCGCATCGGGGCTCGACGCGTCCTTGTAGGACACTTCGGAACGACGCGCAGCCGCTCAGGGACAGCTCTTGCCGCAGAGGCTCGTGACCTCTTGCACACACACGCTGTCCCACCGCGTGTTGCAGCAGTAGGCGTCCGCGGCGCAGATCTTGGCGGTGCACGCGTCGCACGCGGCGACCAGCTTCGGGCCCGTGCTGCAGAGGGCGTGCGAACACGTGCTCGGCGTCGGGGTCGGCGGCGGAGTCGGTACCGGGGTCCCGGCGTAGCCGCCGTGCTCGGCGACGCGGGCGTCGATCCACGCGAGCACCTGGTCCACGCGGGCGAGCACCTCGGTGCCGCCCCCCGCGCCCGAGTTCACCGCGATGAGCGTGTGCGTGCCCGACACGAACACCGGCCCGCCCGAGTCGCCAGACTGGATGATCTCGGTCGAGACGTAGTGGTTCGGGAAGCCCACCGCGTCGCCGGGCTTCACGGCGACCGCCGCGCCCGCGAACAGCGCCGTGTTCGAGATCTTGCCGTTGTCGATGCGACCGACGTTCACGGCCTTGGTGCCCGAGGCCACCGCCGTCTTGGCGAGCGTCGGGTAGGTGCCCAACGTGATCGCCTTCGAGAGGTAGACCAGACCGACGTCGTGGGCCTTCGGGTCGACGAACGTGCCGCCCGCCTTGTAGTCGAGGACCGCGCCGCCGGTGGCGCTCACGGTGACGTTGCCGCCGTAGGGCGCGCGCACCGTCCACCCGTCGAAGCCCGCGACGCAGTGCCCCGCGGTGAGCACCACCTTGGGCGCGATCACCGCGCCCGAGCACACCGCCGCCTGCCGACCGCCCTGGAGCATCTGCACGAGCGCGGCCTCGGTGTAGCCGGTCGCGGGGGTGCCGTTCACGATGCGCGAGGTCGTTTCGGTCGAGCCCTCTCCGTCGGGGCCCTGTTCGGGGGCGGCGCCGCAGCCGAGCGCGAGGAGAGACGAGGCCAGTGTCACGTGGGCGAGACGGTCGAGGAGGTGCATGTCCCTCCGTTCTTCAAGCCGCGCGCCAGCCCGGGAACACGCAGCCACACTGCACGATTGCGCATCGAGTGCTCCTTTCGCCGTGCCGTTGTTCGATCGATCGAACAACTCGCTCGACCCTGCTCGAACGTCGTCACGATCGTCTACGACGCACGGCTGCCCTGTGAACGTTCTTCGTCCACGAGCACACTCGTTCGTCACGTGCGTCGGCTAGAGTCGAGCGCCTTGGACGAGGCGATCACGGCGGAGGTCGACGTCGCGGCGGTGCACGAGCACCTCGGTCGCCGCGCGATCGTCGTGCTGCGCGACGGCGCGCCGCCGGAGAGCCACCCCCTGCCCCACGGCGCCATGTGGGTCGTCGGTCGCGGCGTCGGCTGCGAGCTCCTGATCGACGACCCGACGATCTCGCGGCGCCACGCGATCCTCCACGTGGGCAGGCACGTCGAGATCGAGGATCTCGGGAGCGTCAACGGCACCCGCGTGCGCGAGCCCCTCGAGGGGTCGGCCGACAGCTCCTCGGTCGAGCTGGTCGAGCGCCAGATCCTCGGCCGCGAGCGCCTGCAGCCGGGCGCGATCGTGCTGCTCGGTGCCGTTTCGCTCGTGGTGCAGACCTTCGTGCCCGTGGAGCGCCCGCGCGCGATCTTCCCCCACGGCTACTTCGAGGCCTGCGTCGAGAAGGAGTGCGCCCGCGCGCGCCGCTCGCGCGGGTCGTTCGCGATCGCGCGCATCGCGCTCGAGGGCACGGTGCGCACGCGCGACGCCGAGCGCGCGCTCGTGCGGGCCACCCGGTCGTGCGACGTGCTCGGCACCTACGGCCCGAACGAGTGGGAGGTGCTGCTGGTCGACGCCGATCAGGGGCAGTTCGCCGAGATCGCCGCGCTGTTCGAGGTGCGCCTCGCCGCGCTCGGCGTGCGCACGCGCGTCGTCGTGGTGCGCTACCCCGAGGACGGGCGTGACCCCGAGTCGCTGCTCGCGCGCGCCGGCGAGGCGCTCCGCGGCGAGCTCCCCGAGGGCCGTCTGCCACGCGTGGTGGTGCTCGAGGACGCCGCGATGAAGCGCCTCTACCGCGTGGTCGAGCGCGTGGCCGACAGCGACATCAGCGTGCTGCTGGTCGGCGAGACGGGCGTCGGCAAGGACGTCGTGGCCGAGGCGCTGCACGGCCTCTCGCCCCGGAAATCCGGCCCGTTCCTGCGCTTGAACTGCGCGGCGCTCACCGAGTCGTTGCTCGAGAGCGAGCTCTTCGGGCACGAGCGCGGCGCGTTCACCGGCGCCACGCAGACCAAACCCGGCCTGCTCGAGACGGCGAACGGCGGCACGGTGTTCCTCGACGAGGTGGGCGAGCTCCCTCCCACCCTCCAGGCCAAGCTGCTCCGCGCGCTCGAGGAGGGCCAGGTGCGGCGCGTCGGCGGGCTGCGACCGATCGCCATCGACGTGCGCTTCGTCGCGGCGACCAACCGCGATCTCGAGGCCGAGGTCGCGCGCGGCGCCTTCCGGTCCGACCTCTTCTTCCGCCTCGCGGGGGTCACCTTCGCGATCCCGCCGCTGCGCGACCGGCCGGCGGAGATCCTGCCGCTCGCGCGCGCGTTCTTGCGCGACCTCGCCGCCCGTCGCGGCCGCCCTACCCCGGTGCTCACCGAGGCCGCGGCGATGCTGGTGCAGCGCTACGCGTGGCCGGGCAACATCCGCGAGCTCCGCAACGCGATGGAGCGCGCGATGCTGCTCGCCAACGGATCGGTGATCGACGAGGACGACCTGCCCGTGGAGAAGATGGGGGCGGGCTGGCCCATGCGGGCCACCGAGCCGCCGGTCGCGCGCGCGGACGACCTGAAGGCGCAGCTGCACGAGGAGGAGCGCAAGCGCGTGCTCGGCGCGCTCGAGGCGTGCGGGGGCAACCAGACGCAGGCGGCCCGCCGGCTCGGCATCGCGCGCGGCACGCTGATCGCACGACTCGAGGCGTTCGGGGTCCCGCGCCCGCGCAAGAGCTGATCAGCGACGAACCGACGCGTGGCGCGTGCACGCGAGCGCATGGACGAGCGCGAGGAGCGGAAGAGCCAAGGACTTGCCGAGTCGGACCGCCACGTCGAGCCGTGCGACGTCGTCCAGGGCCCGCGCGACGAGCGCGAGCGCGAGCGCCACGGCGACGAGCGAAGACACGACGGCCCGCACGAGCACGCTCTCCTCGTCCCGGAGCAGGCCGTGCACGAGTGTGAGCAACGCCCAGACTTGCACCACTGCGCCTGCGACGAACGCTCCCCGCAGGCCTGGCAGCAGGACGAACACGGTCGCGGTCGCGAGGATCCACGCCCCGCTCGCGAGCGCGAGGGTAGACCGGCCGGGCAACCAGGTAGAGACCGTGCTCACGTCTCGGTAGCCGTGGGGGCCGACGGTGGTCGTCACCACGTGTCTTCGGCCCACGATCACGAGCACGCCGACGAGCGCGATTGTCGCGACGATCCAGGGGAAGGCGTCACCCAACAGCGCGGAGAGCGTCCAGACGGACATCTCTGGAGCTTGCCAGGGACGAGGGCCATGCGCCAAACGCCTTGCTATGCTGTCCCCGTGAACCTCCGTGTCGCCCAGTGCCTGCTCGTCGCCAAGGTCATCGTCGCCGACGGCATGATCACCCCCGAGGAGCGCACGTTCCTGAACGCCACCCTCGCCCGCCTGGGCTTGTCGAAGGAGGAGCGCGCGCAGGTCATCGAGCTCGAGGGCATGGAGGAGGCCGAGCGGATGGCGGCGACCATGGAGGAGGCCGACAAGCGCGAGTTCGTGGAGCTCCTCCTCACGGCGGCGTCGGCCGACGGCAAGCTGTCCTCGCACGAGGTGCTCACCGTGCAGCAGATCAGCCGCGCGCTCGGCCTCGACTGACGACCGATCAGGTCGCCGGCTCGTGCGCCGGCCCGCGTTCGGGGGCGTGCGCCGTCCAGGCGAGCCGCGCGAGGAACGGCAGCGGCCAGGCGAGCAGGAAGAGGTTGGGGGCCCACCAGCCGAGGTCGAAGTCGCGCCGCAGGGTCCAGAACGCGATCGCTTGCAGGCCCGAGATGCTCGTGGCGACCAGGGACATCGTGAGCAACGAGCGCGCCGCCGCGGGGCAACGCCGCAGCAGGCCCACTGCGCCGAGACCGGTGGCCGAGACCACGAGGTCGAGCGGCAGGAAGCTGAGGTTCCAGGCCGCGACGGTCGGGTCTTCGTAGCCGCGGAACAGCCACGCCCGCGGCAGGACGTGCCCCAGTGTGAGAGCCCAGTAGGCGAGGAAGCCCAGATCGGTGACCAAGAGGAGCGCGCGCAGCGAGGGACGCATGGCGACAATGTAGCGCCGCCCATCTCTTCGAGCCGACACGACCAGAGCCATGGCAACATCGGTGACTCGCCCGATGCCGCGCTTCACCTGCTCCGACCCCGCGCTCGCGACGGAGCTCCGCGCGCGGGGCTGGCGCTCGACCACCGGCGCCTCCGTCGATCTCCACGCGCGGCTCGTGCCCCCTTCGTACCCGGAGTGGCGCGCGACGTCGGGGTGGGTGCTGCACGCGCCGGGCATCGGCGCCGTCCTCGACGCGCGGCGCCGTCGCGCGCTGCTCGCGCGCCTTCCGCCGGTGCGGCTCGCCCGCCCCTTCCGCGCGCCCCTGCTCGTCGCGCCCGGAGATCCGGCGCGGGCCTTCACCACCGCCCACGGGCTGCGTCACGCCCGCGCCACCCTCGCGACCCTGGCCGCGGCGGTTCGCCTCTCGAGCATCGCCGAGGCCGCGATCGCCGGGCTGTCGCTGGCTCGGTGCGCTGTTCTGTTGCAGGTGCGCCACGACGGCGCAGCGCTGTCCATCGTGCGCGTGTCGGACGACCCGGCGCTCGTCGTCGAGGCCCTCGAGGCCCTCGGCGTGCTGCGCGCGCGATCGCCGCGCTCGTTCGAGCCTCTCGCCCTCGACGCGCGTCGGCTCATCGCCCCCCGCCGCGCCGAGCTCGCGCGACTGCGCGCCGCAGGCGCCGCTCCCTGCGATCGCTTCTCGCCGCGCAAGGCCCGCGCGCGGGTCGTCGAAGGGGCCTGCCGCGTCGTCGCGGACGGCCACGAGTACCTCCTCGACGACGTCGGCGGCTACGTGTTCCTGCGGGTCGTCGACGACGGCGCCTCCGTCGGCGAGGTGGTCGACGAGCTGCGTCGACGCTTCGTCGTCTCGCGGGCTGCCGTCGAGGGCGACGTCTACGAAGCGCTCGCCACGTGGGTCGCGCGCGGCTGGGTCAGTGGTAAAATCGAGGCACCATGAAGAAGCGTCACCAGCGCGGGCTCGAGCGGCGAGCGTTCCTGGAACGGTTCGCCACCCTCACCACGTACGCGGCACCCGTCGTCGGCGCGATCGCGGTGCCTCGCCTCGCCGCGGCCGAAGACGCGGGCAAGCCCCCCGTCGTGAGCAAGCCGGTGACGAGCATCAAGGCCTCCGCGGTGTCCAGCGTGGCCAAGGCGCCGCCGACCGTCTCGTCGACCAGCAGCGCGTCGGCGAGCGCTTCGAGCAGCATCAAGAGCAGCGCCAGCGTGAGTGTGAGCACGAGCACGAGCAAAAGCGTGAGCACGAGCGCCAGCGTGTCGGTGTCGGCCAGCCTCAAGGCCTCCGCGAGCATCGCGCCGAAGGTGAGCCTCCCCTCGAAGGCCATGCCGAGCGCCCCGGGCGCGACGAGCAAGAGCGCGTCCGCGAGCGCGTCCAAGCCCACCACCACCGGCGCGGTCTCCGAGCCGAGCCGCTGGTGGAAGGCCTAGCCACGATCCGGGTCGCCCGTCGACGGTTCGACGCCCTCCACGACGAGACCTGGCGCCTCTACGTCGATCGCGACCACCAGCACCACGGGCCGATGGTGTACGACCTCGGTCTGCACGGCCGCGACGCCGAGCCGCGGTTCATGGAGAGCATGGCGAGTGCGCACGCGCTCGCCTCGCGGGACCTCGGATCGCCCCTCGATCGAGCCCTCCTCCAGCGGCTCCACGAGGCGGTACTGGCCCACGGCGCGCCGAAGCTCGCGTACCGCGACCACGCGTTCCACGTCACGGTCGCCCCGCGTCGACTGCAGCGAGGCAGCCTCCCCTGGCTCACGAGGAGCGGCGCGCAGCTCGAGGAGGTCGAGGAGGACGGCGTGCCCCGGCTGCGCGTGCTGTTCGTGGAGCTCGAAGGCGGCGAGGAGGCCATCGTCCGCCGGCTCGAGCGCGTCCTGTCGGCGGGCCGACGCGCGATCGCGCGGGCGAAGGACGCGGACGCGCGCTTGCTCGCGATCGCACGGCTGCACGCGCGCCTCGAGCTCCTGCACCCCACCGAGGACGGCAACACGCGGCGCAACCTCGTGCTGCTCGACAAGCTCCTCGTCGAGCACGGCTTCTGGCCCGTGATCCTCGACGAGCCCAACGACGTCGTCGTGATGGACGCGCGTCGGTGGGCGGCCGCGCTCCGGCGGGGCATGGCGCGCTTCCAGGTGGCGGCGCGGGCCGTCGCGTACGGCGACGACGTCGGCGAGCGGCTCCGCGCGCACGACCGCGCGCGCGAGGCGAGAGGCGACGCACCCGATCCGGCGATGGAATCCGACCGGCCGTTCCACGCGCGCGGCTTCCGGCGGGTCACCTTCGTCACCCCTCGTCGTTCGTCGTGAGGAGGTGTGGCGCCGAGTCGCGCCAAGGTGCCCCGGTCATGCCGAAACGTCCCAGTCGTCGAACGGCACCGATTCGCCTTCGCGCCACAGCGAGGGCCTCGGCCGTGGCTCGTCGCTTGCTGCGAGGACAGCACATGCCGAACAAGAGCCTCCGGGTCCAGAACG
Source organism: Myxococcales bacterium (assembly GCA_016794445.1). Lineage (GTDB taxonomy): Bacteria > Myxococcota_A > Polyangia > Polyangiales > JADJMO01 > JADJMO01. Next base: position 13,245 of record JAEUKC010000162.1, read on the forward strand.
CCCCGTCCTCGCCACGGCCGATGCGCCTTCTGCGTGGGACGCGTTCGTTGCTGAGCGTCGCGGTCTCGTTCCGTTCGTTCCTCGCCCTCGCGGTCCGCGCCGGTCTCCTCGCGGAGCTGGACGGCGACGAGGTGTACCTCGTGCTCGCGCCCACCGAGGCCGCGTTCGCCGATCTCCCGAGGAAGCTCTCCCACGGTCTGTTCGTGGGTCCGCTCGAGCTCGCCTTCGAGATCGCCGAGCACCATCTGATTCGCGGCGGGTCCCTGGACCCGGGCCTCCAGGCCACCCTGCAGGGCGAGTCGCTGCTCGTCAGGAGCCCACGCGTCGGCGCGGCCCGGATCGCTGGTCTGCCACGCGCCTGTCGGAACGGCCTCCTCGTTCCGATCGATCAGGTCCTCGTCCCGCGCTGGGGGAGCAAGGCCTCGGACGCGGTTCGCCTCCGGAGGTTCCTCGCCGAGGGTGAGCTGGCCGCCACGGGGTGATCCGTCGGAGCGCGCCTCGGCAGCGCGTGGTGCTTGACGCGCCTGCGCGCTGCGCTAAACAGTTGTTTAGAACACATGGTTAGCCGCCGCGCGCCCGCCCCCGAGAGAGAGCCCACCGCCGTGAAGGCTCGCATCCTCACGGCCGCTCGATCCGAGTTCGCGGCGCTCGGCCTCACCGCCGGCTCGGTGCGCACCATCGGCGAGCGCGCCGGCGTCACGGCCGCCATGGTGAACTACTACTTCGGCGGCAAGCGTGGTCTCTACGACGCGGTCGTGACCGAGGCCGAGGGGCGGCTGCGCGAGCGGCTGCTCGCGGCGCTCACCCCCGTCCACGAGCGCCGAGGCCGACCCGGCGTCGCCGCGCTCCTGGCGGGCGCGTACTTCGACTTCCTCGCCGAGGAGCGCGAGCTCCAGCGCATCCTGCTCCGCGAGGTGCTCGACCAGGGCGAGAGCATGGGCGAGGTCGTCGCGCGCCACCTGAGCCCGCTGCGACCGATGTTCCAGCAGCACTTCGGCAAGGGAGAAGAGGCGATGCACCTGGCCGTGAGCCTCTTCGGCGCGGTGGCCGGCTGGTTCCTCTACGAGCCGGTCCTCGCGTCCTTCTTCGGCGCCGATCCCCGCTCGCGCAAGCTCCGCGAACGGCGCCGCCAGCACGTCGTCCAGCTCGCCCAGACCTTCGAGGAGATGCCCCGATGAACCTCACCTCCGCGCTCGAACTCACGACCGACCTGGTGCGCGCCCGGCTCGGCAGAGGCCACCCGCTCTACCTCGTGCACGCCCTCACCGCGCGGTGCAACGCCCGCTGCGGCTTCTGCGCCTGGAACCCGGATTTCTACGACCCGAAGCAGCAGCTCACGACCGACGAGATCACGCAGCTCTACACCGACGCCAGGCAGGCCGGGTTCGCCGGTGTCTCGATCTGGGGCGGCGAGCCGCTCCTGCACCCCGACTTCGGTGCGCTCGTCGCCCACGCGCGGGGGCTCGGGCTCGCGACGCACATGGTGACCAACGGCTTCCTCCTCGAGCGCAAGCTGGACGCGGTGGTCGAGCACGTGGACCGCGTCTGCATCTCGCTCGACCACCCCTCGGAGAAGCACGACGAGCTCCGCGGCATCAAGGGCCTCTACGGGAAGATCCTCTCGGCGACCAAGGCGCTGCGGGCTCGCGCGCCCGACAAGCAGATCGTGTTCGTCGTGACGATGCAGAAGGCCAACGTGGACCCGGCGACGGTGACCCGCCTCGCCGACGTGATGCGCGAGCTCGGCGTGCTCGGCATCTGGAACGGTCTGCGGCAGGAGGCGGCCACGAGCGGCGGCGACACGGGCATCGACGCCTACGCGGCGAGCCAGGAAGACCTCGCCCGCGCCTTCGCCACGCTGCGCAGCCTCAAGGAGCGGGGCTACCCGATCCTCAACTCGATGACCCACCTCGACATGATGCGCGCGGGGCCGCCGGTCTACCGCTGCCACTGGCCCAAGTTCATGCTGCCGATCGAGGCCAACGGCGACGTCGTCGACTGCATGCACTGGGGCACGCGGCCCATCGGCAACGTGAGGCAGACCCCGTTCGCCGAGCTGCTCGCGAGCCCGCGGCTGCGGGCGCTCGCGGGCGCCGAGGGTGAGGCCTGCCACAAGTGCGTCTCGATCCACCGGGTCGAGATCTCCGAGGTGTGCGAGGGCAACCTCGAGCCGATCCGCTCGTGGGCGATGCTGCGCAAGCCGCCCGTGGCCGAGGCTCGCGCCTGAGCGCTCAGGGCCCGACGGTGCAGTTCTGGACGTCGAACGGGGCCTTGCTGCTCCCGGTCGCCACGGCGAACCAGATGTCCTGGTACGAGCCGAGCTCGTCGCACGACTTGGTGGCGTCGATCGGCGCGGTCGACGGCGCGCAGGCCTTGAACGCGTCGTTCCACGCCGGCATGTCGAGCGTCCGGGCCACGGGAGAGCAGATCGCAGCGGTCGCGTTGCTGTCGGTCTTGCCGCCGAGCACGTTGTTGCCCGGATCGAGCAACTTGCCGAGGTCCAGCTCCGAGCCCGGCGCCGACTTGAAGGTGATCCCGACCTTGTTCCGCAGGAAGGTCGAGCGACGCACACGCGCGCTGGCCCCGACCTCGAGGTAGAGGCCCGACAGCCCGTTGTTCTTGGCCGCGAGACCGTCGAAGTTGTGGGTGCCCTTGTCCGGCGACTGGACGAGGACGCCGTGGCCCACGTTCGACGACACCTCGGTCGGGCCTCCGAGATCGATCACACCGCCGCCGAGCGCGATGCCGAAGCCGTTCTTGTTGATCTGGTTGGGCAGGCCCGCGGTGGCGCTGAACTTCAAGCGGAAGACGTTCTTGACGGCGATGCCGATCCCCGCGTTCTCGATCACCCGGACGTCCGGGCCGAACTCCGCGTTGCCGGTGCCCTCGACGTAGACCGCGGGCACCTTCTCGGACTTCACCCCCGTGACGACGGTCGACTTGATAACGACGCTGGTGAACGCGCCTGGCGTCAGACCGAGCGGGGTCATGACCTTGCCGAGCGCGTCCAGCCGGACGCCCTCGAGCGCGGACCCACCCTCCATCACCACGAGGCACTGGCTGTCGCCGCACTTCCCACCGCCGGTGATCGTGACCCTGCCCGCGCCGTCGCCGAGCAGCGTCCACCCGTTCTTCAGGATCAGCACGGGCTCGTCGTAGACGAGGGGCGCGGCCCCGGTGCCGCCGGCGACCCGGAGCGTGTGGGCGCCCGATCCAGTCGGAAGCGTGGCGACGAGCGCGACGGCGTCCTTGATCGTCTGGAAGGGGCAGTCGAGGGTGCCCTTGCCCGGACGGGTCGCGCGCTTGTCGACGTAGACGATGGCCGGGTTGGCCGGTCCTTCGACGCAGGGCGGGGCGTCGGCGGCGCCGTCGGTGGACGTCTCGGCGACGCCGGAGTCGGTCCCGCCCGAGTCGGCCACGACACCCGTGTCGGTGCTGCTGCCCGTGTCGGTCGGGCCCGCGTCGGCGGCGACACTGAAATCGGACGAAGAACAACCGGCCAGCAGGACGCCGAAGACGAGACACGAAGCGCGCATGGGGCGACAGGATGCACTTCGCGATCCGTCGCAGGAAGCGCCAAAAGCCCGGGGGGGCGCCAACGCGTGTTCACGGGAGTGTAGCCCGGGCGCTCCACTTCCCGCACTTGCCGCCGTCGCGATAGCCTGGGCCGCGGATGCTCTGTCCCCGCTGCGCCCAACCGCTCGCCGTCCTCGACCTCCCCACCGAACGCGCCGAGGTGCAGATCGACGGTTGCCGTCGGTGCCGCGGCGTCTTCATCGACGGCGCCGAGCTCGAGGACGTGGTGCCCGCAATCGCCCGGGCCGTGGAGACCGGCGCGGTCCGGCACCTGATCCACGGCGAGCGCCTCACCGCCTGTCCGCGCTGCGCGAGCACGCAGACCACCGTCTTCCACTTCCAGGGCATCTGGGTGGACCACTGCCGCGAGTGCCGGGGCGTCTGGCTCGACGGGCACGAGCACCAGGGCCTCTGGGAGCGCGTGCGCAGCACCGTCCAGCAGGTGCGCACCTACCGCGACGCCCCTGCCCCCCGTCCGCCGATACCGCTCGCGAGGTGCTTCGCGTGCAAGCAGCAGGTGCCCCAGCGCGACACGATCTTCACCGGCAAGGGACCACTGTGCACCGCCTGCGTGCGCGCGCGCCTGTCGGCGTCGACGTCTTACCGCGCCGTGCTCTGTCCCGCGTGCGGAGGCGTGCACGACGCCGACGACTACACTCTCACCGTCGAGTGCCCCGAAGCGGGCCGGTACCAGCCATGACCCACCCCCTCGAGACCGCCCTCTCCGCCGTCCGCAAGAAGGACCACGGCGCAACCCTCGCCGCCCTCCTCGCCGCGTTCCGCGCGAGTCGCCATCCGCGCGTCGCCGCGCTGGTCGCCCAGGCCTCCGAGCTCGCCGAGAAGGGCCGCCCCGCGATCGTTGGCAAGAACCTCGACCACAAGCTCAACGCCGCGATCGCGCTGCTCGAGGCCGGCGACCCCGCGGACCTGCCGCGCGTCCTGCGGCTGCTCCGCGAGCTGCGCCTCGCCCAGGCCAAGACCCTCGTCGAGCACCTCGCGGCCGTGAAGAGCGATCCGCGCGTCCTCGACGCCACGCTGGCGCTGCTGCGCGATCCACCGCTCGTGAGCTCGACCGCGATGCCGCTGTGGCGCGCGCTGCTCGGCGTGCTCGAGGCGCAGGACGACCCGCGCACGGTGCCGGCGCTCGCCGCCCTCGACTTCTCGTGGCTCTCCGAGTGGGGCGCCGAGCAGTTCCGTACCGCGTGCGCGCGGGTGGGCCGGCCGAAGAAGGGGAAGGCCGAAGCCGCGCGCCCCGAGCCCGCGCTCGGCGCCGCCGACGAGGCGGCCTGCGCGGCGCTCGAGGAGGCCCTCGGCCACACCACCGACGATGGCACGAGCCTGCTCGCGGCCATCCGCGCCGCTCCGTACGACGACACCGCGCGGGCCGTGTGGGCCGACTGGCTCGAGGAACAGGGCGACCCGCGGGGCCGGTTCGTCGCGCTGCAGCTCGCCACCGCCACGCGCGCGCCGACCGACGAGGAGCGCAAGGCGATGCGCGACCTCCTCGCGGCCCACGGCGAGGCGTGGCTCTCGGATCTGGTCGGGGTCGTGCGCCCCGAGTACACCAGGTTCGCGCGCGGGTTCCTCGCCGAGGTCGGAGTCGGCGGGGACCAGCTGCACCGCCTCGTCGAGAGCGAGCACGCTGCCACCCTCGAGACCCTCTGGCTGCACGGCCACGACGCCTTCGACGTGTCCTTGCTACGCCGCCTGCCCGCGCTGCGCTTCGTGGGCGGGATCGAGCCCGCCTGGTTCGCCGATCTCGAGCGCCACGGACCGTTCCCGTTCCCTGGTCTCGGGCTCGACCTCTACGGCGCGCTCCCCTACGGCGACGAGCCGCTCTCGACCGCGCAGCACGCGATGCTTGCCGAAGCCGGCGCCCTGCGGTCCACCTTTCCCGCCGTCGAGCGCCTCGCCATCAGCGCGTTCTACCGCGACCCCGCGCTGCTCGAGGGCCTCCTCGCGAGCCCGCTGGTCGCCGGTGTGCGCGAGCTGCGACTGTCGGGGTCTCGGGTGAAGTCGTGGCTCGATCGCCGTCACCTCCTGCCCGACTCCGTGCAGGAGCTCGAGGTCTCCTTCGACTTCGGGTTCCACGACTGGACGCACCGATTCTTCCGCGACACCGAAGGCCGGTTCTCGCGCCTCGTCGCCACCCTGCGCCCGAAGCGCAGCGACTTCGGCGGCGGCAAGCTGGAGGAGCTCGCCGAGGTGCTCGACGGCTTGCCCACCGACCTGCTCGTCGAGGTCGAGGTGCACGCCGACGGGACGCGCGTGACCAAGGGCGCACTCGACCCGATCGTCGAGGCCGCGCGTCGGCATCCGGGGCTGCGCAAGCTTTCTTTGCCCGGCCGACCCGACGCGCTCGCAGGCGCGACCGCGAGCGCCAAGGCACCGCAGACGCGCGCGGAGAAGGCGGCCGTGGCTTGGACGGCGGCCACGACCGCGATCGCCGGGAAGCTCGCCGGCACCCGCTTGCCGGATGGCGTCCGCGCCGCCCTCGCCGCGACGAACTGGAACGACGCGCCGTCGCTCGACGCGGCACGCGCGCTGCTCCCCACCAAGGCCGACCCGGCGTGGGTCGAAGCCGCGCTCCTCCTCGTGTCGGTGCCGCTCCACCCGGAGCCGGCCGAGGGCGTGCGCACGGCCCACGACGCGCTCCAGCGCGCGGCGATCGCCGCCTATGGTCGCGCGCGGCCGCCGCAGCCGTTCACCGGGCTGCGCCCGTTCGTCGACGCGGTCGGCGCGTACAGCTTCGATCAGGTGCTGCAGGGCGATCACGCGCTCGTGGGGCCGGACGAGCTCGGGAGCTTCCTCGACTGGTTCGAGACCCTCGGGGTCAGCGACGCGAACCGCATCTACTACACCGTCAAGGACATCCTCCGCGAGCGCCGCTCGACGGCGGTGGTGGCGGACGTCGCCGATCGGATGGCGAACCACAAGCTGAACCGCATCCACAAGTGGGCGTACGGCGTGCTCGTGAAGGACGGCTGATCGCCGCCGTTGTGAGGCGACGTCAACGGTGACACGCTGCGAGGATGACCCGAGGGAGGATGGGGTGGGCGGCTGCGTGGTGCGTCCTCTTGGCCGGGTGCGAGCGCGCGCCCGAGCCCACCGGGCAGCCCGCGGCTCCGACGAAGGGCTCGGCGGCGGTGGTCGCGAAGGCGCCCGCCGCGAAGCAGTCGGCCGCGCCGTCGACCGGCGTACCCACCGCAGCACCGTCGACGACGACCCACGTGGTGGACCTCGTGGCGAGCAAGGAGGGCCTGTTCTCGCCGTGGACGATGCCCGATCTCGGCAAGCTGGGGCTGCCGAGCGCCTTGCCGGGCCTGCCGAGCGGCCTGCCGCCGATGCCGAGCGCGCTGCCCTCGGTGCTCACGCTGCCGAGCGGCTTGCCCACGCTCGTCCCGTGGCCCACCGGGACGGCGCCGACGGTCGCTCCGACGATGGTGCCGACGACGCCTCCACCGGTGGTCGCCAAGAAGGCGCCCCCCGTCACGCTCTACGGCGCCGACTGGTGCCCGCACTGCAAGACGGCGCGCGCCCACATCGAGAAGCGCAAGATCGCCTACGTCTACCGCGACGTCGACCAGCCCGCGGCCAGCGCCGAGATGGCCACCAAGCTGAAGGCCGCCGGCAAGAGCGGGGGCGGCATCCCCACCGTCGACGTCGGCGGCGACCTGCTGATCGGGTGGAGCGAGAAGCAGTTCGACGCGATGTACGACGCAAAGGCCAAGTAGGCACCGGGTCGTCCAGGTTCGGACAGGCGTTCGCGCAGGTCGCTCCCGGATTGCCGTCCGACACCTGACGACACTCGTACGAGCACGTGCAGCTCCAGGCCACGACCGCGCACGCAGGGGTCGGCCGGGGCGGAGGAGCAGACGGACCGATGGTCGACGTGGGCGGTCGACCGCAGGAGACGGCCAGCGCCGTCAGCCATCGAAAGAGGGCCGCGCGTCGGGACACCTCCGAGACGCTAGCACCAGAGAGCCTGTGGTCACTTGCACTCGAGCTTGCCGTCCTTCGGCTCGCACTCCTTCGCGCACTTCTTGTCGAGCGCCCAGTTCGCGACACCGTCCTTGTCCTTGCAGGCGAGGAGCGCCTTCTTGTCGTCGCTGCAGGCGTGGCGGCCCGGCTTGCAGAAGTCACCGAGCTTGGCGAAGCCGGTGTCGCAGTCGCCCATGCCGCAGCCGCCCTCGCCGGGACACTGCTTGCTGGTGGCGAGCTTGCCGTCCTTACACTCGAGGGCGGTGTGCCCATCCTTCCCGCAGGCCGAGCTGAGCAGGTAGCAGAGGTCGCCGTCGACGAAGTCGCCCTTGGGATCGCACGAGACGAGGCCGCCCCCCTGCGACTGGCACCCGTTCGTCCCCGGGCACTTCTGCTTGACCACGAACGCGCCCTTCTCGCAGACCATCAGTGACTTGCCATCGGGCGTGCACGCCTGGAGCTTCTCGAGCTTGCACACGCCGCCGACCTCGGGCGGACCGAAGTCGCACGTGACGCCGGTGCCCTGCACGAGGGTACACCCCTCCTTGCCCTTGCACAGATCGCTCGCGTACTTGCCGCTGGTGCAGGTGAGGCGGTTCTTGCCGTCGGCGGCGCAGCTCTGGAAGCCCTCGAGGCCGGCAGGGCACGGGTCGCCCACGGCGTTGCCCGTCGTGTCGCAGCTGACGACCTTGCCGGCCTCGACGCAGCCCTTCGCGCCCTTGCAGGTGTCGAGCTGCCAGCTGCCCTTGGCGCAGTACAGCGAAGCCTTGCCGTCGACGCAGACGCGCGCGCCGTTGTCGGGGCAGGCGTCGCCTGCCTTCGGCTTGCCGCAAGCGACGGCGAACGTGGTGAACACGACGAGGGCGAGGAAGGTCGAGCGCATGGGTGGGAGGAGGAGGCCACGCACTCGGACGGGGGGCAACCGCGAGGAACTGCGCGGTGGAACGCCACCCGGACCTCGGTCGTGGTTCGGTGCTGTGAATGGGTTCGAGATACGCTGCCGCCCCGTGCGCCTCGTCTCCGTCACCACCGGCCCCCTCGCCATCCCGCTGCTCGATCCGTTCGTGATCGCCACGGCGCGGGTCGACCACACCACGTCGGTGCGGGTCGACGTCCTCGTCGAACACGAGGGGCAGACGTTCCGCGGGCGCGGCGAGGCCGCGGCGCTGCACCCCGTCACCCACGAGCGCGTCGACGAGGTCGGCGCCAGTGTCGAGGCTGCGGCGCACGCGCTCCTGGGCCGAGCCCTCGACCGCGACCTCACGCTGCTCGAGGGCGTGCTCGCCGATCGCCCCGTGGCCCGTGCGGGCCTGGAGCAGGCGCTGCTCGACGCCGTCGCCCGTGCGCAGGGCGTCGCTGTGCACGCGCTGCTCGCGCCAGGCTCTCGCCGGATGCCCCTCGTCACCGACGTCACCCTGCCGATCCTCCCGGTGGAGCGCATGGCAGCGCTCGCCGTCCAGCACCGCGCAGCGGGGTTCACTGCCTTCAAGGTCAAGGTCGGCAAGGACCAGGACCACGACCGCGCCGCTCTCGCGGCGATCGCGCGCGCGGTGCCCGACGCCCGCTTCCGGCTCGACGCCAACGCCGCGCTCTCCGCGGAGCAGGCGCTCGCGCTGCTGCGCGATCTGCGCGGCCTCACCCTCGAGTGCTTCGAGCAGCCTTGTGCGCGGGACGACCTCGACGGCATGGCCCGCGTCACCGCCGAAGGTGACGTGCCGGTGATCGCCGACGAATCGGTGCGCGATCTCGCCGATCTCGAGCGCATCGTCGCGCGCCGCGCCGCGCACGGCGTCAACCTCAAGCGGGTCAAGTCGGGGGGCATGGTCCCCGCGCTCGCGATCGGCCGCGCCGCGCGCGCCGCCGGCCTCATGGTGATGGTCGGCGCGATGGTCGAGACCTGGCTCGGGCTCTACGGGATGGCCCACGTCGCGGTCGCCCTCGGAGGCGCGGACTTCGTCGATCTCGACACCGCCTTCCTCCTCGCCGAGCCGGCCTTCGCGGATCACCACGGCCCCACCCTCGAGCTCCCCGACCTTCCAGGGCTCGGCCTCGTCGGCGGGTAGGTGGATCGTCCGTCTCCGGGTAGCGGGCCGAAGCGGTGACTTCTCCTTCCAGGCAAGGCCGGCTCCTGGCCGCAACCGTCACCCATGTCCTTGGGCAAGAAGACGGGGCGTCCCCCTGTGCACGCACGAACCGCAACCATGTCCCTAGACCGGACCCTCGGAGACCGTCTTGTAGACCTGTCAACCCCACTGCCGGACTCTGTAAACCATGCTCCCGGTCTGATCTGTAGGGGATCTAGTTGGTCTGCACCCCCACCGTGCGTGCCCTTGACATCGAGCACGGCTCAACTACGCTCAATCAAGTGACGAGGCGAGCCCAACCCGTGGAGCAGCTCGAGCTCCCCCGCACCCGCGGGTGGGGTGGTCGGCGCGTGGGGGCAGGCCGCAAGCGCCTCGCTCCACGGCCGCTCGTCCCCCACCGCCCCCGACCGCCGCACGTCGGCTGGGCACCCGTCCACCTCACCCTCCGGTGCATGTCAGGATTGCCCTCGCTGCGCTCGATGGAGGTGTTCCCCGCCGTCGTGAGCGCGATTCGTTCGGCGCAGGCCGCGGCCTTCCGCGTGCTGCACTTCTCGGTGCAGGACAACCACGTGCACCTCCTCGTGGAGGCGAACGAGTCCGCGGCTCTGCGCACGGGCGCGCGCTCGCTCGGCGTTCGCCTCGCTCGCGCGATCAACCGCGCCTGCGGGCGCCGAGGTCGCGTGCTCGACGACCGCTACCACACCCGTGCCCTTCGCACGCCGCGCGAGGTCAGGTTCGCCCTCGCGTACGTGCTGTTCAACTTCAAGAAGCACCAGGTTCGCGTGCCCACGCGGCTCGACCCGTGCTCTTCCGCGCCCTACTGCGACGGGTTCCGCGATCGCCCCGCGGTGTCCCTCACGGGGGCGCCGGTCCAGGCGCCGCATACCTGGCTCGCCCGCGTCGGGTGGCGGCGGCACGGGCTCCTCTCGCCCGACGAGGCGCCCGCCTGAAGCCCGAGCCTCCGTCGCTCAGTCGAACTCTGCGCACACGGATACGTCGCGGTAGCCGGCCGACGACTTCGTCAGGCTCATTGCGTTCCATTCACAGGCGTAGGGGCTCTCGTGACACGACGCCTCGGTCGGGCCGTCCTGGAACGCGTAGGTGAAGCAGCCGGCGATGGGCACCGCGACGCACGGCCCCGTCAGGTAAGTCAGTAGCTTGCGCCAGGTCTCGCACTCCGACCGGGCTCTCTCGCACCTCGAGAGGACGGGACCGCCCGGGACGCCGGGAAGCCTCGTGCACCACCACCCATGACCGGCGGGGATGGCACCGACGTCGGGGCCGTGGGGTGTCGGCTTGCGAGGCCAATCGCTCACGCTCACGGCATTCGGCTTCGCCGGCGGGTCCAGGTAGGCTCTGTCACCGACGAAGACGCCGTCGAAGCTCGGACGCGGGGTCGAGCACGCCATCGGCGCGATCAGGGTCAGGACGACGACCCGCATTGGTAGATTCAGCTTTCTGCCACCAAGTGGTGGCGTGAGGCAAAACCCCCGTTCAAACCGTGCGTGCGGATTTCCCGCACACGGCTTACCGGTGGTCTCTCGAGTCGCAGCATTACGCGGCCTCCTGTTTCCAGAAGGGTTGATCCGGGTAGCGAATGGTCCCGCGCAGGCGGTGAGGCCGAGGTTCTCGAAGTACTCGCGCGTCCATTTCGTTGCTTCGCCGGGACGGAGGTTGCGCCCCTTGCGCTTGAGGCGCAGCGAGCGAAGCCGGTCGACGACGTAGCGATCGATCTGGACGAATTTGCGATGGGCATTCCCGGTGCAGAAGTAGTTGCCCCAACCCCGGAGCACGGGGTTCACGTCGGAGATGACCTCCCGGAGGTCCGCGTGGGTCTTCGACGTTGAGGTCAGTTGCTTCAGGCGCTGCCTGATACGCCGCATCGAGCGCTGCGCCGGCCAGCGTTGGAGGAAGTAGAGGCGTTGCCCCTTCTTCTCCAAGAGCGTGCCGCTCAGGCGCTTGTGCAGGTGGCAGCCGAGGAAGTCGAAACCCTGCTTGCCATCGTAGAGTTCGACTCGCCTCGTCTTGTCCGGGTGGAGCTCGAGACCGAGGCGATCCAGGATGACCCGGATCCGCTGCTCAGCCTGCTCGCAGTCCTTCTTGGTGCGGCACATCACCACGAAGTCATCCGCGTAACGCACCAGCATCCCCATCGGGGCGCTGTGGCGCATCCACAGAGTGTCGAGCACGTGCAGGTAGATGTTCGAAAGCAAGGGGGAGATGACTCCTCCCTGCGGCGTGCCGGCCGAGACGCGAGAGACCGCCCCGTCCTCCATCACTCCTGCTTCGAGCCACTGCCTCACCAGCTTGAGCACGCGACGATCCGAGACGCGTCGAGCCACGAGCTTCATCAGCTTGTCGTGGTCGATGCTGCCGAAGTAATCACGGATGTCGGCGTCGAACACGTGATGGCCACCCTTCGCACCCCGCTTGCGCAAGGCTTCCAGCGCCATCGTCGCGCTCCGCTTCGGTCGGAAGCCGTACGAGCACGGAAGGAAATCCGCCTCGAAAATGGGCTCCAACATCAGCTTCGCCGCCATCTGCACCACCCGGTCTTTGACCGTCGGGATGCCCAGAGGCCGCTTCTTCCCATCAGCCTTCGGGATGTACCGGCGCAACACCACCGCCGCCCGGTACGTACCTGCGCGGAGCGCGGACTCGATCTCCTCGAGGAAGCGATCGACCCCGTACTCCTCGACCGCGATGAGCGTCATGGCATCGACGCCCGCCACGCCCTTGTTCCTCTTCACTCGCTTCCACGCCTCCCACAGGACGTCACGCCTGTGGATGTGGTCGTACAGGGCGTGAAAGCGTCTACCCGGAGCCCGCTTGGCTCCGACCCACAGCAGGCGTTGCAGTTGTTGCACTTTGCTGCGCGGCTTTCGGCCGCCAGGGTCGTTAGATCCGGTCTTGCCGGTCATTCCCTCGCGCGTACCTGCTCCACCTGCATGACCACCCCAGGGTCCCTTCCCTCCCGCCGCGTTGTTCTGCACGACGTTCGTTCCAACGGCTCGCGCCGTCTTCTCCGGTACTACGAACCCCTCGGACTCCCGCTGCGCGACGCTCGATTTCGCCTTCGGCTTATACGAGCCGCCTTGCCGCGACGACGGCTGCGCAGACGGGTCTCTCGTGTTCCGCGCTTCTCCTTGCACGCATGCTGCGCTCCCTACCCCGCCAGGATCCGTCGCGGGCTTCGGTGCTCCCGCGCCGGATGTTGCCTTCGCCGTGAAATGAGCGGCTCGGCTCCCGGATTGTTGCTGTGTCGAGGCTGCAAGCTTCACTTCATGTTGCGGCCTGCGTGCTTGCTCTCCGCTGAACGGCTTCAGCCGCTTCGCGGACTTCTGACACCCCGCTTCGGCCACGGCGCTCTCGCTCCGTGCCGGGGGCCTGCTACTCGGCGCACCGACGCTTACCGAGACGGGACTCGCACCCGTTGGAGAAGCGCAGCGGACAGCGCGTGAGGGTTCCCCGGGGGGGGACCCGACACCCGCTGCGTCACGACGCACCACCGACGCAGCCTATCACCCCGAGCTCACCCGCGCGCCGCGAGCGCGGCGACGACGCGCGCGCCCAGCTCCTCGTTCAGCTTCGCCCAGTGAGCCTCGAGGACGACGACCGCGGCGCGAGAGAGCGGACCGTCGCGGGAGGTCAGCTGCTGGATCGCGTGGGTGAGCGGGGCCTCGAGCCACCCGGCGGCGGTGCTGGCCACGTAGTAGCCTGCCTCCCATGCGTCCTCGAGCGAGGTGCTCACGGCGGCGGTGCGCGCGGCCACCGAGGCCGGAGCGACGTGCGGGTTCGCCTCGGCCCACGCCGCGCGCCCACCGTCGCGCGCGAGGTCGAGTCGCGCCGTCGACCCGCCCTCGACGTGGACCCGGGCCGCCGCGATCGCCTCGAGCGCCCGTGGGTCCGTCTCCCCGTGCGCGCGACACACCCTCTCGGCGGCCTCGACGGCCCACGCGCGCACGATGGCGCGCGCATCGCCTCCGGCGACGAGCCGTTCCTCTTCGAAGCAACGAAGCTCCGCGCCGTACGCGGCCGCCTTGCCGAGGTATTTCCCTAGCAGGTGCGGCACTCCCTTCTTCGCGCCTTTCGCGCGGAACTCGTACCGCGGGGCGATCCGCCCGGCCTCGAGCGCCGCATCGACCGCGACCGCGAGCACCTGCAGCTCCTCCTTCGCCGCGCGCAGGGGCGCGATCAGCGGCGCCAGCTTCTTCGGGTCGGCGTGGCGGAGGATCGTCGCCGTCGCGTCGAGATCGAGGGCCATGTTCGCGCCCAGTACAGCACACCGTCACGGCTCTGCTCGCTCGATCACGCCACCCGCGCTACCGAGCACCATGCGTCCCTTCGCGTACTCTCTCGCCGTCGCGCTGTTCGCCTGCTCTCCGGCCAAGAAGGGGCCCGACGCGCCTCCGCAGACCGTCGACCTGCTCGCCCACGCGCAGAAGGCCGTCGCCGCGCCCGACCGCGACGCCGACGACCGCGCGCTCGACGCCGGCCGCAAGCCCGCCGAGGTGCTCTCGTTCTGCGGCATCGGCCCGGGAGGCAAGGTCGCCGACCTCGGCGCGGGCCGTGGATACACGACCGAGCTGCTCGCGCGCATCGTCGGCCCGACCGGCAAGGTGTGGGCGCAGAACAACAAGTTCGTGCTCGAGAAGTTCGCCGAAGCGCCGTGGGCGGCGCGCCTGAAGAAGCCGGTCATGGCCGGTGTCGTGCGCGTCGATCGCGAGTTCGACGACCCGCTGCCGGCCGAGGCCACGGGGCTCGACGCGGTCGTGATGGTGCTGTTCTACCACGACAGCGTGTGGCTCGAGACCGACCGAAGCAAGATGAACAAGGCCATCTTCGCGGCGCTGAAGCCGGGTGGCACCTACTGCGTCGTCGACCACGCCGCGGCGGCCGGCCACGGGCTCGACGACGTGAAGACCCTGCACCGCATCGAGGAGGCCGCGGTGGTGAAGGAGATCACCGCCGCGGGCTTCACCGTCGCCGGCAAGAGCGACGTGCTCGCGAACCCCGCGGACACCCACGACTGGAACGACTCGCCGTCCGCCGCCGCCGACAAGCGCGGGACCAGCGACCGGTTCGTGATCAAGTTCACCCGCCCCTGACGGCTACTCCGCGGGAGCCG
>JAEUKC010000197.1:0-12221 GCA_016794445.1 Myxococcales bacterium
CCCCGCCCGTCAGGCCTCTCACTCATCCGGCGCTTCTACCACGGGAGGCAGGCGTTCGGAGGCCGACGGCGCGGGAAACGTGAGGCGGAACTCCGTGCCGCGCGGGCTCCCCGGCAGGCAGGCGATCCCTCCCCCGTGGGCCTCGAGGATCTGCCGCGTCAGCGGCAACCCGAGCCCGGTGCCGGTGGATTTGGTCGTGAAGAACGGATCGAAGATGCGCGCCCGGACGTCTTCGGGGATGCCCGCCCCCTCGTCCGCCACGCTGAGCTCGACCGTCGCGCCGAGGTGACGCACGCCGAGGGTGAGCGTGCCCCCCTCCTCCATCGCCTCGCGCGCGTTGCGGATCAGGTTCACGAGCGCCTGCCGCACCTGCGCCTCGTCGATCGACACCACCGCCGGCACCTCGGGCAACGCGAGCACCACCTGCACGCGCGCGCGCTCGAGCTCGGGCTTCGCGAACGCCGCCACCTCGCGCACGAGCGCCCCGAGATCCACGCGGTCCGGTCGCGGCGAGGGCAGCCGGGCCACGCGCAGGTACTCCTCGCTCACGTCCGAGAGCCGCCCGACCTCGCGCACGATCGCCGTCAAGAGCCGCCGCGCCTCCGCGCTCGCGTGCTCGCTCGCCAGCGTCTCGTCGAGCAGCTCGGCGTTCAGGCCGATCGAAGAGAGCGGGTTGCGGATCTCGTGGGTGACGTGCGCGGCCATCTTGCCGATCGCGGCGAGCCGCTCCGCCTGCAGCGCGCGCTTCTGCGCCGCCGCGGCCTCGCTGACGTCGTCGGCCACGAGCAGCGCGCGGCGGGCGTCGTCGCCGCGCATCGGCACCACGCGCACGTCGAGCACGAGCGGGTCGCGCCCCTCCTGCGGCAGGGTGACGGCGCTCCGCGCGGCCGGCTCCCTGCCCTCGTCCGCGGCGGCCGACACGTCCTGCGCGACGAGCGCCCAGAGCGCCGGCGACACCTCGGCCAGGCGCCCTCCTTCGCTCGCCCCGAGCAGCGTCCGGGCCGCCGGGTTGGCCGCGTCGATGCGGCCGTCGGCGCGCAGCGCGAGCACCGCGGCCCGCAGGTGGTTGACGATGTCCTCCTGCCGACGCTGCAGGCGCAGCAGATCGGCGTCGCGGCTCGCCACGCCCTCCACCATCGCGCCGAACGCGGCGCCGAGCTGCGCGATCTCGTCGACCGCCTTGGTGTCGGGCCCCGGCAGGAGCTCCGCGGGCACCGGCGAGCGGTCGCCGGCCGCGATGGCCTTGGCGCGCTCCGTCAGGCGCCCGAGCGGCTGCAGCCGGCGCCGCACGTCGCGCGTGCCGAGCGCCGCCACGACGAGCGACACCAGCGCCAGGCCCACCGAGATCACGATGGCACGCTGGTCGCGCGCGACGCCCTCCTGCACCACCGCGCGGCGGCGCTCGCCGATCCGCCCCGCGAGGTCGTCGAGGCGGGTCGCGGCGCCGCGCTCGCGCGCCGAGAGCGCCCGCAGCAGGGTCTCGGCGCGCGCCTTGTCGTTGGCCTCGAGCGCGCCGAACAGCGGCGGAAGGTCGCGGGCGGCGCCGTCGAGGTTCTTCTCGAGCGCGTCGAGCTCCCGCAGCACCTCCTCGCCGAACGCGCGCGTCGTCGGGTCGGGCGAGGTGACGAGGCCGGCGCGGATCGCCGCGCGCGCCTCGGCGAGCACCGCCGGTCGACCGCGGGCCACGGTGAGCAGCCAGTCGCGCGTGGTGCCCGCCGCGCGGGGGTCGTCGAGCAGGCGATCGAGGCGGGCGGCCACCGTCCACTGCGCGGCGCGGGCGCGGGCGAGCGCGGTCTCGAGCGGCGTGTACCCGAGGCTCAGCGCGGCCACCTCCTGCGCGGCGCGCCGCTGCGCGAAGAGGCCCGCGGCGACGGTGGCCGCGAACGCGACGACCACGACCGCGAACGCCGCGAGCACGCGGCGAGACAGCGAGCCGGCGCGCTGCTCCACGGCGGGTCAGCCCGCCGGCCGGTCCCCGAGGGAGCGGGGCGACGCGGCCTCGAGCGAAGCCGCCACGACCGACACGAGCAGTCTCACCTCGACCCCGCTCTTGCGCAGGTTGCGCGCGGCGCGCGGGCACGCCGTGACGACGATGCCCCCGCCGGCCGCGGCGTGCTCCGCGGCGCGCGATTCGGCGATGGTGCGCGCGACCTCGGGCATCGTCTCGGGGAGCAACCCGCCACCCCCGCTGCACGTTCCCCACTCGCGCGAGCGAGGCAGCTCGGCCGGCGCGGCGCCGAACACGCGCGCGAGCACCTGGCGCGGCGCCTCGTAGAGGCCGAGCCCCCGCCCCATCGCGCAGGCGTCGTGGTAGCGAACCGCGGCCGCGCCGAGCCGAGCGAGGCGCGGGAGGCCCGCGGCCGCGAGCTCCACGAGGTGGACCAGCTCCGTCGGCGGCAGCGCGAGCTCGCGGCGCGGGTAGGCGACGCGCAAGGTCTCGAGGCACTCTGCGTCGGCCACCACCAGCGTCTTCTTGCCCACGAGGCTCGCCGCGAGGGCGCTCGCGTCGGCGAGGAGCCCTGGGCGATCGCCGGCCGCGAACGAGTCCCGCCCGCAGCACCCGCGCAGTACGGCCACCGGACGACCGACCAGCTGCGCGGCGGCGACGATGGCGTCGGCGAGCGGATCGCCCGGGTCGTCCGCGTCGACCCCGCAGCCGACGAGCACCGCGACGTCCGCCGCGTCGTCGACCCGCGCGCCTCGGGCTCGCGCGCGCAGGATCGCCGACCCCACCGCGCGGGCGTGGTCCTCGCTGCGCTCGCTCCGCCGAGAAACGTGGGCCTTCACGGCGGCCGGCGCGACGCCAGCGGCGAAGTACTCGGCGCGCGCGTCGAACAGGGTCTCGGCGGGCTCGTTGCGCAGGTCGCACGCCTGACGGCACGCGCGACAGCCGGTGCACGCCCAGGCGAGGGCCGCGTGCGACTCGTTCCTCGGCAGCGACCCGCTCGCGACGAGGAAGGCGTCGCTCATCTTGCCCCACGGGGTCGTGGTCTCGCGGCCGTCGGCGGCCGACACCGGGCACGCGGCGCGACACAGCTTGGGGCAGAACGTGCAGGACTCGAGGGCCCCACGGTGACCCTCGAGCAGGGGGAGCGACATGCGGGCGAGCCTAGAGCGGCGCGACCGCGCGCACCACGCCCGGCAGACCGACGAGGTTCTTGACCGAGACGGCCTTCAGCTTGCCCTTGCCGACCGGCACGACCAGCATGCCGCCCGGGAGGTGGTCGTAGGGATAGAAGTGCCCGACGACCTCGGCGCTCGAGCCGTCGGCGCGCTCGATCGTCACGGGGCGCGCGTCGTCCCGCGGACCCCAGCCGGTCTCGACCGCCGGCCCGAAGCTCAGCGCGCCGCGCTCGTCGACCGAGAACATCTGGTAGTTCTCGACCGGCCCCGGCACCTCGCGGGCGACGCCGTAGACGAACGCCATGCGCTTGGCGAGCGCGCCGAAGGACCAGTCGCTCACCCACGTGGGCTCGCAGTAGCTCATGAAGTCGCGCACGTTCGTGGCGGGCACGAGCTTCTGCTCGATGACGTCCCAGCTGATGGGGCCGATCTTGGCGCCGCCGTAGGGGTATGCGGGATCGGCGTCGCCCAGCGTGCCGGTGGGCGCGCCCGTGGGGCCAGGCGAGCACGGCGAGTGCTTGCGGCCGTGCCCGTGACCGACCTCGTGGACCGCGGTCTCGGTCGACTGCTCGCCGGTGTAGCCGAGCCCCACGCTGGCCGCGGTCCAGCTGTCGCCCGGGTTGGTGGCGAGCGGCGAGAGCCCCGCCACGCACCCGCTCACGCAGTAGCTCGCGAAGCTGCTGGCGG
The DNA here is from genome assembly GCA_016794445.1 of Myxococcales bacterium. Classification (GTDB taxonomy): domain Bacteria; phylum Myxococcota_A; class Polyangia; order Polyangiales; family JADJMO01; genus JADJMO01. Next base: position 3,811 of record JAEUKC010000197.1, read on the forward strand.
GCTGGAAGGCGCCGTAATAGTAGACGCCCTTGGCGGGCGCCTCCTTCTGCCGCAGCCCGATGATCGCGTTCAGGATCTGGTTGAACCCGGAGCCGTTGCGCTGGATCGGCTGCGACCACGCGTACGGCTCGCTGCGCACCGTGATCTCCACCTCGCGCGCCGGGTAGATGCGCATGAACTGCCTGCGATACACCTCGAGCTGCTCGGCGCTCGTGTCGGGGAGTCGACCGCTGCCGTCGGCGTTGTACTTGATGGGGACGATCATCACCTGGAGCTTCTCGCCCGTCGGGATGGCGCCCAGCGGCGCGGCGCCGTCGGCGGGGTAGCGCGCGGCGTCGGCGCTGCTCGGAGAGGTCTGCCCCTTCTCGGTGAGGAGCTCGACCGAGAACGCGGTGTCGGCGGCGATCACGTCCACGTCGAGGGTGAAGTTGAACGACGACTCGAGCGCCTCGTCGGTCGACGGCCCGAGGATCGACTTCTTCTCCGTGAAGGTCTTCTTCGCGCCGCCGCTCTCGAGCACGAGCTTGGCCACGACCTCGCGCGCGGTCCAGGTGTCGTCGGGCTTGACGTAGACGCGCAGGATCCCCTGCCGCCCCACGATGACCGAGGCGTTCCCCCGCGGCGACGCGGCGCCGTCCTTGGCCACGCTGACCTTCGGGCCCTGCATCACGGCCACCTCGGCGACGGCGAGGCCCTTGGTCCGCTCGAGGCCCGCCGTCGGCAGGACGTCCTCCTCCGTACCCGAATCGCCCACGGGAGCGTCGGTGCTGGACTTGGCGGAGCAGGCAGCGGTGAGGACGAAGAGCAGACCAAGCGAAGAGATGCGCATTCTTTTTCCCTAGGAGATGGCCCCCCATCCCGTACCCGCGCCCGCCCCTGACCAGACAGCGAACAGACGCGGATCGCGGACCGATCAGTCGGCGAAGGCGACGGGTGCGGCAAGCCGCACGTCGAGGCTCGGGACGACGTCTCGGACGCGGATGGAAGAGTAGCCTGTGGTCGGCTCCGGGACGAGCAGGTATCCGCCCTCGAGATCGCCGTAGGGGTAGTAGTACCCCGTGACCGTCTGCGTCTTGCCGCCGCCGAGGTCGAACACCACGTCGCGCGGCGCGCCGAACGGCTGGTCCGTGAGCGTCATGCTCTCCCCCCACGACAAGGTCGCACCTGCGCCTACGTTGACGAATCGGTACCGGGTCGGGGCGGTCGTGGTGCCGAACATCATCGCCGCGCCGTTCACCGTGGCCATGCGCGTGGCGAGCGCCGCGTAGGTGTAGTCACTGATCCAGGTGGGATCGCAGTAGCTCATGAAGTCCTTGGTGCCCGAAGGGGAGAACAGCTTCTTGCCGACGAGGTCGTACCCCCAGGAGCCGATGCTGCCGCCCGAGTACGGGTATTTGGCGTCGCCGCTCGTGCCGCACGGCGCGTGCTGGCGTCCGTGGGCGTGACCGATCTCGTGGGCGGCCGTGTTGGCGCTCTGCGCACCGGTGAACCCGACGCCGACGCACGCGCGCCCGACGGAGTCGGCGGACGAGGTGAGGAGGCCGCAGAGCCCCGTGACGCAGCCACCGCTGCAGTACGAGCTGAACGACGACGAGGCCGCGAACGCGCCATAGTAGTAGACGTCCTTCGGGGCGCCGTCGCTCTGGCGCAGCTTCACCATGGCGTTGAGCGCGTTGCTGAAGCCGCTCCCGCTGGCCGTGATGGCCGACGCGTAGGGGTAGGCGGCGCGCACGGTGATCTCGACCTGCTTGGCGGGATACATCGCGTAGAAGGCGCGGCGGTAGGTCTCGATCTGGGCGGGCGACGTGTCGGGCAGGCGGTTGCTGCCGTCGGCGCCGTACTGGATCGGCACGATCTTCACCCTGAGCACCTCGCCGGTGCTCTTCATCGGCAGCGCTTCGGTCCCCGTCGCCGGGTAGCGCGCCTTGCTGCTGTCGCCCGCCGCGGGAGCGCCGGTCTTGGACTGGAGCACCACCGAGTACTGCGTGTCGTTGGCGAGCACGCCGACGGGCACGTTGAAGTTCAGCGTCGAGCCGAGCGACGCGTCCGTCGACGCCGCGCTGACCGAGAGGCTCGCGGTGTAGTGCTGCGTGCCGCTCGCCGAGATCAGCGCGAGCTCGCCCTGCACGTCGCGCGGCGACCACCCGGCCATCGGCTCCACGAACACCCGGACCAGCGCCTCGCGTCCCGCGATCACCGGGGCGAGGCCGGTGGTCTTCGCGCCGTCGCGGGCCACGCTCACCTTCACGCCCTGGAAGAAGGCGACCTCCTTGATGGCGAGGTTGGTCATCACCGGCAGGCCAGAGGGGCCGGGATCGGGCGGCGGGGGCGGAGGGGCCGTGTCCGTCGAGGGCGTACCCGTGTCCGTCGAGGGCGTACCGCTGTCCTTGCCAGGGGTTCCAGAGTCGGTCGGTTCCGTGCCCCCGTCAGGGTCGGTGGGGTCGACCGTCGTACCCGTGTCTTCCTCGGGGTTCTCGGGGTCCTGGCCCACGGCCGGGCCGCCCACGGCTCCGGTACAGGCGGTCAGGGTCGCAACCAGCAGGATTCCGGGGAGCTTGTGCATCACTTCGTCCTCCGAACAGGGTGTTCTGGAGAGACGGTGCCCCCTCGCAGGCATTATGTCCAGCACGGGATCGGCCCCGAACGTTCGCGGGGTAACATTGCGCACCGAGCCAAGCGTTCCTCCACCGCCCGAGACCACCTAGAGGGTCCCCCGCCCCGCCCATGCCCGAGCTGCCTCCCCGAATCGGCCACCATCGCATCCTCGGCGCGCTCGAGTCCGGGTTCCTCTGCGACGTCTACCGCGCCGAGACCGAGGGCATCGGCCGTGGCGTGGTGCTCAAGGTGCTGCGCACCGCGGCCGGCAAGGTCAGCGCCTCGCACCGCCGCTTCGAGCGCGAGGCGCGCCTGCTGTCCGGGCTCCGTCACCCGAACGTGGTCGAGCTGCTCGACTTCGACGAGGGCGTGGCGGGAGAGCGACCGCCGCACATGGTGCTCGAGTACGTGGAGGGCGCGTCGCTCGGCGAGGTCCTCGCGCGCACGCCGCGGCTCTCGCCCGAGGAGGCCGCGGCCATCGGCCTCGAGATCGCGCGCGGGCTCGCCTACGCCCACGCGCGCGGCGTCGTGCACCGCGACGTCAAGCCGGGCAACGTGCTGATCGGCCGCACCGGGCAGCAGGCCGACTCGAGCCACGATCGCATCGTGGTCAAGGTGTCCGACTTCGGCATCGCGCTCGAAGGGACCGAGGACAGCGAGGCGGGCGACGCGGTGGGGACGCCCGCGTTCATGGCCCCCGAGCAGCTGCTCGGCGAGGTGGTCGACCACCGCGCGGACCAGTTCGCCCTCGGCATCGTGCTCTACCAGATGCTCGCCGGCGCGCGCCCCTTCGACGGCGACGACGGTCGACCCGCGATCCAGCGCGTGCGCCGCGACCCCCCGCGACCGTTCCGCGCGCAGGGCGTGGTCGTGCCGCGCGGCATCGAGCGCATCACCATGCGCTGCCTCGGCAAGCGCCCCGCCGATCGCTACGACTCCACCGACGATCTCGTGCAGGAGCTCACCACGTTCCTCGCCGAGCGCCTCACCGCCGACCTGTCACCGCTCCACCGCCGGGTCCTCTCGCGCGCTGGGTTCCTCGACGAGCGGCGCTCGGTGCGCGAGGAGTCGGTCGATCCGGCCCGCGCCCGCCGCGCGCCCTTGCGCCCCCGCGCGGTGCCGCTGCGCCCCACCGTCGCCGGCATCGTCGCCTGCGCGATCGCGATGCTCGGGGGTGGCGTCGCCCTCGAGCTCCGCCACGCCCGCGCCAACAAGGCCGCCCTCGCGAGCGGCTCGCCCCTCGCGGAGCACGGACCGGCCGGGTACGTGCGCGTGTTGTGCCGCCCCTGGGCGCGCGTCTCGATCGACGGCACCGAGGTCGACACGACGCCGATCGGGCGCCTCCTCCGCGTGCGCCCGGGGCGCCACGTGTTCACGTTCAAGCACCCCCAGGCCACCGAGAAGCGGGCGGTCGAGGTCGGCGTCGACCAGACCGTCACCGTGGAGGTCGTGCTCCCGGTGCCGCAGCCCGCCCACCCCGACGAGTTCCTCCCGCCGCCCGTGCCGAGCAGCTCCGCGTCCGCCTCCGCCAGCGCCTCGCAGAAGCCGGAGTCCGTGCCGTCCACCCTCGCCCCCCTCGATGGAGGCCCCTGATGAAGCGCCGCACCCTCTCGCTCGCCCTGTTCCTCGGCGCGCTCGCCATCAGCGGCGACGCGAGCGCGTTCACCCACGTGGTCCGCAAGGGCGAGACCCTGGCCTCGATCGCCAAGACGTTCTACGGCCGCACCGACCTCGAGCACGTGCTGGTCGGCGCCAACGCCCTGGACGCGCAGGGCGGCAGCATGATCGCCGCCGGCATGCGGCTCGAGGTGCCCACGGTCGGCCACCAGCGCACCGCGCTCGGCGACACGTGGGGGATGCTCGCCGACCGCTACCTCGGCGACGTCAAGCAGGCCGCCGTGCTCGCCGAGGCCAACGGCACCCACCCCTGGCTGCCGCCCGATCCCGGCAGCGAGATCGTCATCCCCTACGTGCTCCGGCACTACGCCTCGGCCAACGAGACCATCTTCGATCTCTCGCAGCGCTACCTCGGCGACAAGATGCTCGCCTGGAAGCTGGTCATCTTCAACGACCTCAAGGGCAACGACATCAAGCGCGGCGACGTCGTCTTGATCCCGCTCGAGTCGCTCGTGCTCACCGCCGACGGCGAGCAGAAGGCGAAGGAGGAGTCGGGCCTCGCCCTCGGAGGGCTCGGGGGTGGCAAGGCCCGCGAGCACCAGAAGGAGATCGAGACCAAGCTGACCACGCTCCAGCAGCAGGTCGTCGAGGGCCGCTGGGTCGAGGCGGTGGCGCTCGGCAGCCGCCTCCTCGGGATCGGCGACGCCACCCGCAGCCAGCTCGCCCGCATCGGCAAGCTGACCGCGACGGCCTACGTGGCGCTCGACGCCACCGGCGCCGCCATCGAGGCGTGCCGCCACTACCTCGACAACGCCAACGTCGTCCACCTCGAACCCGAGACCACCTCGCCCAAGCTCCGCGCCGTCTGCGGCCGGAAGTGAGGCCGTCGCGGCCAGGACGACCCGGGCGACTGGGTAGGTAGAGAGGCGCACCCGCGGCGCGAACGGTGGTTCGGCCCTCTGCTTGGCCAAATCCACCCTGGCGCGTCCACCAGGCTGTGACTAGTGTCCGAAACATGACGGACAAGAAAGCCCGCCCGGAGGAAGAGATCGTGTTCGGGGACGATTTGCCCGTCCTGCCGATCCGCAACGCCGTTCTGTTCCCCGGCGCAGTCGCGCCGTTCGACGTGGGCCGCGAGAAGAGCGTCGCGCTCGTCGAGGACGTCGACAACCTCGGCGCCCCCGTCATCGCGATCTTCGCCCAGCGCGACTCGTCGACCGACGACCCGGGCCAGGACGACCTCTACGTCCACGGCTGCGCGGCGCGCGTCCTCAAGGCGCTCAAGCACTCGTCGGGCAACTACTCGCTCATCCTGCAGGGCATCTGCCGCATCAAGCTCGAGCGCATCCACCAGACCGCGCCCTACCTCAAGGCCAAGATCGCCCGCCTCGACGAGGCCTCCAGCAACGAGGTCGAGGCCGAGGCGCTCGCCATGAGCCTGCGCGACATCGCGAAGCAGGTCATCCAGCTGATGCCCGAGCTGCCCCGCGAGGCGGGCTCGCTCATCGACAGCATCCAGGCGCCCGGCGCCCTCGCCGACCTCGTCGCCGCCAACCTCGACGCCCAGATCGAGGAGAAGGCCAAGATCATCGAGTGCACCGAGGTGAACGAGCGCATCCGCATGGTGCTGCGCCTGCTCACCCGCCAGCTCGAGGTCCTCCGGATGCGCGAGCGCATCAACTCCCAGATCAAGGAGGACATGGGCAAGAACCAGCGCGAGTACGTCCTGCGCCAGCAGCTCAAGGCGATCAAGGAGGAGCTCGGCGAGGACGACGGCGACCAGGGCGATCTCGACGGCATCGAGGAGCGCATCGTCAAGGCGCAGCTCCCGACCGAGGCCGAGACCGTCGCCAAGAAGCAGCTCAAGCGCCTGCGCAGCATGCAGGTCGGCAGCGCCGAGTACACGGTCGTCCGCACCTACCTCGACTGGATCCTCGACATCCCCTGGCACGTCTCCACGCAGGACGTGATGGACATCCAGGCCGTCCGCAAGATCCTCGACGAGGACCACTACGGCCTCGAGAAGGTCAAGAAGCGCATCCTCGAGTACCTGGCCGTCCGCAAGCTCAAGCAGGACAAGAAAGGCCCGATCCTCTGCCTCCTCGGGCCGCCCGGCGTCGGCAAGACGAGCCTCGGTCGCTCGATCGCGCGCGCCCTCGGCCGCAAGTTCCACCGCATCTCGCTCGGCGGCGTGCACGACGAGGCGGCCATCCGCGGCCACCGCCGCACCTACGTGGGCGCCCTCCCCGGCCAGCTCATCCAGGGCATGAAGAAGGCGGGCACCGTGAACCCGGTGTTCATGCTCGACGAGGTCGACAAGATCGGCCACGACTTCCGCGGCGACCCGGCGGCGGCCCTCCTCGAGGTGCTCGACCCGGAGCAGAACCACACCTTCGTCGACCACTACGTCGAGATCCCCTACGACCTCTCGCACGTGATGTTCATCGCCACCGCGAACATCGCCGACCCGATCCCCGCGCCGCTCCGCGACCGCATGGAGATCCTCGAGATCCCCGGCTACACGCGCCGCGAGAAGCTCGCCATCGCGCGCCAGCACCTCGTACCCAAGCAGATCGAGGAGCACGGCATCCCCAACGTCAAGGACCCGGTCACGGGTGCGCCGCCGAAGCCCGGCCAGAAGGGCACGTCGCTCCTCGAGATCACCGACGACGCGCTCGAGAACATCATCGACGTCTACACCCGCGAAGCCGGCGTCCGCTCGCTCGAGCGCCGCGTCGCCGACGTGATCCGCGGCGTCGCGGTCAAGGTCGCCGAGGGCGATCTCACCCCGCGCAAGGTCGAGAACCTCGACGAGCTCCACGAGTACCTGGGCGCGCCCAAGTACACGTCCGAGGTCGCCGAGCGCACGGAGGACTGCGGCGTCGCCACGGGCCTCGCCTGGACGAGCGTCGGCGGCGAGATCCTCTTCATCGAGGCCACCACGATGCACGGCTCCGGCAAGCTCCAGCTCACCGGCCAGCTCGGCGACGTGATGAAGGAGTCCGCGCAGACCGCCCTCTCGTTCGTGCGCTCGCGCGCCGAGCAGTACGGCATCGCCAAGGACTTCCTCGACAAGCGCGACCTGCACATCCACATCCCCGCCGGCGGCATGCCCAAGGACGGCCCCTCGGCCGGCGTCACCATGCTCACCGCGCTCGTGTCGCTGCTCACCGGCATCCGCGTGCGCCACGACGTCGCGATGACCGGCGAGATCACCCTGCGCGGCCGCGTGCTGCCCATCGGCGGCCTCAAGGAGAAGGTCCTCGCGGCCCACCGCGCCGGCATCAAGCGCATCATCGCCCCCGAGCGCAACAAGCGCGACCTCGAGGAGGTGCCCAAGGAGGTGCAGGACGTCGTCGAGTTCTGCTGGGTCTCCAAGATGGACCAGGTCCTCGAGCTCGCCCTCGACTCGATGCCCAAGCCGATCGAGAAGACCGAGCCCGAGGCCGCGCCCTCGCCGAACTGAGGTCGGTCCGCACGGTTCCCGAGCGTCGCCCCTCGAAGGCGGCGCTCGGCCGTTTTGTGGCTTCGGTCGGGCTCACGAGTGCGAAGCGTTTTGCGCACTTGTTTTCCAGGCGATCGGCGAGGTGCGTCATCCCACTAGATGCACCGGTTCCCTCTTCCGCACCAGACTGTCCGTGGTACGCGATCGCGCGTGACGGTCGACAAGCCCAACGGAACCACGCCCAAGAAGCCACGCCGCACGCAGGAAGAGCGCTCGGCCACCACCAAACACGCGCTCCTGGAGGCGACGCTCACCTGCCTCGACGAGCTCGGGTACGCGGCCACGAGCACGACCGAGATCGCCGAGCGCGCCGGCGTGTCGCGCGGCGCGCAGCTGCACCACTACCCGACCAAGGCGGAGCTCGTGGCGAGCGCGGTCGAGTACATCTTCCAGAAACGGCTCGACGAGTTCCGGGCGAGCTTCGCCGTGCTGCCGGCCGACGCCGACCGCACCACCGCGGCCATCGAGCTCCTGTGGAAGATGACCAGCGGCCCGGCGTTCCACGCCTGGCTCGAGCTCCTCGTCGCCGCGCGCACCGATCCCACGATGCGCGCCTCGATGACCAGCATCAGCGCGCGGTTCTGGGCGGGCGTGCGCGGCGCGTTCCACGAGGCGTTCCCCCACCTCGCCGGCGTACCCGCGGTCGACAACGCGCCCTGGTTCACCCTCGCGGTCATGCAGGGCCTCGCGCTCG
>JAEUKC010000206.1:0-5127 GCA_016794445.1 Myxococcales bacterium
GTCTCCCGTCAGTACCTCGTGCGCCTTCTCGACGAGGGACGCATCGCCTTCCGCAAGACGGGCAAGCACCGCCGCCTTCGCATCGAAGACGTGCTCGAGTTCAAGGAGCTGCGCGACAAGGACCGTCGCGCCGGGCTTCGCGAGCTCTCGCGCATGACCGAAGAGTTCGGCGGGTACGATTCCGAACTGAAGTAGACTGCGCGCTTCGAGGCTGCATGGTCCCGGCGCCCTTCATCGTCGTGGTCGACGCGAACGTGTTGTTCCCGCTCACGCTGCGGGACACCGTCCTCCGCGCAGCTGCCGCGGGCTTCTACCAGCTCCGCTGGAGCGCCGAGATCCTGGACGAGATGGAGCGCAATCTGGTCTCGACCGGTACGATGGCTGCCGACAAGGCCGCATGACTGCGCGCAACGATGGAGCGGTTCTTTCCCGAAGCGCAGGTGACCGGCCACGCCTCGCTCGTCGCCGGGCTCCTGAACGACATCAAGGATCGGCACGTCGTAGCTGCGGCGGTGAAGGCCGGTGCACAGGTGATCACGACGTCGAACCTCAAGGACTTTGCACCGCTCCCGGAGGGTCTGGAGGCGCAGTCGCCGGACGAGTTTCTCTGCAACCTCTTCGCACGGGCCCGTGGGACACCAGCGCGTTCTGGGAGGCCGAAGTGGACGGCGAGCCGAGACCACCGGGGGATGTCGAGGATGGAGCCAGCGCCGTCGCCGGCGACGAACGGGGATGACGTCGAGGCGGTGTTCCAAGCCACCTCGACTTCGGGCAGTCTGTCGTTCCCATGGCAGCCAAGCCCGCGAGCTTTCCATCCAGCGTGAAGGTCGGTGGTGACGTCACCTATTCCGGGCGAATCCTGGAGGTGGCTCCGGACGGAGCGGAGCTGCTCTACGGCGATGCGCAGGCGCTCTTCCGCCTCCGCCGCGGAGAGAAGGCGCTCCAGAAGATCGACACCGGCGAGCGGCACATCGTGTCGGCATCGGCGCTCCCCGGTGGTGAGGTCGCGGTAGGGCTGTGGGGCGCGGACGACGAAGCTCCTCGCGTCGAGGTGTTCGGTGCGAAGACCCGCATCGCCACCTACGAGCTGCCGGAGGCGGCCGTCCTCTCGGGTTGCCTCGCCTCGCGGCAGGCCGAGGCCATCGTGGCATGGGGCATGGCCTCCACGGAGGACCGCCGGCTGCAGCTCTGGTGGTGGCCGCTCGGCTCCCCCGGCCTACCACGCGTGACCCACGCGATCGCCGCGGAGGGTATCGTCCTCGACGCGGCGTTCGTCGGAGCGAAGCTCTTCGTGAGCGCTGGAGACGAGCTGTTCGTCGCGACCTCGTCCGGGATCGCCGCGGTGAAGAGCGGCACCGAAGGGGCACCGACCCGGCTCGCTGGCGCGCAAACGGGGACGAACCTCCTCGCCCGCGTGGGCCGGAGCTTCGTCGTGATGACGACGGATGGCGCGGTCCTCCACACGCTCCCTCCCGTCCTCAAGCTCGCCCAGCTGACGGCGGACGGGCGCCGCATCCTCGGCTACGGCGAGTCGCTCGACGTCAAGACACCCATCGAGGTGCGGGACCGGTACCCGGAGTGGGCGCGCACGAACTTCGTCGCGTCGTTCGACGCCGCCACCGGCGAGCGTCTGGGCTGGGGCAAGGTCGCCGACTCGGTCGATGCGCTGGCGCTCGTGGACGACGAGCTGATCGTCACCAAGAGCGTCAAGCGCATCGCCTTCCACCCCTGGAAGCTCGCGACGGGTCAGTAGCTCCGATTCGTGGTCACGCCCTCGCGAGGTAGGCGACCAGGTTGTCGAGCGTGCGGTCCGTCCCGTCGGCGACGCCGAGCTTCACGAAGTGATCGAGGTGCTCCTCCGATCCGCAGCGGATGGTCACCGTCATGTGCGTGCCGCCGTCCGCGATCTCGAGGCGCACCGTGCCGAGGGCGCCGAGCGCGTCGAACACCAGGAGCGCCGGGCGCTCCACCGCGCGGTACGTCCCCGCGAAGGGCGGGCTGTGCGCGTCGCCACGGTTCACGAACTTGAACGCGCCGCCGGGGCGCGCGTCGATCTCGCACTCCGCGAGCGGCGTACCGCCCGGATCCCACCAGTGCGTCACCTGCTCCGGCTTCGTCCACGCTTCGAACACCAGCTCGCGCGCGACGCCGAAGCGCCGCTGGAAGGTGATGGTCAGGGTCTCTCGGTCGATGGTCGTGGCGGTCTTGGCGTCGATCACTTCGGGCTCCTTCGGTTGCTGGTCTGGGACTTGGGTTTCTTCGGCTTCTTCGCGATGGGCGTGGTCGTCGCGGCCGCCATGCGGGCGAGGTGAGCCTCGAGGTTGTCGAAGCGGCGCTCCCACTGCGCGCGGAACGGGCCGAGCCAGTCGTCGACCTCCCGGAGCGGCCCCCCCACGACCAGCCGCCGCGGCCTTCGCTGCGCATCGCGACCGACCTCGATGAGCCCCGCCTCCTCGAGGATGCGCAGGTGCTTCGAGATGGTCGGCTGCCGGACGCGGAAAGGGGCCGCGAGCTCGGCCACGGTGGCCTCACCCTGCGCGAGGCGGGCGAGGATGCTGCGCCGGATCGGCGCGGCGAGAGCGGCGAAGGCGAGGTCGATGCGGTCGGTCTGTTCCATCGCCAACTAGCTATATAGCTCATGGGCGATACATGCAAGGGCGTATACTCCCTGAATGAGCAAGCGCCTCGGCTGGACGTTCGTCTGCGCGGTCACGGCAGCCGCGTGCAGTGGCAGCGACACCGGCGACGCGCCCACGGACGGCGCGACCGACGACACGATGACCGTCGACGACGCGGTCCCCAGCGACGGGACGTCGGACGGCTCGACGCCCGACGGATCGATCCCCGACGGCTCGACCGGCGGTACGTACCCCGTCTACCCAGGCTGCGCCGCCCCGGCGACCACCTTCGCGCGCACCGTGTACGTCGATCCGGCCGGTTCGGACACGGGCGACGGCTCGAAGGCCAAGCCGTTCGGCCCCCTCGCCTCCACGCTCGCGAAGAAGAAGATCACGCCGGGCGACCACGTGATCGTGCTCCCCGGCGACCACGGGGTCGTCCAGGTGAGCAAGTCCGCGAACCCCGAGCTCGCCAGCGCGACGACCTGGACCTGGTTCGACTTCCAGCCGGGCGCGACGGCCAAGGGGCTTTCGATCGGCGACATGGCCTTCTGGCTCGTCACGGGCGCGGAGGTGAGCGCCACGCGCGCCGCCACCAAGAGCGCGCTCTACACCGTCACCGCGAGCCACGACGTCGTCCTCGTCGACGCGCACCTCTACACGGTCAAGGACAGCAAGGCCTGGGCGGCGAAGGACTGGCTCGACGTCGCCGCCGACGGCGTCTTCCTCCGCAACGGCGCCTGCCTCTCGGTGGCGCGCACCAAGATCCTCAACTCGCGCTTCGGCGTCGCGATCCTGAGCGACGGCAAGGCGCGCCCGGCCACCAGCATGAAGGTGCTCGTGCAGGGGAACGAGATCGCGAACTTCTCGGCCGACGGAATCCGGCCCATCGCGTCGGACGTGATCCTGCGGGACAACTACATCCACGACGTCTACGTGAACGCCGCCGACGGCGACGCCAACCACGACGACGGCGTGCAGATGTGGGCGCTCGACGGCGCGAGCTACGACAACATCCTCATCGAGCACAACTGGGTCCAGGAGACGACCGACCCGAAGCGCCCGCTGCAGAACGACCTGCAGGGCATCAGCCAGTTCGACGGGGTGAGCACGAACGTCGTCGTCCGCGACAACGTGGTGCTCGCGGGCGCTTACCACGGCATCGCCCTCTACGGCTGCCAGGACAGCAAGATCGAGCACAACACGGTCGCGAACCCCGGATCCAATGGCCACAAGCTCTGGGTGGGCGTGTTCGACCTCAAGGACGGCACGCCCTCGAAGAACCTCAACGTGAAGGACAACGCGGCCACGACGTTCAGCTTCTCCGCGAAGACCACCGGCTTCGTGAACACCAACAACATCGCCGTCCCCGATCCGGTGGCGACCTACACGACCTTCGACAAGGTCGGCATGGTGATCGATCTGACGCCGAAGCCCGGCTCGGTGCTCGCGGGCAAGGGCGCGGGGTCGTCGCTCACGAAGCCGCCCGCCTCGCTGCCGTGACGCCCTCCAGCCGTGTGGCGACGCTCTCGGCCGTCTACCTTGGTCTTGCCGTTCCTTTCACGAGTCCTCTGCCGAACATCGGTACGTGAGTGCGCGTCCATCTCACCGAAAGTGGACTCCGGATGGAGGGGCGCGACATCGTCGTCGAGAGTGCGCATGCGCTGGCCGAATGCAGCGTGCTTCTCGGGCCCAGCGTCCATGAGAAGGCCTTTGGCGGCGGACGGACCGCGCACTGGTTGAAACACGGCATCATCGTGCTCGCAAGGGCCCACGGCAGTCAGATTGTGTCCGTGATGTTCTGCTTCTCTGGTGCCGACGGACCTTACGACCATCCACCCCATGAGTCGTTCGAGGGAGACATCGAGTTCGGCGGGCTGAGTGTCACTGGTGGTGAGACCGAACATGTCGCCCGATCGGTCCTGGGCGCCAGCGGACTTGGAAGCATTGTTTCAAGGCGTGTCGGCCAGCTGCTGGTGAACCTGCATCTCACGAAGCCACGCGGCGCATCGCGGTCGAGCAGGCGCTGTCTCACGCAACTCTCGGCGGAGTGGCCCGCGGCCACCGGCCTCACCTGGTAGGCCATCCGCCGGTCTCGGAACCCCTCTCGTTCAATCGCAGTCTATCGTGATGCTGTCGGAGTCGAGCTCTGCCGGCGACTTCACGGACAGTCCTGTTCCACGGTAGACGAGTCGCAACGCATGCTTGCCGTGGATGCCTTTCACCGGGCTGATCGCGACCGGAAACCCATAGATCGAGTGGGGCCCCAGAAGGATGGGTGACGCTTCCTTTGGATGAGGTATCGACATCGGAAGAAAGGCGCCATCGAGCTCGAAGTTCAGCTTGGGTGGGCCGCCCTCTCCCGGCCAACCGTCGGGCACGACGAGCGGCATGTTACCGCTGTAGAACACCACGTAGACATCGAGGCATTCGGCACCTCCCAGGATCCGGACGCGCGGCTCGTCCAAGCGGAGCTCCACGCCGAGTGGCACGCCGGATGGAACCGTCG